>JAPOIJ010000025.1 GCA_029979005.1 Planctomycetota bacterium | reverse complement strand
GCCCGCGTAGGAAAGTGGTTGATTTGTTCCGTCTCAATATTCTCAAGATCCAACACGAGCGTCGCAGGGGTACTTATGCGTGGGGGGGCGTTTTTTTGATCGCTGCTTGCTTGATTTAAGTCGCTTTGAGTAATCGGCACCTCGCTGATCCAAACCCTGTTTTCGAAGTTATACATTGAGGGGATGGGTTGCTGCAGTGCCCAGATTGAAAAACTGGAGGAGTCTAAATGGAACCGAGCTAGAAACGTTTTCTGAACAGTTTGATTTAGCGGCAGCAATAGGATCCAGAAGGCTGCCAAAGTTATCAGGGCCAATAAGGTGGCCGAAGCAAGATCGCGAGACAACCAAATTGACTTTATTAGCGTTTTCATTGACGCGGTCCAGTATCAACAAGGACATGAATTCGGTGCAGAGTTTGAGTTGAATCGAGAAAACGTGGTGGGGAACCCAAAGTTTTAGGTCGCAGCTCGTGACATGATCGAAATTCGCAGTCGATGCTTTTTGAATCGGCAATTTTTTGCGAATCGAAGTCGGAAAAATGCTGGAAACATGCCTGAAAGCTCAAATCGGAGCAGGAATAAACAAATCAGCAGGGTGGTGCGGCAGCAGGCTTTTGAAAAATTTTCTAAATTTTCCAAAGATCCGAACTGCATGGGCGAACAACCTACAACGGCGATCAGGCTAGTCAGCCAAAGTGTTTTGGTAACGAGCGCCGGTTCATCCAACATAAGATCAGGAGAGCGGAATATGTTTAAGAAATTGGCCATTGGGGCCGCGGGCGTAGTTGTGATTGGTGGGCTGCTATTTGGTGGGAAGTTAATTCCCTATGCAAAAACAGCGGTAACCAAGGTCAGAACAGCAGCTCAGGATCAAGTTCCTGTGGCCTATCAATTGGATGCCGCCAAGATCCAGCTTGACGAAATTGGTCCAGAAATTCATGGCATGGTTCACAAGATTTCCAAAGAGGAGGTCAAGGTGAAACGACTGGCTGCAGATCTTAAGTCGCATGAGCAGATGTTAAAAAAGAGCTATGACGAAATGATGGCACTCCGCACGCATGTTGAATCTGGCGGTCAGGTTTACGTTGACACACGAGGTAAAGCTCATGATTTATCGCGTGTCAAACAAGATTTAAGGCATAGGTTTACGCTTTATCAAACCGCCGAAAAGACATTTGAGAAGAAGGGCGAAATTTTAAATCTTCGCAAGGAATCTTTAGCTGCCGCCCATGTGAAATTGAGCGAAGCAAAATCGCAGCAACGCGAACTGGAGTTGCAAATTGAGAATTTGACGGCTCGAAATCGCATGAACGAAGTCATCGCAACCGCGTCTCAGATTAAGCTTGATAACAGCCAACTGTCTAAGACTCGCGAGATGCTAGATGATATTGATGCCCGGATTTCAGCGGATGAGGAATATTACAATATCGCCCCCAAGTACTTTGGACAGATTCCCGTTAGCGACGATTCCGTTATTCCAAGCTCCGATGTGCTATCCGATATGGATGCTTACTTTGATGCAAAAGAAGCCGGCAGTGGCGATGTTTCGGAAGAATCATCGGAAGCTGAGCTGGTCGTTAACTAGCTCGCCGTGAGTTGGATGTCTCAACTGGTTCAATTGTTGATCGATGGAAGCGGGACGGCAGGTTCAGGAACCAGCTGTCCCGCTTTTTAGTGTGTTCAGCTGTTTTCAGGAGACGACTTTTGATGAAGTGGAATTCGAAAATTAAGTTCGCAGAACAGGCGCTTCGATACGGTAACCTTGATAAGGCTGTTCATTGCTACGATCGCGGATTGATCCGGAACAAACGCAAAAAGCTTTCTGTGGCACGAGAACTCGCGAGTGGTTTGCTGAATCGGGCGAAGTTATCTATTTCGTGCGGGCAATTCTATATGGCCTGGCTGGATCTCGATGAGGTGACAAAACTAAATTTGCAAGAGTTTGCAGAAGAGACTCGCGAAAAGAAGAATCAGTTGATTGAATTGACTATTGAATCCGCGGATGCCTCGCTATTGCGCGGCGAGCCGGTTTGCGCCTTAAATTGCATTGAAGTACTTGAGCGTCGACGGGTTCTGGACTGGCGGCTTAATCAAATTAAATCTGTTTCTGAATGTTTGAATGCGGCAAGCCGATTCGCTGCACAAGGTCAGTTTAAAAAGTCTGTTGCTGAGCTGGAGAAAGCCGGGACGGTTCGTCCGGATTTACCCTATCTCGCGCCGAGGATTTCCGCTTTGAAGAATCGACAACGGCAAATGAAAAGACACTGTACGGACGTCGAAGTCTTCGCGCTTCAATGGAAATGGGGCGATGTCAGTCAAAGTTGCGAGAAGATCCTGCACATTGCGCCAACCAATCAGTTTGCTTTTGAAGCGAGGCGGGATTGCAAAGCAAGGTTAAAGAAAAAGACGAGAAGGCAGATGGACTCAACTACGGTGGGGACTTCAACGGTTCCAAACGACTCCGCATTCAACGTAAATCGACGATCGGGGCGTAACGAAAAGAATGTGGTTGTCGAAAAGGGCGCGTTCGATAGGATAGGACGCATGGATAAGCAAAATTCAGGGAATAGGTTTCTAATCTGGGTTGACGGCGTTGGTGGTTACCTCGTTTGCGGTAATCGAGTCAATGCATTGGGGCAAGCCATCAACAGTTCAAAAGTTGATATCGGCATTCAAGGGAATTTGCGTAGTCATCATGCCAATTTCGAGCGGGTCCAGGGGGGGCATGTTCTGGAGCCGATCGGTAAGCTCTCGGTAGACGGTGTTGAATTGGATTCAAAATTTGTTCTAAAAAATGGTCAGATACTCGCTTTCGAGGGTGGAGTCGAACTAGCCTATTGTCAAACGCATGCCTTGAGTAAAACGGCGCGACTTGATTTCGTTTCCCGCCACCGATCAGTGCCGTGGGCTGATGCCGTCATACTTCCGGTGAATTCAATTATCTTGGGGCCAAATCGTTCGAACCACGTTGTCTGTCCAGCCTGGGACGAAAACCTGGTGTTATTTGAAAGATCGGGGACGTGGTTTTGTCGATCGCCACGAGCGATGGAAGTGGATGGTAAGTCGGTGACGGCAGAGGCAGCGATTGAATTCGATTCCCGAATTGTTGGTGACGATTTTTCTTTAACGCTAGAGCCGGTTTGATTTCTCAATCGCATGTTGTTGCTTTAAGCGTTCTGGACCGACGATTTGACATGATTTGATCAGACCAAAATTAGTCCAATCTTAATTTGGCAAGTGGTTGGTTCTTCTGAGGGGAGCCAGCTTATGAACACAATAATTGCCAAACCGGTTTGAAAGCTAGACAAACAGGCCGTGTTGCGGCTACGCTAGAATAGCGGTGAAATTTAATTGCTGAATCAATGCAGCCAACCGGCATGGTTGGGAGGCGCCGAATGAAGTTTACTTATCCCAGTGGAGCGACTCCGCTCGAAGGATACACCATCAAACGCGGGATTGGTATCGGCGGATTTGGGGAGGTTTATTTTGCACTTAATGACGCAGGTAAAGAGGTCGCGTTAAAAAAGATACAGCGTAACCTGGACATCGAGTTGAGAGGCGTGCGTCAGTGTTTGAACATGAAGCATGTCAACTTAATCTCGCTTTGGGATATCAGAACCACAGGCGAAGGTGAGAGCTGGGTTGTGATGGAGTATGTTCCCGGCCCCTCTTTGCGGGACGTGCTTGAAGCCAATCAAAACGGTCTGGAGGATGAGGATGTTAAATCCTGGTTTGCTTCGACTGCCTCCGGGGTATCGTATTTGCATGAGAATGGAATTGTGCATCGCGACTTAAAACCAGGCAATATCTTTTGTGATCTGCATGAACAGGTGATCAAGATAGGTGATTATGGCCTGTCAAAATATATTTCCTGTAGCCGACGATCTGGGCAGACTGAATCGGTGGGGACATTCCATTACATGGCACCTGAGATTGGAAAAGGCGTTTATGGTAAGGAAATAGATCTCTATGCTTTGGGCATTATCCTGTTTGAGTTGACGACGGGTTTAGTTCCATTTGATGGTGAAAGTGCACAAGAGATCATCATGAAACATCTGACGGCAGAACCGGATGTTTCCGCGGTGCCGGCCGGTTTTCGTAAAGTGGTTTCTAAGGCGTTGCGAAAAGATCCTGAGGATCGCTATCGAAGTATATCTGAGATGGCCGCGGATCTACCATGGCCAGACGTGGCGCGGCGAAGTGATTCAATTGTTTCGCAGCACTCGATCGGCACACTTGTCCAATCTGAATCAAGCAAACCCCATCGGCAATCAACCAAACCCAATCGATCCGAAACTATTGATTTGATTGATAAATTGCCAAAAGCAATTATCGACAATTTCAAGCTGCCGAGGACGAAAGAGACTGTGATTTCAGTCGCGAATCAAAGGGAATCCAAGCCTACCGAATCAAAGCCGACTGAAACGCGCGAGCCGAATGCGTCCGGTAATCCAATGGATGACCGCCAAGGAGATGAGCCAATCGCAGCCGTGTTTCATGCGGGATTGGCAAGATTTACGCTGTGGTGGGAAACTGCCAATTTTTCTACACCGATCAAAATGGTGATGTTGATCATTGCTGGCATTGTGGTGATTCAGAATTCTCAATGGCTTTTACCTTTGACGTTGTCCATTGGAGGTCTTTATTTTGTTTACTACCTGTTGCGTTATTCGCTTGCAAAGAAACTGGGTTTGTCGTCGCGTTGGCTGATGCAGTTCGGGCAATCGGAAGAAAGTCCGCATCTTCGGCATTGGTTGCTGAGCCGGCCTTTGACAGATCGGTTTACAGAGTTGATCGGATCGTTACTCATCGCGGCTTTTAGTTGTGTTGTGTTAATTCTGTTGGGTTTTGCGATGGTCACGGGGGTTCTGGACGGTGGTCCGTGGGGTGCCTCGATTGAAAATTGGGCAAATTACACTTGGTTGACACTGGTAAGTGTGATGGGCTGCTGGGCAATTTTATTGGTCTCCGAACGCAGTGATCGGCGGCCGAGAAAATCGCGATGGCGCTACCTTGAGATGACTGGATTGGGGATGCTGTTAGGTGTGTCTGCGTTCTTTTCAGCCAATTGGTTTCATATTGATTTAACCTCTTTAACACTTGAGACTTCTCGCCCATTTTTTCAAGGTTGGGACTGGATGGCGGGCGCTGGCCCGTTGGCCGCGTATATGTTGTTCTTCACGTGTTTTCTGGGGGGAGTACGTTGGTGGCGGCAATGTGACCCGGTCCGAAGGACTCGGTTAAGTATTTCTGCCATTTTGATTTGCATGTTTTGGGGTGTTTTGTTGAGTTGCCTTCTGTCAATTCCTCTCACCGCAGCCTGTATCTGGGCTGTGGTGATTTCGTTGTCGGTACAACTGTCAGCTCCCTGGTTAAACACGCAGAAACGTTTCCAGATTTGTAGCCTGCCTGATGTTAAGTCAGCCAATTAATGGGTTACCCAGTTGTGGTTTTGAAACTGAATTAATTACCATCGGAAGTACTTTGACAACGCTATTTCATCAATTCGGAAATTCCAAAAAACATTGGCTTGCGGCCAGATGTTTGCACTTGATGAGAACATTGATACTGCTCGTTGTTGTGCTTGGTTGGACAGCGAGCGTTTCCGCGGTTCCTGCGGAACCACTCAAGCCTGAAAGTCGGTTCATTGTTGACCCTCTTGGTTGGCAAGCCTCTGAGCCAATTGGAGAATCTGTTAGTGCTGGGGTTGAGATTGATTTAGAAACACGGCGATTGATACGGAGTCGTATCGTTGGCCTAGCCATATTTTTCATTGGGATACTCTTGCTTCTCGGATTGTCGTTTACCTATTTGCGGTTGGACCACGCGACGCGCGGGTTTCATTCCGGGCGATTGCAATTGTTAGCGGTGTTTTTGGGATTGATGATTGTTGGGATTTGTTTTTTCTTTTTGAATAAGATGGTGCTTACAAGTCCGTGATTGGTGCTGATGAGTTGGTTGCATAATTGCGTTTTGGGTGAATCGGATTCTGGACGCGGAACAGGGAAAACATGTTGGAACTGATTGCAGAGGGATCCGAAGTCGGTGCTCGCTGGAGGCGACGAATACCGGAGCGAGAGATTTTTGTTGGACGAGCAACAGAGACTTATCGTGTTCCGTGGGATAGCCAAATCTCTCGGATTCACATTTCCCTTTGCTTGGCAGGAGACAAGGTTCGCATTCAAAAGCTTAAAAGTTCTTCGAATCCGGTTTTTTACGACGGTAAAGCCGAAGATTGTTTTGAATTGGGAGCGGGTGAACATTTTGTTATCGGTAAAACTCAATTTACCATCGCCGAGGAAGAAGCATTTGGGTCTTTAGACGTGCCGGATCCAATTAGTCAAAAAACATTTACCGCTGACTATTTGCGCAAGGTCTCGTTTCGTGATGTTGATCGCCGGATCGATGTATTAAGTCGATTACCGACGGTGATTGCTACAGCGTCAGACAATGAGAATTTACTAATTCAAATTGTGAATACGTTAATGCAGGGGATCGCTTCGGCGTCGACCGTGGGGTTGGTCAGAATTCGAGATTTAGCGGCGGATCCAGCATTTGATCCCGTAATTGAAGTCGACGAAACTCAACGGCTTAGCGATTCCGATATTGAGATTATGCAATGGGATCGGCGCGATCTTAGTTCAGGTGGATTTCAGCCGAGCGAGACACTGGTTAAACAGGCGCTGGAATCGAATGAATCGGTTTTGCATATTTGGAGCCATGGTAAAGGTGAGAAGTCGAAATATACAATCGACTATGAAAACGACTGGGCTTTTGTGTCTCCGATATCAAGTGCAGCAACACCCGGTTGGGGAGTTTACGTTGCAGGTAAAGAGCGTGGCGATCGGGATTCAAGTTTGAGTTCCGTTTCTCAGGAATTAGATTTTCAAGGCGATCTCAAATTCTGCGAGTTGGTTGGTTCGTCGCTCAGGAATTTGTTGCTGGTTAAGAAGCTCGAGAGACAGGAGGCGAGTCTTCGGACGTTCTTTTCACCAGTGGTTATGAAGGCGATTTCGGTACTCGATTCCGAACAGGTGCTGCAACCGCGTGAGTGTGATTTGTCAGTTTTGTTTTGTGACTTGAGGGGTTTTTCTAAAACATCTGAACAGTTGTCCGATGACTTGCTTGAGCTTTTAGCACGAGTTAGTGAAGCGTTGGGGATCACAACATCCAATATTTTAGATTTCGGTGGGGTGATCGGGGATTTTCACGGTGACTCGGCAATGGGGTTTTGGGGTTGGCCTATTCCACCAAGAAGAAGTGAGCAAAATGCGGTATCGGCGGTAAAAGCAGCGATTTCGATTCATTCACATGTCGATAACCACGCTCGGCTCGGCGAGATGGCCGACGATTTTGGATTTCAGTTTGGGATTGGGATTGCCTCAGGGGAATCTGTCGCAGGTAAGATAGGCACACGTGATCAGGTAAAAGTAACCGCTTTCGGTCCTGTCGTTAACTTAGCCTCGCGGTTGGAGGGAATGACGAAATGGCTCAATTCGAAAATACTAATTGATGCGGCCACCGTGGAGGCCTTAAAGGGCGACGATGATTTTTCTAAGGAAATTTCAGTGCGCTGCATGGGTAATTTCAAGCCATTTGGTATGGAGGGGGCATTCGACGTGTTTCAAGTCTGCGCTGCATCTGAAGTGACTGACGATGATTTAGTTCATTCAGAAAATCTGCTGGAGTTGTTTCGGGCGGGTGAATGGATGCGATTGCAAACGGAATTAGATATACTGGATTCAGAAGATTCCTTGAGATTGTTTTTGGAGAAGTTTCTCAGGCAGTCTCAAGGTAAGCCTCCAAAGGGATGGCGAGGTACGATTGAGATGCAGACGAAATGACGGATGGGGTAGTCGTTTCGATCGTGAATCCATTTCGATTGAAGATCCGTTAGCGCTGAAACTATTTTGGGTAGGTGACTTTGCGACTGCGTTACGTTTGGCGTTGAGTATGTGATTTTAAATTCCTTTTGCGGTTGTGAAATGGTAGCTTCGGAAATTCAGATTCCTGATAAGAACGCGAGTCTTAATACAAAGACATCGCGGGACTTCTTTTTTAAGAGTCAGCACAAAGGCCCCATTTTAGAACTTTCGGTTTTGCGAAGATCGTTGTTGTTTTGTGAAATGGCTCTGGCAAGCTATCTTCCTATTCAAGATGCGAATGCAATTGCGGGCCAGCTTGGATTCACGGACGGCAAAGTAATCCAGGGGGGAGGCGTTGATGTCTTCTGGTTTCAAAATGAATTTGATGCTGTGATGGTATTTCGAAGCAAAGAGATTAGGGAGCTAGAGGAAGCGAGGGAACTGGAAGGATTGTCAGCGACGATGGCGCAGACAACAGGATTGGTGATCGATGACTTCAAAGTGATGGCGGACGGGGTTTGGCCCGCGGTGGAAGCAGAGTTGGAGCCAAATAAACGTAAGCTCTGGTTTTGCGGGCATTCGCTGGGAGCAGCGGTTGCAACTCTTTGTGCGTCCCGATGCGTGCTTTCGTATATTCAGTCCCAGCCAAGGGAGCTTCATACATTTGGCTGTCCGCGAGTTGCCAGTCGGCAGTACCACAAACATGTGAGATTAAAGCATTTCCGTTGGGTGAATTTCGGAGATCCAATCCCCCGGATTCCGAAAATGAGATCGGGTTTCGATCACGGAGGTATTGAAATGTGTGTTGATAAATTCGGTCGCCTTGTCAGCCCACGGGGAGTCAAGCGATTTTTAAAACGTATGGAAGCGAGATTGACTGAGCTAGGAAATCTAAATTGGGATTCGATTAGTCCTCATTTGGCTCCCGCCTATGTTGATGCTGTATTCGACATTGTTCGAAGTGAAGAGGCTAAGTCTGACAGTCCGTGGAACTCAGCTAAATAGTTTAGCGACAACTCAATGTTACGCGCTGTTGGCTGATTTGAGTCGGCCTGTTGGGAAACGCTGAATGACATTGTCGGAAGTGTTATAATTACCCGTGCTGCGAGGTTGGGATAGTTAGTCTTTTTTGAGTAGGCGTTTTATGTCATTGCGAGTTAGATGCCCTGAGGGCTGCATCCTACATGCGTCGATGGCTCGTTGCGGCAAGGTTGTGAGATGCCCCAAATGTGAAACGATGATTCGCATTCCCGAAATTTCAATCGCCGAGAGCAAGGACGCCGGTACGGTTGAATGTTGCGCCGAGAGATACACTAGTTTAGTTGATAACAGACGCAGTTTGGAAGGTTCGCCGCGAAAAGAGTTGCCTTCAAGAGACCCGACTCAAGAGGTTGTTGATTCGCCTCGACTTCCTGTTGCCAAGCCTAGGCAGCACACCTCAAGTCGGCCAAAACAGGAATTGCCCTCCGTTTCAGTTGAATTGGTTGGCGAGCGTTTACGGAAAAAACAACCAGATTCGCAGCAGGCATTTGTGAGTAGGAAAGCGGAGCAAACAATTGGTGTGAATCATATTGAAACCACCGGTGTTGCGGCAGTTGGGAAACCCATTCTTCGCGAAAATCTCAATCTGTCGTTGGTAGGCTCTGCGGATGGCAAGTCCTCCGAGATCAATGAAGAAAAAAGTTGGGAAGAGCGATTAACCCGGGCAAATGCGGATCGTTTCTTCTTGGCAAAGATGTTTGCTGTCGGCTTGATTTTTATTGGGTTGCTAAATTTGATTCCGGTTTTTACACAGTTGATAAGTTGGGGAGGGTTGTCCGGGGGGAATGAGATTCCGAATTGGCTATTCTTGCAGATTGGGGTTTGTCTTTTGATTTGGATGTACGCCATTTTTCTTTTTCAAATCAATGATTGGTCGGCATTGCGATCGGTTTCAATATCGATGTTAGTCCTGGCGTTTGTTTACGGGCTTTGCTGTACGGGACTATTGCTGGGAGGGAATGAAGGAAGCGTGGCGATGTTGCTTGAGATTTCAACATTCAGGGTCAAGCAGGCGACCAGTGGATTTGCGGTGATGTTGTGTCTCGCGACATTAATGAGTTATTGGGCTGCAAGGGAGGCCTCTAATTGGCAGAGGGCCGAGCAAGTACTAAAACAGATCGTCTTAAAACGGACGCATTAATGCCCAGCGATTTCGGCGAAGTTCGTCCATACCATATAAACCGGAAATCTTTGTTAATTGTTTTCTGGAAATAACAAACCTTAATCCCATACGGAAAGTGGCTTGAATGAGCTCAACCTTGAATCAAGTGAAGTGGCTGATTTTGGTGCCGACGTTGATGGAATACGAGTTTGTTGTTGAACGTATTTCCAGCACTGAGACTGTGGTTGAGGTCTGCGGCTTTGGACCTGTTGTTTCGGCTGCAAAGGCGATGGAATTAATTACGCGGTACCAACCAACAAATGTCGTTTTAGTCGGGATTGCAGGTGCGTATGCGTCAGAAATTCCGACTGGTACAGCGGTGGTAGGGAGTGAGGTTGGGTGTTTTGGCATTGGAGCGGGGAGTGGGCCTGACTATCAAACCGCAGGCGAGATGGGGTGGATGCAATGGGCCGGTAGAGGTGATACGGACAGCATCGGTGATGTCTTACCTCTTGCAAATTTTGAAGGACCACCCTGCCAGATTCTCACAGTGTGCGCAGCAGCCAACAACAGTGATGATGTAGACGAGAGACGCCGTCGTTTCCCAAACGCTGCTGTTGAGGAAATGGAAGGGTTTGCGGTAGCGGTTGCCGCAAAGATATGTGGTGTTCCTTTTTATTTGGTGCGTGGAATCTCCAATCGGGCGGGAGATCGTGACAAGCGGAATTGGAAAATCCATGAAGCATTGGAGGCAGTAACTAATCTCTTGTTGGATTTTCTGGAGCGTTAAGTGATTTCTCGATTCGTTGGACGTTCCTCTCTCTATTAAGACGCCCCGGTTATCGACGTTAAGTGAAGAAACACCGGCTTTAGACGGCAAAAATAATGCAAACTACAAATAAAATCCGACTGGCCATTTCAACATGTCCCAATGATACTTTTGCGTTTCATGGCATCCTTAATCGTAAGGTTGATTTACTCGGCTTGGATTTTCAAATTGAGTTGCTAGATATTCAGCAGCTAAATGAGGGGCTTTTTCAAGATCGGTTTGAGGTGGCGAAAGCAAGTTTTCATGCTGCTGCACTTCTTTCTGATCGGACATTGGTTTTGCCATCGGGGTCAGCGTTGGGGTTTGGAGTTGGCCCTTTACTTTTGTCGGCGAAAGAAGGGACTTCGCCGGATGATGCCTTAAATGCTTCGGGATGTACTCGCACTTTATGCCCCGGGGAATTTACAACTGCGGCGATGCTGTTCCGGCTATTTTATGGAGAAGCAATCGCATCAAAGAAGACTCGGGTCGAACACCAACTGTTTTCAGCAATCATGCCCTCGCTTCAGGAGAAATCTGCCGATTTCGGAGTTTGTATACACGAAGGGCGGTTTACCTGGGCGGAGGAAGGACTCTTTTTAGTCGAGGATCTCGGCACGCGCTGGGAATTGGAGACCAGTGTTCCTCTTCCCTTGGGAGGGATTTTGGCTCGTCGAGAATTAAACCAAGAGACGTTGGCACGAGTTCAGAGCGTTATTCGTTCATCCATCGTTTATGGTTTGAAGCATCGTGAAGAAACATTACCAACCATGCGAAAATATGCTCAGGAATTTGACGATGAAGTTTTGATGGCCCACGTCGAACTCTATGTGAATGATTGGACGGTGGATCTTGGCGAGGAAGGGCGGCAAGCGCTGTCGGTTTTATCACAAAAGGCAATTGAGCAGCAGATCATGTCACCTACACAACCGGCGATCGAAGTTTATCAGTCGTGAAACGATTGAATGGGTGGCTGCAACCAAAACAATGTCAGCGCAGTAAAGTAGAGATTTCGAAGAAGCTAATCCTTTACTGAATCTGATTTTCTCATTTCGAGTAAGTTAGCGAAAATAAAGCGACTTATATTGCCGAACCAGCGGGGAATTCGACTGCGGAATAGATACAAGAAAACGCCAAGCCCGATTAAAAATAGAAGAAGCGTAGAATTGGATGGGATAAAGTTCTCCAAAACCAAATAGACGAACATTAATCCGGTTACCCCTGCTTGGCAGGCAGCAAGAACGACCAGAACTCGGAGTTTCTGGTCTATCTTTTCAAGTCTCGAATCATCGCTTTGGTTCGCCATAGTTACGATTGGTTTTCTGATGTTGGGAATAGAGCAAAACCCATGTTAACTAATGTCACGTAGGAGCGAATCATTTCTAAATTTATTCACGGCACTCATCATTGCAGTCATAGATTGATAGCGGTCATTAGGATCTTTCTCAAGCGCTTTAAGACAGATTTCTTCGAGCTTTTGAGGAATCACACGGTGTGGTGCTGCTTCGCGTGGTGGTGTAGGCGCTTTGTTCACGATGTTGTCAAAAGTCTTTCCGATATCTGCGCCTCGAAACGGTTCTCGCTGAGCCATCATTTCATACATTACGATGCCCAAACTAAAAATGTCGGTGCGCTCGTCAACCATCCGATGACCAGTGACTTGTTCGGGTGACATGTAAAGCGGAGTGCCACCTCGCTGCCCTTTGGTTCCTTCGCCTCCGTCGTTTGGCATTCCCCAAACTTTTGCCGCTCCCCAGTCAATCAGGGTTACTTCGCCAAACATTCCGACAATAATGTTTTCGGGTTTGATGTCTCGATGAATAACGCCTCTGGTGTGAGCATAGGCGAGGGCGTCGCCAACATTTGTGAGAATGCCCAGCAAATGATTTAAATCATAGGTCGATTCATATTGTGTTTCGCGTCGAGCAAGCCCCACAATGATCTCGAAGAGTGTTTTCCCTTCGATTTTTTTCATTGCAAAAAACCAGTTACCATTGTCGTCTTGCCCCAATTCGTACATTGGAACCGTTGCCGGATGCTGGAGTTGCGCAGTGATTCGCGCCTCGCGAATCAATCGTCGAAGCTCAACATCATCTTCAAAAAACTCGTCACGAAGCATTTTGAGGACAACTCGTCTTCCGAGATTCGTATCTTTACAGGAAACGAGTCGGGCTTTTCCACCTGTGCTTAACTCACGAAAATGAGCGTACTTTTTGAAGGTGTTAGATATGCGTTTTGGGGGCTCTACCTCAATGTCAGAAACAAAGACCATCGAAATTCGGCTGTCGCCGTATTCGCTTGGTCTGTCACCGTATTCACCTGTTTTATTCTGGGTATTCATAGGATGGGAGTATCTTTCCCGTGTCGTGGGGCTTTCTAGTTGTCCTCTAATTCTACTGCTGGCAGGTTATTCTGCGAACGGGCAGGATGAGCAGTCTCTTGAATTGCCGGAAATATTTTTTCTGGTCTTTTCCATTTGCCCCAGTCAGCGCGAAGGATTTTCATTTCCGGCGTCACGCGCCCATCACGAATCCAGTTCTTAAGCGTCTCAAAGTGAATTGGTCCGAACTCCTTTTTCTCAGCCGAGCGGACGACCCACCAGTCGTGCGGAGCAGGTGCATTCCATTGGTTTGCGTCATCAGAAAGCCGGCATCGCGGTCCGGTGATAGAAGGACGTGTCGGGCGTAGAAACGGTTTCGGCGCATTCAGAAAATTTGGTCTTTTTTGATCGCGATCCGCCAACCACGCGAGCGCGTTTTGAATTTCTTTATCGCTCGGACGGAGCTTTGAAAGTTTGCGAAAATCTCGTTGTGCCTTGTCCCATTTTTCGTTGTGGACATTAGCGATCGCGCGGGCGTAACGGATTGCTGCCGCGTAATTAGGATCAGATCGCATCAACTCCAGGACAAAACTGAAATCAGAGACAGCTGGCGAGTTACGACCCATTTGGTAAAAAATTTTACCACGGGCGAAAATAATCTCTGCGAGATCTCGCGCACGGGAAAACCGGTGAATTGCCTTTGTTAAACTAATTAATGATTTTTCAATTTTGCCTTGCATCGCCAATGCCGAAGCCCTTCCTGAATAGGCTTTGGAGAGTTGATCATTTTGATGGAGAGCGAATTCAAAATCCTCGAGGGCGAGTTGTGGTTGATCAATTTTTAAATAGGCTTGCCCTCTTTGAATGACCAGTTCGACCTGAGTCGGAGCTAAATTGATCGCGCGGGAAAAATTACCAATAGCCGTGTGGTGGTTTTGAAGCTGTGTATTGCAGACACCACTCTTTCGAAGAACATTCGGATTTACTGGATCGACCGTCAGCGATTTATCAAACGCCCTGAGCGATTTGTCAAATTCGCCTGTTTGTTGGTGAAGCTCGCCCAAAAAGACGAAATTTCGTGAAGCGAGTGGATTTAGTCGAATTGCTTTCAATAAGTCGGACTTCGCCTCCTCTTTATTGCCGAGTAGGTTGTGGGTAGACGCACGATCAAACCGGAGCCGGGATTGGGTTGTTGGTGAAATGTCTTTCGCCTTCAATGCCGCCGTTAAATCGTCCAATGCGGCGTGGTAATTTTTTTGTTGATTGAAAACTTGTGCACGGCAATGTTTCGCCGCAACGTTATTCGAATCTGATTCGAGAATGAGATTGCAGTCGGCAATCGCTTTCTCGGGCAGCCCTCTCAGTTGGTAAGTTAGCGCCCGCTGCAATAAGAGATCTGGATTAACTTGCGATTCATTCTGAAATTTGTTCTCAAAAAATTGACAGCTTTTTTTGGCGATTCGGGAAACTGCTTGAGCGATGTGGCGAGGTGGAGGACTTTGAGCCGTTAACGCATTCACCAACGCTTCGTTGACTGATTCCCAGGCATCGCAAGGTTGGTAAAGTTTCGCGATTTGCAACCACGAATTTGCGTTGGACGGATTTAGAGATACCGAATGTTTCCAATCCTCCAATGCGGTTTTTTGTTTCTGCAGTGACTCGAATAGCTGAGCCCGGTGTTGGAGGAGTTTCGATTTTTTTAAATCATCCTTCTCGAGGTTGATCGCTTGCGTGAGTGCAGAGACAGCATTTTCGGGATTGGATTGGGCTTCGTGGATGCTAGCCAGTAGCGCATATCCTTCAGGGTTTGTTTCGTTGCTGTGGATTGATGCTTCGCAGTCTTGAAGTGCATTTGAATAATCATCAGCACTAAGGTAGGCACGACTCCGAATCAGATAAACTTCGTCGTCGCGATCGAGGTCAAGTTTTAAAGCACGCTTCAAGCGTCGCTGGGCAAGGTCCAGTCGATTCTCCTGAATGGCCAGTTCGGCTGATTTGACGAGTACCGGGAAATCTGCTCGACACTGCTGTAGGTGTTTTTTGAAGTCCTTTAAAGCGAGTGCGTTGCAATCAATGGCTGCCAGGCATTCGCCTCGTTCGCGGAAAAGGTTGCTACCCTTGGGTTTGTTCTGTATTAATGTGTTGAGTATTTTGATTGCCAATTCAAACTCGCCAATCGAACGGAGTAGCTTACACACGGTAAGGTTCGTTTGAGGATCTTCTCCGGCTAATGACATCAGTGTTCGGATGTCATTTCTTGCGGCATCAAGTTTGTTTTCTCGAGAATTAAGCATTGCGCGGATTTTTAATCCATGGGCCTGGCATTCTTGGCTTCCTTTTAGGGCCGCATCGCATAGCTCCCGAACATCGTATTCTTCCAGAAAGATATACTTAAGTTCTGCAAGCCCCATGGAAGCGTTAGGGTGTCCCGGTTGCTTTTTTAACGCTAGATGGAAATCCCTTTTGGCTTTTTCAAATTGCCGCGCCTTGAAATAAACCCACCCGCGATCAAAAAAGAGATCCGCAGAATCGTGACCTGCTTGAATTCTTGTCCGAAAATAATCGCTTGCATTTTTTGAGTAAGCTGAAATCAAAGATTGATATTGCTCGTCGTCATCGGCGGCAATTTGATCAGCATGACTGAGGTCATCAAAGGCTGCCGGCCACTTGTTTTGTTCGCCACGAGCGGCTGCACGCCAAGCGTAAGTTTGTGGCTCCTCCCAACCTAAATCAATCGCATGAGTACAGTCTGTTTCGGCATTTCGGAAGTCGAGATTTTTAAGGTGAGCGTAACCACGGAGTGAATAGCATTCTCCATTGTTCTCAACAGGTAAATCAATGATTGCACGATTGAGGTAGGTCAAGGAAGCTTCGAGATCCCCAAGTTCGATAAATTCAAGCGCACGCTGGGTTGCTTCATTGATTTGGGAATCATCATCCTCCTGAGACTTGGGGGGACCGCCAGTGAAGTTCGGAGACGCCTGACTCGGCTGACCGGACTGTCGTTTAGAGGCCGTTATTTTTCGTCTGGACTTTTGGACAATCTGAATCGTCTCTTCGATGGCCTCATCAGATTCGAATTTTCCTAATTTATCATCAGCGTCAACTTTGATGCGGAAATCAGAAGGTTCCTGTTCAGAAATCAAGCTCCAATCACAGTTGTCGCAATTGACCGCAAAATCGGTGATTTTACTGCTGCATTGCGGGCAAAGATTGATCATTTGTTGTCGTTGGGGGTGTTGAAGTGTTTTTAGGTCGTTCTACCCGATTATTCGAGAAAAACCAAAGTTGTTGTCCCATGGCTACCCACATCGGAATAGTTAGGGCTCGCTGATTCTGATGCATTATCGGCGTGCTATGCGAAAGCGTCAAATTGGCATCATTCTGACCCGTAAAACTTAGCGTTTTTGCGGTGTTTTGATGTGGAGTGGTTGACGGCATAGGGCTACCAACCCTCAATAACGTTGGAATGCTTGCAAAGTCGGGAAAATCACTCTCAAAACTGGAGTCAGATGCGGCTTAAACGCAATTCACCGAGTAAAGTCAAATATGCTCGATTTACAGTAACTTTTTGGTTTATTCGGTGTTAAATAGGTATCGAATTCGGTCAAATGTGCGGAGGTCGCCGCTCGCGAGATTTAGAGGATCGGTGATTTAGAGCCCAGTTTATTGGTTGTTAGCCAAACGGAGTCAGACAAAGATGATATTTCAAGATTTGAAGACAACTTGCGGTGTTGGTCGGTTGATCATCGTCCCGATTGTTATGGTGCTTTGCTCCCAGTTCACTGCGGCACAGGATTTCAAATTAGAGGAATATTTGAAACGCAAGGACGTTAACTCGAATGGCAAGCTTGAGCCTAGTGAGATGTCCAGCAACACGAAAAGCTACCTCACCAAAAATGGATTCAATCCTGAAAAATCAGTTTCTATCAGTAAGATCTTGTCAAAGCTAAGTAAAGACAAAGCGGATAAAGAGAAGACCGATCGAAAGATGAACCGGGATCGGAAGGTCCCAGGGTTTGGTGTCGATCGAGAAGAATCGGGAACGGGGGTGGCGAGGTTTGGAGCGACCTCCAGTGAGTCCAAAGGAAGCACCGCGAAAAAAGTAACTTATAGTGAGAGTGTCAATCGCCAAGTTGAGTCAACGCTAAGCCGTTACGATCGAAATAAGGATGGCAGTCTCGATAAAGAAGAGATTAGCAGGGCGAGGTGGGGTAGTCCAACTCCGCAGGAAAGCGACACCAATAAAGACGGGCGGCTTTCACGAAGCGAGCTTTCTAACCGTTACGCATCCCGTGAAGCTGCCTACCGCAATTCTTCCAGTTCACGTGGGTCGAGCTCAAGAGATTCTTCGAGAAGCTCGAGCTCTAAGTCAAGTTCTTCTTCATGGCGGCCTTCATCGACGCGAAGCACCAGCAGTTCTTCGAGAGATTCTAGTTCTTCGAGAAAGCCAACGACCTCCGCGTCATCTTCATCGAGTTCAAGTTCAAGAGAAAAGTACGAGAAGTACGCGGCGAGTTTGATTGGCCAGTACGATGAAAACAAGGATGGAAAGCTCGACGGTGGCGAAATTAAAAAAATGCGTCGTCCGCCCGTTGGAGCTGATCAAAACAAAGATGGATTCGTCACGAAATCAGAACTGTACGATAGTCTAAGCGGGGCCAATAAGCCTGCTTCCAAGTCGTCTAGCACCACTGATGATCGTAAACCTTCCAGTAGCAGCAGTTCGCGGTCTTCGCGGTGGGGAAGTTCTTCGAGTCGTTCATCCTCTTCCTCGAGAAGTAGTTTTGGCTCGTCGCGTGATTTTGAAAAGTTTGACAAGAACGAGGACCGCCAGGTTCAGATGCACGAGTATTCGACGAAGTGGGATGATAAGACCGTCAAAGAATTCTACGAAAAAGATAAAAACGGAGATGGTGTAATCACTCTCAAAGAGTGGTCGTCTAAATAGTAGAACGACAGTTTTTAATTAAACGAATCTCCCTCCGCTTCGTGGTTACTTTTTATTAGGTGACCCATGGAAAATAGCAAGCAATCCGCGGAGGTCAGCGATCCTGAGAAACAGGGTTTGCTCGAGCATTTACAACTGGTTTTGCGAAGTGAACATCAGGGTTTAGTGGCAGCGCTGTTATTGTTTGCTCTGTTGGCAGCATCCGCTTATTTCATTATTCAATGGAATGTGAATCATGGCCTCGTCGATATTGACGATGTCGCGAGGGCAAAATTCTCTTTTCAGGTTGATTTGAACGCTGCAACTCTGGGCGAGTTGTCATTGCTTCCCGGAGTCGGTTCAAAGTTGGGGCAGGCGATTTTGGTTCGCCGCGGCGAATTAGGACGTTTTAACCACCATGCTGATTTGCTGGGCGTTCCCGGGATTGGGGAGAAAAAACTGGAAGCGATCCGTCCCTATCTTTCTCCTTTGAATGAACCATGATTAAGGGCACGCAATGATCATCATTGCCGAATTTTCTCATTTGCGGCGATAGTTGCCGCGTAAATTCGTTCGTTTCCCGCCGAAGCCTAGTCGTGTCGAGATTTGGCAATAAGATATAAGTTTAGGCCTTGTGGGAATTCGTCGGTTATTATGTTTAAACTAACTTCGCCATTTGAACCTGGTGGTGATCAACCCCAAGCAATTAAGACGCTGGTTGAACAACTCAAAGCCGATAAGAAACATCAGATGTTGATGGGGGTTACGGGGTCGGGAAAGACGTTCACGATGGCGAACGTGATACAGCAAATTCAAAAGCCAACCCTCGTCATTTCCCACAACAAAACTCTGGCGGCTCAGCTCTACTCCGAGTTTAAAGACTTTTTTCCGCACAATGCTGTTCATTATTTTGTCAGCTATTACGACTATTATCAGCCGGAAGCTTACATCCCTCAGCGGGATATTTATATCGAAAAAGACGCTTCGATTAATGAGGATATTGACCGTCTGAGATTGGCCACCACCAGTTCGTTGGTGAGTCGCAAGGACGTCATCATAATCGCAAGTGTCTCGAGTATTTATGGACTGGGATCGCCCGAAGATTATCGAACCATGATGGTTGCACTGAAGGTTGGTGATGCGATTGATCGAGACAAGATGCTCGCGAAGTTCGTAGATATTCAATACAAGAGAAATGATATTTCGTTTGAACGTTCGACTTTTCGTGTTCGTGGCGACAGTGTCGAAATATGGCCATCCTATGAAGAGTTCGCCTATCGGATTGAATTTTGGGGAGATGATATTGAGCAGATTTCCGTTATCAATCCTCTTACAGGGGAGTCGATAACCTCTGAATCAGATATTTATATTTATCCCGCGAAACATTTTGTTACCTCTGAATCAAGAATTTCCGATGCGGTGAAGTTGATTCGAATGGAGCTTAAAGAGCAGTTGGATTTGTTTCAGAAGGAGGGGAAGCTCCTGGAAGCCCAGCGATTAAATGCGCGGACTCGATTTGATATTGAGATGATGGAGCATGTTGGCCATTGCCCGGGAATCGAAAACTACAGCCGCCATTTAGCCGGGCGTGCGGCGGGCGAGGAGCCGGAGACGCTTTACAATTTCTTTCCGGATGATTTTTTGTTGTTCGTTGATGAATCTCACGTTACCTGTTCGCAGGTACGGGCAATGTATGCAGGCGACCGCAGTCGCAAGGAGACGCTGGTGGCCCATGGTTTTCGGTTGCCCAGCGCCATGGACAACCGGCCTCTGAGATTTGAAGAATGGGAGAATAGGCTAAATCAAGTCGTGTACGTTTCGGCAACACCCTCCGATTACGAGCTCGAAAAAACAGGTGGAGAAGTGGTCGAGCAAATCATTAGGCCAACGGGTTTGTTGGATCCCATTGTTGAGGTTGTACCTGCGAGTGGTCAGGTCGCTCACTTGTTAGAACAAGTAAAAGAGCGGCGTGATCTGGGTGACCGTGTGCTGGTGACTGCGCTTACGAAGCGTTTGGCGGAAGATCTGTCGTCGTATTTTTGCGAGAACGGCATCTCCAGCAAATGGCTCCACAGTGAGTTAGATGCATTTGAACGTGTCGAGTTGTTACGAGATTTACGACTTGGTCGGTTTCAGTGTCTCGTCGGTGTTAACTTGTTGAGAGAGGGACTTGATTTGCCCGAGGTAAGTCTGGTTGCCATTTTGGACGCGGATAAGCAAGGGTTTTTGAGAAGTGAAACTTCGCTTGTCCAAACAATTGGTCGCTCGGCTCGAAATGCGAATGCCAAGGTGATCTTGTATGGCGACAAAGTGACCGAGGCAATGAAGAATGCCATCCACGAGACAGCGAGAAGGCGAGCGATACAAGAAGCTTATAACGAAGAACACGGCATTACACCTAAGACGATTTTTAAAGAAATTTCGTCGGGGATTGGGGCGGATCTGAAGAATCGTCGGGACGCAACTGACGCAGCGACCAAAACAGAAGCTACCGTTTATATCACCGAAGAATATATCAACGAATTGCAAACGGAGATGCTGCAGGCTGCCGAAGACCTTGAATTTGAGCGAGCTGGAATACTGCGAGATCGAATCAGTCAGCTTCAAGAAGCGATAGGCCAGCCTTTGTCGTCGGTGGATGAAGCGAAACCGAAGGGCCGCAAAGGGCGGCGGCGGAAAAGCTCAAAGGTTCCAAGGCCGAGGAAAAAGCCGTCTTGATCGTTCGGCCGAAAAAATCCAAATCACTATGAGGCGATTTCATTGAGTACAGTAAGTAGCTCGAGCGAGACCGGTCGATGGGATGCATAGGTTTCCTCGAAGGGAACCGAGACACAGCGGTCGTCGCGAGTGCCGATCATCACGCCAGTCTCACCGGCAAGAATAGCTTTGACCGCTCCATTACCCATTTGAGTTGCTCGTCTGCGATCTTCTGGTGTTGGACTTCCGCCACGTTGTAGATGCCCAAGCACGATCGTACGGGTTTGGAATGGGCATTCATGCTGTTTAAGTTGAGCGTTAATTAGTTCAGCTCCGCCTTTTTCATCTCCCTCGGCAACAACCATGATGGCCATCATGCGCCCCTGTTCCTTTAGCCGGTTAAGGTGCGAGATGATCTCTGTAAAATTGGTATCCGTTTCTGGAATCGCAACGACATCTGCACCTGCTGCTAGGGCAGTGTAGAGCGCGATGTATCCGCTGTGGCGCCCCATGACTTCAACAAGAAACATTCGGTCGTGGCTGGATGCGGTATCGCGAATTTTGTCGACTGCCTCGACGGCCGTTTGTACCGCTGTAGAAAAGCCGATGGTATAGTCGGTGCCCATCAGGTCATTGTCGATTGTTCCGGGACATCCAACAATTTGGCCATCCCAGTGTTTACTTAGAGCGGTAGCGCCATTGAATGTACCGTCGCCGCCAATCGGAATAATCGCATCAATCTGATGCTTTCTCAGGATAGCTGCGGCCGCTTTCTGCCCGGTTTCGGTTCGAAACTCTTCGCTACGGCTGCTGCGGAGATGGGCTCCTCCGTGAGCTGCCCAGGTTGTCACGCGATAAGGGGTTAAATGTTGCTGACCATCGGAATCGATAAAGAACTCTTCGTGGATCATCCCGTGGTAGCCCCGCATGATCCCAACGACCTCGTGGCCATGATCGGCGGCGGTTCTTACGACAGAGCGGACGCAGGCATTCATGCCGGGGGCATCCCCACCGCTGCAAAATACTCCAATTTTCATTATTTCGTCCCTAAAACTGGGTTCGTCTGCTAATAAGTTATCGCAATACTGGCAGATTCGACAGATCAAGCCTGAAAAGGCCCGTCAAATCGGGGGCGATTGGTGGATGCGGCATTATTCGGGCAAGAATTACCACTGTCGAACCGATAATCGTCTACATCGAGGCTTTCAAACACGTAAAATACCGTGTTATTAGCCCTTGAAGGTCCGTTCCTTGTCAACTATAATTCGCGGCTACGCTCAGCTTAAGTTTTTCAATCAAAAAGCCCTGTTCGGCTAATTGCCGGCTCAATTGTTCATAGAAGTATTACTGATGACCATCGACAAAAGTTTGAAGATTAAAGCCGGTTCGGCAAAAACTCGAAACGTTCTAACTCGCCCAGAGCGACTCCGGAAGCTAATCGCAGATGATCGCTGGAGTGAGGGTGATAAGGTTTATGGAATGCCTAAGGTTCGAGTTGCTAAACTCTCAATGAAGAAGAAAAAGAAGGTCAAGAAGGAAGATGAAGAGTAATCTTGATCTGAAAAAAATAACGAATGGCGTCTGCGAGTTTGCAGACGCTTTTTTTATGCGCTGACCGCGTTTGCTCTCTTAGGCAGCCCGGCGTGTTTGGTCAGGAACGAGATTAATTCGGTCTATTTCGTGAGTCCCTTTGTAGACACAAATATGAGGCTCAGTGATATCCCAGTCGGCGCGAAATGAACCAAGCGCAAAGCGAACGCCACAGAATATTTCATTGCGAAACAGATAGACTTCTTGGCAGTTATCGGGCACCTGCCGCGCAAAGCGAGCCAATCGAGGATGAACCATATCTCTCGCAACAATGATTTGCTGGGACAGCGAGTCGTTTGATTCCTGAGTCACGATCAAACCGGGGAAAGGGAATGCAACTGATAGCGGCGTCCATCGACGTCCTGAATCGTTATCGTCGTAAATCACTAAGTCAGCCCGAAGTTGCCATTGCAATCGTTAAACTCGCCCAGAGCCGCCTGTCTTACGCTGTTGGAGGCTCATTTTCTAAACCTCGAGGACAAGATTAGCTTGCAGATAAATGATGCAAAGCCTAGCCGCTGAACTGTTTCGTTGCTGGTGTCTTTGACTAGGTCTAGGAATCCATGCTGTTGACGGACGATATTGTTTGCCGCCTCAACAGGAAAGCTCACAGATTTGCATATCTGCAGACGTTATTAAGTCCGTGCTCTGGTGTTACGATCCTGGGCTAAAAAGATCTCTAACTGAATCGCTCGGTACTGGCTTAATTAATCTTCAAGCCTTGGATAAGTTGCGAAATTTCGTTGAGACAATCGGTTTCGAGTTGCCAGCCCATTGCTCCTGCCGTTTCCTTGATTTGCCATGCCCTCTTTCCACCGCAAAGCGAGGAAGTAATTCCCGGTCGGTTCATTGTCCAATTAATCACGACCTGGGCAACGGAGTGGCCTGTTTTGTCTGCGATCTTATCGAGACCATCGAGCAGTTTTTGAGCCGACTCAAAGGGCTGACCCTGGAATATAGGATAGGTCAGGCGTTTGTCTTCTGCCGCGAATTGATGTCCGCGTCGAATCTTCCCAGCGAGTAGGCCTTTCATGAGCGGCCAGTAATTGATGACTGAAACATCGTGGTCGAGGCACCAGGGAATAACCTCGGAGTAAGTCTCCTGCTGGAGCATGTTAAACGGAGGCTGGATGGCCGAAATTGGGCAGACAGTGTGAAATGCCTTCATTTCAGAAAGGCTGAGGTTGGAGACTCCAGCGGCGCGGATCTTTCCAGATTCGATGAGCGTGTTGAAGGCTGTAGCAGAGTCACAAACCGAGACCTTGGGATCAGGCGCATGAAGATAATATAGATCAATCGTATCCAGCTTCATTCGGTCGAGACTCTGCTCGCACTGGGCGATCAATGTTTTCGGGCGACCATCGTAATGTCGGATGACATCCCGATCCCAATGGATTCCTCCTTTAGAGGCAATCACAAGTTGTTCACGATTATGAGCGATCGCCCTTCCAATTAGTTTTTCACTCTCCCCGTTGGCGCCGTAGCAGTGCGCGGTGTCAATAAAATTGATACCAGAATCAATGGCTGCCTGGATGGTCTTCAAAGAGTCGGCCTCGTTTACCTCAAGGCTGGTCATGCCTGCGATGGGCCAAGAGCCAAAAGCAACCGGCGAAACGTAGATACCAGTGGTACCGATTTGTCGGTGGTCAGTTTGAGAGTTTGGACCGGGCATGGCATTAGCTGAGGATTTGGCACATCCAATAAAAAAACCCAAGGTTGTGATTTCGCACAAACTTGGGTTCTTGGTTCACTCGAAGTGACCCCTACGGGACTCGAACCCGTGTTGCCGGCGTGAAAGGCCGGAGTCCTAGACCACTAGACGAAGGGGCCGTTATCGTGATGCCACCTTTATCGGCAGAACCGCGAAGGAACTAAAGTAATCTGTTGGTTTAGTTTTCGTCAAGGGCAAGCAGCCAAGTTGCTCGGCATTTCCTTATCTTTATACCGAGTGCCTATTTTTCTCGGGTTTTTGCCTAAGAATCCGGCCAGAATTCCTTCAATTTAGCTCAAAAAATGGCTCAATTTTCTTGGGGATTCCGCGGAAAATAGAATTTAGATCCAGACCGAATAATGAAGGCGCTCGAAACGGATGAGGAGGGCGTGTTACTCGATCTCGGCGGCAGGTTCGCCGCACTCAATGTTCTCTTTTTCAGCCCGTTTAATCGCGTCGTAGACTTCTCTCCGATGGACAGGGATCTCTTTGGGGGCTTCAACGCCAAGGCGAACTTTATCGCCGCGAATTTCCACAATGACGATGGTGATGTCGTCATTGATGACGATGCTTTCGTTTTTCTTCCTGGAGAGAACTAACATTCCCGCATTCCTTTGTTTTTGAGATTGATCCCATCCAAATCAGGGGACCAAACTGCACGTTTTTTTGACTCCGGCGGTGAGATTGAACATGAAAATAGGGACTAACCTCACTTTTTACTCTACGCGTTGACTTAAGATAGTCAACAAAAACTAAACCCCTTTTTGGGGGTTTTAGCCCAAAACCAGCCCCGATTGATGAGTTACCTTCGCTTACTGTCGATTTTTAGGAATTTACATGCAATTAAGATTATTGACTGCGAACGTTCGACACCTAATCCACCGTTATTAGCTGTAATTTGGATTAGTTGCCACAGTTAATGGTTCATTTAATTGTGTGTTATCAAACACAAATTGCCATCGCTTAATTCCAATACCCGGGAGCTAGGGAAGCAGTGGAACGTTGGTGACGGACGAATTCATCCATCGACTGACCAAATTGATTGTGTCCAATATTCAGAATTATTAGCTGAGCTATAATGGGAGTGGGCTTGCCCAGCGGGCAACTTTACCTCGCCGCTTTTAACAGCAATTTAGGCTGAAATCGGATGAAGACTGCATCCTCAAACAATAAAAACTACACCATTCGAACTGCTAATCTGACGTTGCCTTTGGTCAAGATGATTGTTCAAGATATCGTTCTGCTCTCAAAAGAAGTTAGCGAAACGCGTGAACGGTTGGATTATCTCGTTGGTGGACGCGGCAGAGTTTCTCAGAATGACGACTATGCAAAAGAGTTGGAGTCGATTGAACAGGCAAATGAACTGAAGTCAGCAAGGCTTGATAAGTTTGTCAATGAGCTCACCCAACTCGAACTTGGCGCCGCCCAGGTCAACGATGGTTTTGTTGACTTTCCTGCCGTACGTGAAGGTGAGGCTGTCAGCCTATGTTGGCATTTAGGTGATAAAGAAGTGATGTACTGGCATCCCGCGGATGAGGATTGCCAAATGCGCCGCCCCGTAGACTTACCATTGATCCGCCAATCCGGCGATCGAAGTTTTTCCAATTCGTAGTCTCTGTCCATGTTAAGCGGCAGCGTTCGCAACGCTGTTAGGTTCGACCATGTTGTTTGATACTCACGCCCATCTCGAAGATGAGCAATTGCTTCCCATGTTAGGACAAGTGCTCGAAAATGCTTCGTCTGCAGGTTTGGTTGGGATTACGGCCATCGGCACGACAGCTGTGACGAGTAGAAAGTGCGCGCAGCTTGCGAGGGAATATCCTCAAATTCATTCGGCGGTCGGGATTCACCCCAATCACTGTCAGGATGCGACAGAGCTTGACTGGCAGGAAATTCTCAATCTTTCCAAGCAATCAGAAGTGGTGGCGATTGGAGAAACCGGTCTAGATCGATACTGGGATTACTGCCCGATTGAACAGCAAAGAATTTGGTTTGCAAAACACATTGAGTTGTCCTTTGAAACTGAAAAACCGCTGGTAATCCACATGCGAGAATGTGAATCAGATATTCTGGCGATGCTCAATGAGCACCAGCGTAATGGCAAAGTGATCGGAATTATGCATTCATTTGCTGGTTCGTGGGACACTGCCCGGCAATGTCTTGATTTAGGGATGTACATCAGTTTTGCGGGGATGTTGACGTTTAAAAAGTCAAACGAACTGAGAGAGGTGGCTGCTCGAATCCCAGAGGATCGAATTTTAGTGGAAACTGACTCGCCGTATCTAACGCCGCATCCGCATCGCAGTCAGCGGCCGAATCAGCCTGCGATGGTGTGTCACACAGCTTCCTGTCTGGCCGATGTCCGAGGCGTTGATCTTGAGCTTATTTCATCGATCACCACGGCCAATGCGAAGCGTGTGTTTAACTTGAATGATTAGCAGCGGGAGTGGAGTCGAGTTGGTTCGCAGGTTCTAGTTTTGTCCGAAGCCAAGGTTCGTTATTTTGTATCTGGTGAAAGATTGAATTCAATTGCCTGTTGTACCTTGGCGGATTCATTTCCATCGTGGTCCACTGCCCACGCCGTGGCGTTGAGTCGGGCTGCCTTAAGTTGGCTGATTGGGTAGTGCCAAGTGACCAGTTGCTGGTCGTTAGCTGAGACATTGGCTCTGAGTTCCGTCGGAGACTCAGTCCACTGACGACCCGACCAAAATTTATTGGTCTCTGGATTTTGAAGATGAATCAATATCTCTGCAATGGAATGATCATCCTCCGCCCTCCCCTGCACCCAGTCAGAACGGTCATCCAATTCCACCGGTGCGGGAATGATAGTTACAATTGGATTCATCGTGACGTGCCGACTACTCAAAAGGTCTCGCTTAAGAAGTCGTTGTTCAGCTGGACTTAGGTCCTCGAAGGCGTTGTTTAGCTCGTATGGATCCTCCGTGAAATCATAAAATTCTTTATCGCCGTTAACCCATTCAACATAAATTTTATTGTGGTACCGCAAGCCACTGTAGGCGCCTAGAAAGTTCTTGCCCCGGTTTCTTTTGGCTTGCCAGTTTTCAATGACTACCGGCTCTCGCCAAGTCGTCTCGTTAATGGCGTTGGGGTTCCTCAGTAAGGGGACGAATGACTTACCGTCTACAAATTCAGGGATCTTTGCCCCTGCGAGCTCAAGAATGGTAGGGCACAGGTCAATGTGCGCAAGCAAATGACCAGCGGTTTTTCCGCCGACAATCCCTGGCCCTGAAACGAAAAGTGGAACGTTGGTGCACATTCGATACGGATACAGTTTTCCGTGAAGCCTGTGTTGCCCAAGTTGGTAGCCGTTATCGGATGTAAAGAGAATATAGGTTGATTTTCGAATGTCGCAGTCGTCGAGAGTTTCAAGGATTTCGCCCAAAAGATCATCGACCGATTTCACAGCTCGGGCACGGCTAAGGTATTCAAGGTGGAGTAAGTCAAGTTCTGCCTCTGTATAGGGAGGTGTCTGGCGGTGCGGTGGTTTGTCTGAAAGAGGTGCTGTGTCGAAATCCGGTGTTTTCGGGACTTTTAATTTCGGCTGCCAGTTGTCATAGCGTGCCTTGTGAACCATGTCGGTGAAGTCATTTCCGACAGGCCGGTGCGGAGCCAGTGGTGCTAGGTAAAGGAAGAATGGTTGAGCGCCATTGGGGGGAGTGGTTGAAGCCGCTTTTTGGTTCTGCTTGCGGCGACTTGAAAACTTGGCTGCGGATGGTGGCAGGGTTTGTCGTTCGGTGTGCAACTTAATCAGTCGTATTGCGTCGATCTTTTCCTGGTCTGTCCGATACACGTCGTCTGGGTTTTTTGAGTGGTCACCGTTTCGATTGTCGCGATTGGTAAACCGGTAGGTCCCCATGTACCGCCCTCCGTTTGACATATAAAAGTCGTCCCATCCCGGAGGTATTTTGAAATCGAAACCATTGTGATGATATTTGCCAATCATCATCGTGTGATAGCCGGCTCGCCGCATCCAGACACCGAGTTCCTCCTTCTCATGTTGTTGCCGTAGGAACTCGCTGTAGCCACCGCGAAAGGAAAGCGATAGCGGGTAATCCGGGATGTTGACTCTCACGCCAGTTCGATGGGCATACTGCCCCCGGAACAGCGATGCTCTCGAAGGTGCGCAGAACGGTGTTGTTACATGGAGATTGGTGAACGAAAGACTCTGTTCGACGAGGCCTTGGATGTGGGGGTATAGCTCCAGCATCTCTGGAGTGAACATCTTGTAATCAGCGTCATCGAGATTAATCAAGATGATGTTGGGAGCATTAGCCTTGGGAGCTTGATCTTGAGCTGAATTGGACGCTACCCAAACGTGGGTGAGCAACAACAATCCGCAGAGATAAAGGATGCTCTTTCGCAAATTAAGCTCCTGAACGCAAATCGAGAAGTTTTAAATTTGAAAAATCCGCGCAAATCGCTTGGCATCTGCCAAATTTACAAGAGCGGTCTAAGGACCAATATACACTATCGACTGAACAGCCGGGGTGTTTGGAAAGTATTGCGAACAGGCATTATTGCGGACGCCATGGGAAGATCACAGTGATTCCCTGAGGTAGGTGCATGGATCACCCGTTGATCTTCAGTCACAAGAATTCCGCGAATCCGGCTTGGTTTAGCTTGGAAGAATTAGTGCCGTTAAGACCCACATCTGACCAGCACCAGTCGCTGCCATGATTACCCCCAGAATTATTAGATAGGGAATAAGATCGCTGTCGATTTTTGGAATTTTCACTGTCTGCTACCGCGTAAATCAAAAACGTGTAAGTGGTTATTCAAGCAAGCCTGCGTGGTTTCTCATGACCAGATGGCTGTCAATTTTTTGAACAAGATCAAACGCAACGCTGACCGCAATCAGAAGGCCTGTTCCACCATAGAAACTGGCAACCATATAATCGACACCAAGCAACTCTGAGATAATGGTTGGTACGACGGCGATCAAAGCCAAAAATCCTGCACCAACGTATGTGATTCGCTCGATCACTTTCTCAAGATAATCTTCTGTTCGCCGTCCCGGGCGATAACCGGGGATAAACGTACCATTGTCTTTCATGTTGTCCGAAATCTCTTTCGGATTGAACGTGATTGCTGTCCAGAAATAACAGAAGAAGTAAATCATTGCGATGTAAATCAGGTTGTAGACCATCGAGGTTGGGTCTCCGAGCAAGTTGCCGAGACCGCCCATGATGCCACTAAAGAAGCCCGTTCCTCCACCAAGATAGCTGAAGATGAACGGTGGAATCATCAAAAGACTTTGAGCAAAGATGATCGGCATCACACCTGCTTGGTTAACACGGAGAGGCATGTACTGTCTCGTACCGCCGTAGACACGTCTTCCTCGAACGTGTTTCGCACTCTGCGTCGGAATGCGACGCTGTCCCAAGGTGACGAAGACGACGCCGACAACCACGCCAACGAACATCATTACCAGCATGATGATCTTTTCGAGACCAATACCTGAGTTGAAACCATTCAGCTCAAAAGTCGCGTTGTTCAAAAGACTCATCAAAGCACTCGGCATCATTGCGACAATACCAGCCATGATCAACAAACTAATGCCGTTTCCAATGCCGTATTCGTCGATTTGTTCTCCGAGCCACATCAGGAAAACACTGCCACTAGTCATAATCAAAATCGCGGTAAACTGCCAGCCAAGCGTCAACTTGCCCGTACTCGCCACTTCAAACGCTTCGTTGGTCATGTTTTGCGCGCCGGTTCCAGTAGGATCGGCCATAATTACAAACCAGAGGTAACCTGCACTCTGAATCAAGCAAAGAACGACGGTTAGGTAGCGGGTGTACTCGTTGATTTTCTTCCGTCCGGCCTCGCCCTCTTTTTTGAGTTCCTCGAGAGGCTTATAGACGGTGCCCATCAACTGCAAAATAATCGAAGCAGAGATATAAGGCATGATTCCGAGGCCAAAGATGGTAGCCTGGTTCAATTGACTGCCGCTGAAGACCGAAACTTTCGCTAGAAACTTAGTCAGGTCTCCGCTCATGTTCTTCGCGAATTCCGATACGGCTTCCTGATCGATCATTGGCAGTGGAATCTGCCATCCGATTCGATAAACCGCGAGCAAGGCCAAGGTGAAAAGTACCTTGTTCCGGAGTTCCGGAATCGTAAAAATGAGACGGAGCTTCTCTAACATAGTTTCGTGTTCCTGACGATCCTTCTACAGTTTGCCCGACGGCGAATTTGCCAAAGCAACCAACGATCGGATTGCTCCGAATCACTTGTTCGTGGCAGATCTCATTTTATTCTTAACGACAGCCTTCTTTTTTGGAAGCTCAACTACGGTTCCACCCGCTTTTTCGATTTTTTCTTTGGCCGAAGCACTAAATCGATGGGCGTGGACGGTCAATTTCTTAGTAATCTCGCCTTTTCCTAAGACTTTTAGCTCATCATAACGGTAATTGGCAAGGTCTTTTCCACGTAGGCTCTCTGGAGTGACTTCTTCGCCAGCAGAGAAATTGGCTTCCAATTCTCCAATATTGACTTCGCCAATCTCGACGGCCCATTTATTGTTGAAACCACGCTTGGGAATTCGGCGAATCATCGGCATCGCACCACCCTGAAAGGTTGGGTGTTGCGAATGTCCAGCACGCGAGCGTTGTCCTTTGTGACCACGTCCGGAAGTCTTGCCGAGGCCTGAACCGGTTCCGCGACCAAGTCGCTTACGCTTTTTGAACTTTTGAATACCTTCGTGTACGTCGTTTAAATTCACAGCTGGACTCCTCGCAGACGCTCTACGTCGTCCTTTGTTCGTGCATGTTGAAGAGCTTCAATCGTGGCTTTCACAAGCGTTACTGGATTGTTGCTCCCGAAGCTCTTGGTCAAAATGTTCTTAACGCCGGCAGCTTCGCAAACTGCGCGAACCGCAGAGCCGGCAATGATACCGGTACCAGGACCGGCTGGCAAAAGCACAACCCGAGCTGCACCAAATCGTCCGTCGATCCGGTGTGGAATTGATCCATCCACCATGTTGACGTTGACGAGTGATCTTGAAGCCTGTTTGTTTGCTTTCTCAACGCTTGGCTGAACTTCGTTAGCTTTGCCGTAGCCCCAGCCGACTTTTCCTTTGCCATCACCACAGACAACCATGGCTGCAAAACTGAATCGGCGACCGCCTTTTACCACGGCAGCACATCGTTTGATTTTTACCGTTCTCTCGATCAAACCGGAACTGGGCTTGTCCTGATCTTTCCGGTTGTCTTTTCGGTTGCCTTTAGCCACTTTCTACCTCGATGTTTTCATAATGAATCCGCCTGGGCGTGATTCATTCTAACAGTTCGTATTTGATTTCTTGTTTAAATTCTACTCGCAATTTGCTGTTTAAAACCAGCAGGAGCCGACCGGATGTCCGGTGACTGCTCCTTTCCTTCATTCACTAAAACTTCAATCCGCCTTCGCGTGCTGCGTTCGCGAGTTCTGCGACCCGTCCGTGGAATTTGTAAGGTCCGCGGTCGAAACAAGCTTCGGTGACTCCGGCGGCAATTGCTCTTTCGGCGATCGCTGCCCCGATGATTTTTGCGGCTTCGCAGTTTCCGCCATAACCAATCTGGTCGGCGAGCGATTTATCACGTGTACTTGCGGAGGCGAGTGTCTTGCCGGCATCGTCGTCTATCAGTTGACAATACAGGTGCTTGTTACTGCGGCGGACACTCAACCGTGGGCAAGTGGCATCACCACGCAGTTTCTTGCGCACACGGTTTGTGCGACGCCAACGCTGCTTGTTAACTAGTTTTTGTTTTCTCACCGAACTATCTCGCTTTTATTTTATTTCCAACCGAACAACCGCCCAAACCCTTCCAGTAATCCATTTACTGGAACCTACAATTACTGAGCTGATTTACCCGCTTTAAGTTTCACATGCTCGCCAACGTACCGAATCCCTTTTCCTTTGTAAGGTTCCGGTTTCCGCAGTGAGCGAACCTCTGCGGCAAATTGGCCGACTTTTTGTTTATCACAACCTTTTACATCGACGTGAGTCTGGTCAGGACAGGTGACTTCGAGTCCATCAGGAATGTCTTTTACCAGTTCATTGGCTAGGCCAACTCGCAGTTTCAGTTGTTTGCCCGCAATCTGACAGACGTAACCGACGCCCTGGAGTTCAAGCTTTTTCTCGTAGCCGTCTTTAACACCGACAATCATGTTTTGCACCAAAGCGCGAGTCAGTCCGTGAAATGCCCGTGAGTGTTTATCATTTCGCCCACGCGAAACCTTCACGAGTCCATCTTCCACGACCACCGAAACTTCCGGGCGATGCCGGTAGCTCAATTTGCCTTTGGGGCCTTCGATATCAATGTTTCCATCAGTCACGCTGACGGTTACACCATCAACGATTGAGACAGGTTTATTGCCAATTCTTGACATGGATCTTTTCCAACAATTTGTTTTTTGTATCAGAACCGCCGAGTGCTCGGCAATTCTGGGCCAGATTCGGACGGGTTGCCCCGTTTGAATTCGGCTGACTCATTTCTGGTCAGGCGAACCTCTTACCAGACTTCACACAACACTTCGCCACCGACTTTTTGCTGGCGGGCTTCCCGATCGCTCATCACACCTTTGCTGGTGCTGAGGATCGAAATACCTAAGCCATTCAAGACCGGTCGCAAATCACGTGCACTGGAGTAGACCCGGCAACCGGGTTTACTGACACGTTTTACGTGGCGAATTACTTTTTCGCCGCTTGGTCCGTATTTTAAATCAATCTGTAGTTGGCCAACCGGTTCGCCTTCTTCGGCTTTCCAGTCCCATATGAAGCCCTCTCGTTTGAGTACTTCTGCCACACCACTTTTGACCTTGGAAATTGGCATTTCCACGTTGGGCCGTTCCACGCTCACCGCGTTGCGGATGCGAGTAAGCATGTCGGCAATTGGGTCAGTCATCATAGTCGCTTGTTTCCCTTAACTTGCCTTTACCAACTTGCCTTGCGAAGACCCGGGATTACTCCCTGATCAGCAAGGTTGCGAAAGCAGATTCGACACACGCCAAATTTGCGATAAACCGCACGGGGGCGGCCACACAATTTACACCGTCGCTCACGGCGAACCGGGTACTTCGGTCGAGACGCTTTAGCGATCTTCGATTTTCTTGCCACAACAAAAGCCTGTAAAAAATTCTGTTTAAGTACGTTCGATTGAGCCCTGTGGCTCGATCACCTATTCTTATCGAACCCAACGGGGGTTCTAAATCTATCGTCGTATCTAGTCTTTTTTGTTGGAATCCTTAAAAGGCATCCCAAACATCCGAAGCAACTCACGTCCCTCTTCGTCGCAATCGGTCGACGTTACAAATACGATGTTCATCCCTTGTTTCCGGGTAAATTTATCCGGGTTCAATTCTGGGAAAACTCCGTATTCGGTCAGACCTAAGCTGTAATTGCCCCGGCCATCAAACGCCTTTTCACTAATTCCGCGAAAGTCACGAACGCGTGGCAAAGCCAATGAAAAGAGGCGATCCATGAATTCGTACATTCGGTCTCCACGCAACGTCACCTTACAACCGATTGCCTGACCTTCACGAAGGCGAAAGTTGGCAATCGATTTTCGGGCTTTGGTAATTACCGGTTTTTGACCAGCAATTAACGTCATGGCCGCGTTTGCATCGGCAAGTTCTTTTTTGTCTTGTGTCGCTGAACCGACTCCCATGTTGATCACGACCTTTTCCATTCGTGGCAACGAAAGTATGTTCTCTCTTCCGAATTTAGTTTTCAATTCGGGAAGAATCGTTTCTTTGTATTGTTCTCTTAGTCGAGCCATGGTTTCTGCTTTTTCTGGTGAGCTGTTGATGATTCCAACTGCTATTCGTTTATTTGTCTCTGTATTCTCGTTGGCCTAATTAGATGACTTCGTTGGCCAGGCTGACGATTTTCATGTAATTCTTGTCACGCAATTCACGGGCAACCGCACCGAAAATACGCGTACCGCGAGGGTTCTTGTCTTTGTCGATGATTACTGCAGCGTTGCTGTCAAACTTAATGTAGCTGCCATCCTCGCGGCGAGTTCCTTTTTTGCACCGAACGATGACCGCACGGACAATTGCTTTCTTCTTAATGTCGCTACCTGGGATAACGCTTTTGACACTGCAAACGATTACGTCACCAAGTCCGGCGGTTCGACGACGCGAACCTCCGAGTACTTTGATGCACATGATTTCTCGTGCACCTGTGTTATCAGCGACCGCAAGTCTGGTTTCTGCTTGAATCATGATTCGTCAACGTATAAAGGTGTTTTGTATCTGTCGTTTTAAGCGTCGGACTCGATCTTATTCAGACGCCGTTTCTTCTGTCACTGCTTCCGCATTTGTTTCGGTCGCATCCGCTGCACTGTCTTCAGCTGATTCTTTGAGCTTACGTGCGGCCTTCATGGCTGCAACGTCAACTTCGTTGCTCTTCTCAACTACACTAACCAAAGCCCAGCGTTTTTTCTTGGAGAGTGGAGCTGATTCGATAATCTGAACCGTGTCACCTTCCTTTGACTCATTGTTCTCATCGTGAACGTAGCAAGTGGTACGATCGCGATAGATCTTGCCGTACTTTGGGTGCCGAACCAGGCGTGCAATCTGAACGACTCGCGTCTTGTCCATTTTGTCGCTTTTGACACGACCGGTTAAAATTCGTTTCGGCATTTGTTATTCCAGTTTCTTCTTACTCTTATTGTTTTCGTTTTCGCACTTATTTCGTAACCGGTTTACGATTCGTTACCGGCAGCCTTGGCCGCTTCGATTTCACGTTGTCTCTGAATCGTTTTGATCCGAGCTACCAGCTTGCGGTTCCGTTTCAGTTCCGATGGAACATCTAAGCGATCGGTTTGTGCCTTAATTCGCAACTGAAACAAATCTTTGCACGCCTCACGGAGGACGGCTGCCATTTGCTCGTTACTCATTTCCCGTAGTTCTGATAGGGTCGCCATGATCAGTTCGCTTTTCAGTTCGCTTTACGTAATTGTTGTGCTGTTCTTTTATCCGTAGTTCCGGAAATGACGTGAGGACGCCTTCCGCGTCGACCGATGGTTAGATCGGCCGGCGTTTTACCATTCGTACGCGGAATGGCATCTTGTGAGCCAAGCGAGCAAAGCAAATTTTTGCCTGCTGTTCGGTCACACCACTTAATTCGTACAAGACGGTTCCGGGCTTAATCGTGGCGACCCAATACTCAGGTTCACCCTTACCCTTACCCATCCTGGTTTCCAACGGAGTCGATGTAATCGACCGGTGCGGAAACACCCGAATGTATAGTTTTCCAATTCCACGAATATATTGTTGGGCCGCAATACGACCTGCTTCGATGGTCTGAGCCTTCAGCCAGCCTGGATCAAGCGACTGGAGACCGTAGTCACCAAAGATAACGGTATTACCTCGAGTAGCGTTACCTTTTATATGACCTCTTTGGACCTTTCGATGCTTGACCCGTTTTGGCATCTGAGCCATCGACTTCGTCTCCGTAATTACCTTGGTTAATCCAAACTTGAACTCCGATATGCCCTTGAGCAGTTAACGCTTCGCTGAAACCATAACTGATTTTCGCGCGAATTGTGCTCAACGGAATCGAACCGCTAATGTGTTTCTCTCGGCGTGCCATTTCTGCACCACCTAAACGTCCGGCCAACTGAACTTTGATGCCTTTTGCACCTGCGTCCATTGACTCTTCTGCAGCCCGCTTCATGGTTCGGCGGAAGCTGGCTCGACGCTGTAATTGTTCTGCAATCTTTTCGGCCACAAGCTGAGCTTGTAAATCAGGGCGACCGATTTCTTCGACTTTCAGGTTGATACGCCGCCCGATAAGGTTTTGCATCTCGTTTTGAAGCCGTTCTACTTCTTGTCCTTTTTTGCCGATGATCAGGCCAGGGCGAGCGACGAACAAAGTGACCTTCACTTCATCGCGTGTCCGCTCGATCTCAACCCGGTCAATTCCGGCTGCCTTGTAATTCTGCGTTGGGTGCTTTTGCACAAAATCGCGAATCTTTTTGTCTTCCACCAAGAGCGTCGCAAATTCAGCTTTGGGGGCATACCACCGGCTTTTCCAGCCTTCCATGACCCCGGTTCGAAACGCGATTGGATTTACTTTTTGACCCATCTGTGACTCACTAAACGACAGTTGTTATTGTTTTGTTTTTATACTTCGTCGATGCCGACACGAATGTGCGACATGCGTTTCTTGATCATGAACGACATGCCTCGAGCACGCGGTCGTACTCGCTTAAACATCGGGCCTCCGTCGATGCACACCTCGGAAATAAACAGGTTGTGCTCTTCGACGATTTTTCCGGGGTTTTGGCCCGGATCCTGAGCGTTCGCCAAAGCACTTTTGATAACCTTCTCAAGCATTCTTGCTCCCCGCTGGGGCTGGTACTTAAGAATATCCAAAGCTTCGTCCACGAATTTCCCACGAACCAAATCGGCCAAAGGTCGAACTTTTCGTGCGCTAATTCGTGCGTAACGATGTTGTGATTGAAATGCCATGTTAATGTCTGCGTCTAAATCGTGCTTGTTTTAATTTAAAGCCGGTTGCTGCCAGCGGATCGCACCGTGCGACTATCGCTTCTTGCCGCCACCGTGCCCCTTAAAGGTTCGCGAAGGAGCGAACTCACCGAACTTGTGTCCAACCATGTCTTCGGTCATTAAAACTTTGACATGCTTTCGACCGTCGTGGATCAGAAAAGTGTATCCAATAAATTCCGGAATTACAGTGCAAGCCCGAGCCCATGTTTTGATGGGTTCTTTTGAGCCAGCAGCTTCCGCCTTTTGGACTTTTCGGTAAACCTTTTCGTCGACGAAAGGGCCTTTTTTCTGTGATCTACTCATAATGTTTTGTGTTCTTGTGGTTAGCGGCCGCACTCATTTAATTCGCAGGGCCGGTGTGCCTAAACGCGATTTTTATTTAACTTTCAACTGACCGTAACGCTTTGACTTACGCCGCCGGACAATAGAAGCATTGGATGCTTTTGCCTTCTGACGTGTCCGTCCACCTTTGGCGGGAACACCCGATGGACTCACCGGATGACGACCACCCTTGGTGCGTCCTTCACCACCACCGTGCGGGTGGTCAACCGGGTTCATCGCGGTGCCGCGAACGTGCGGACGACGTCCCAGCCAACGCGAGCGACCCGCTTTTCCGAGAACGACTGAACCGTGCTCAGAGTGGCCAACCTTTCCGATCGTTGCTCGGCAGGTGGCCGGTACGCGACGAATTTCACCACTCGGCAATGAGATCTGTGCCCACTTTGCTTCACGAGCCATTAACGTCGCGCCGACTCCGGCACTCCGACACAAAATACCGCCCTGCCCTGGTCGCATCTCGATATTGTGAATCGCAGTCGCCAAAGGGATGTTCTTCAGCGGCAGGCAGTTACCAACGGTCGGAGGTGCTTCCGGACCACTGAGAACGACATTGCCAACTTCAAGACCTTCGGGAGCGATGATGTATCGCTTCTCGCCGTCAACGTAATAGATCAATGCGATATAAGCACTGCGATTGGGATCGTACTGAATTGAATTCACGACACCTTTCACACCGTCTTTGTCACGCTTGAAATCGATGATTCGGTAGCGTCGCTTATGGCCACCGCCGCGATGCCGCGCTGTAATAATCCCCTGATTATTACGACCGGCGGTCTTGACCATCGGGCGAAGGAGGCTTTTCTCCGGCTTGGCGCCTTTGGTTAGCTCCTTAAAGTCACTAACGCTCGCGTCGCGCCGTCCAGCCGAGGTAGGTTTGTATTTTCTGATTGCCATTGCAATATTCCGTTTAGTTTATGTCTGCGTTGCTTATCCGAATCGCCATTCGATATCCAGGAACCCAAGGGTTCCTCAACCAATTCCAGATTGGTTTAAAAGAAGTCGATCTTATCCTCTGGGTGCAGAGTGACAATTGCCTTCTTCCAGTCCTTCGTGCGTCCAAACCGGAACTTATATCGACGCGGCTTACCCTTGCGGACCTGCGTCGAAACTCCAGTTACTCTGACCTCAAATAGCTTTTGAATAGCGTTTTTGATATCAGTTTTCGTAGCCAACGGATTCACCTTAAAGGTGTACTGATTCAGTTCCGTCGACTGATACATCGCCTTTTCAGTGACAGTTGGCTTGAGGATGACCTGATGTGGTTCCAAAACCAGCTTCTTGGGAAGCGCCGGCTTTCGATCTCGCTTGGTAATTACTTTGCCCATCGTTGATTAACCCTTCGCCTCAGCCGCTGCTGAACTTGTTTTTTCTTTTAATTGATCCATGGCTTCCTTTGTCACCAAAACTCGGTGTGGCTTTAGGATTGCCAATGCATTGAGGTCGCTCACAGGCAAAACCTCTACACGTTGAACGTTGCGAGCACTCTTGTAAACAACCGGAGCGTGCTCTGCCGTGGTAATCAACGCACTCTTGCCTTCGAGCCCCATTGTTTTCAACATCCCGGCAATTGCACTTGTTTTGGGTGCATCCATCGAGAGGCTATCGAGCACAACAACTTGCTCATCTTGAATTTTCCCAGCCATCGCCATGCGAGTGGCAAGCCGAACGGCTTTTCGCGGAAGTCGATATGAGTAGTCCCGGTTTCGGATTGCAAATGCATGCCCACCGCCGCGACGAATATTCGAGCGACGACTTCCCGCACGAGCATTACCCGTACCCTTTTGGCGATACATTTTCTTCTTGTTACCAGCGACTTCTGCGCGACTTTTGGTTTTGTGAGAACCCTGCCGAGCACTTGCTTGGTACATCACGACGACGTCGTGC
>JAPOIJ010000244.1 GCA_029979005.1 Planctomycetota bacterium | reverse complement strand
GTTTCGGCAATTGGTAATTCATAGCCCAAAGTGCAAAGCGGATCGTGTACCAGCCTAAATCACCAAGACAGCCAAAAGGCTCAAGCTCACTGTTGGTACGTATATTGCCTTCGTCAAATTCTTGATCGCCAAAGAAACTGAATTGCGTTGCAATACGTTTGATCTTTCCAATTTTGGTATCAATGGCCTGCCGAACCGACTTGAGTCGTTCGCCGTGCATATACATAATTCCGTCCATGAACTGAACATTGTTTTTTCTACAGGCAGCCACCATTTCCTGAAGGTCTGAATAGCTTGAGGCACACGGTTTCTCACACAAAACGTGCTTGCCAGCTTCAGCCGCCTTGATGACCCACTCTCGCCTCATTCCTGTTGGAAGGGGAATATAAACTGCATCAATCTCCGGTGAATCGAGAAGAGCCTGATACCCCTCTACGGCCCGCGGAGACGTAGCAAAAGGGACAGCTGACTGGAGCTGATTAATAAAACTCTCGCTACTAGCCAAATTGCGACTCGCAACCGCTGCTACCGTGCCATTCCCAGCCAATTTAATTGCCTGCCAATTTTTCTGCCCGATGGTCGCCGTACTCATGATTCCCCAACGGCAAATCTTCGGATCAATTTGAGAATCCATTTTTTATAGCTCCACTTCGTTTCTGTATGTTGACGCGACTCCGATAGCCGGATTCACCGTTTGATGAAATTTATATGCGGGTCGTTAGGTTTAATAGGTAATACTCAGGACGGTGTTTATAACTCATCGAGTTCGGCTTTAATTGCCGCGACCTGCGCCCGCCGCCCCAACGCGGCACTGGTCACCCGTTTCCAATCGATGCCAAGGAATTCAGCAAGCTTAAACGCAATAAGCAAATCGGAAACACCGCGATATTGATTTACCATCCGATCGTTGACATATATTGTGTTCCGATCGCTATCGAATCCCGATTCGTAATTATCCACTAATTCATCGAACCAGTCTTTTGGTATTCCTTGCTCGATGCAAGTCTGCTCATCCCAAATTTGATCGCCAACACAATTTAACAACAAAAGTTGAGCACTTGTGGAGTTCAATCTCATTCTTGGTGACACATCTTTTAAATATCAGTTTTTAACAAAAGACTACGGCACAAAACATTCTAAGCAGCCTTAAAATGCCCTGGTTACTTGCCATCTTTGCAGTATCGATTTAGCCAATCAAAGAAGATGCGATGCCATAATACTCCATTTTGAGGCCGCATCACCCAGTGACCTTCTTCTGGAAAATAAAGAAAGCGAGAGGGTACATCCTGGACTTGGGCTGCAGTAAATGCTTCCATACCCTGTGTCACAGGTACTCGAAAATCTTTTTGGCCATGAATCACTAACAAAGGCGTGGTCCATTCTTTCACGAATCTATGCGGTGAGAACTTTTGATATTTGCTCAATACCTCATTATTTTTCCAATACGGCCCCCCTAGATCCCAATTGACGAAAAATAATTCCTCAGTCGAGCCGTACATCGACTCTAGATTGAAAACACCACAGTGTGCGATCATCGAACAGAAACGGTCGCCACTGTTCCCCATTAACCAGTAGACGGTATAGCCACCAAAACTGGCACCAATGGCGGCGACATGTTCTTTGTCGATATACTTCTCAGCCGTCATGGAATCAGTAGCTGAGAGAATATCCTTCATGGCCTGACCACCCCAATCACCGCTAATTTGATCATTCCATTCCCGACCAAATCCTGGTAGTCCGCGTCGATTTGGAGCGACCACCACATAGCCATTGGCAGCCATCAAATGGAAATTCCATCGGTAAGAAAACCATTGGCCAATTTGGCCCTGCGGTCCACCTTGACAATAAGTCAGCATGGGCCATTTCTTCTCCGATTTTGGGTCAAAACCAGGCGGGTTAATTACCCAGCACTGAATAGATTTTCCGTCGGTAGCCTTAACAAAACGCTGTTCAATAGTAGGAAGTTCCAAATTTGCATAAATCGCGTCATTAATCCCCGTTAACTTTGTAGTTTCCTTGCCATCAAGTGAATAGATTTCTGCCGGGCGAATCATATTTGTGCGGGACACGATCAATGTCCCATCAGCAGCATCCGACGCCTTGAGTTCGCCAAAATAGTGCCAGTTAAACCATCCATCGGTCAATTGTTTTAATGTTTGATCCTTAACCGTAATTTCAAACAATTGAGTTGTGCCATCCCGCTCTGAATCAAAAACCATTGATTTTGAATCATTTGTCCAAACGGGACCGTTGGCATTTTGATCGAGACCTTTTGTAATTTCCTTCGAACTTTTTCGCTTTCGGTTGTAAACCATGATCCGATTTCGATCGGATTCAAATCCAGCTCTTTCCATTGAACTGTAAGCGAGAAATTTTCCATTAGGCGAATAAACTGGATTGTTGTCATAGCCTAAACCATCTTTCGAAATATTCGTTAACTCGCCGCTACCATCAGCTGCGACTAGGTAGACATCGCTGTTAGTGGATTCCTCCCACTTGTCGACATCCTTCATTGTAAAAGCAAGTTCAGTTCCGTCTGGCGACCAATTAAACTGCTCGGTGCCTCCAAACGGCGGAACCGGACAGTCAGCCTTAAGGCCCTTCATCAGGTCGACAGCGGTTTTCGCAATTCCATCTTCCCCAAGCACTGCGACATGCAAGTGACTGTAACGATAATCATGCCACGCATTCCAATGTCGAAACATCAGTTGATCAATGATTCTTGCGTCAGCTTTGGGGAGATCTGAATATATTTCATTGGGTTTTTGATCAAGTTTTATATCGAGCGTGAACGCAATTTTATCACCCGTCGGGGCAACTTTAAAATTTGAAATTCCGCCTTCAACGGAAGTGACCTGTTTCAAATCGTGAGTCTTGGTGTCCATTGACCAAGCTTGATTTGAACTATCTTCACCATCCGGGTTAATACCTTCAAAAAAGAGATGGCTGCCAGATTCGTTCTTAATCCAGGAAACGGAACCAATCGAAGCCCATTTTTCTAAAGCGACAATCTTTGTGTCATCCGCAACGTTCATAATAAAGAGATTGGAACTGCCTCTATCTTCGGCCAACTCGTAACGCCTTACCGTAAACGCAATTTTGGTTCCATCGGGCGATGTCACAACCTCACCGAGTCGACCAAGCTTCCACAATAACTCAGGGGTCATGCGTTTGGCAGGCGCATCTTGGCCAAAAGCGAGCCCATTCACACCGGCTACTGAGATAGGCAGAAGTGCAACCAACAACAGAAGTACGAATTTAATTGGCAATTTCATTAGAGAACCCGATTCAAGGAAAAATCAAAGCGATTTGTGGCAACCCGCCACAACTCCTAATATACCGCCATTTTCGCTTTTTTAAACCATCTAGACGGAACGGGATTCTAAATTTCAAGCAACGAAGTGATGGTCTTTAAAACACCCACGGACGAGCCTGCTTAATTACGAGTTGACCGTCGCTTGTGATTTTGAATTCAACTTCCATTGCGAATGCATCACCTCGGTCTTTGCCGTATAGTTTTTCAAAATGAAAGTGAATTCGGCCGAGAGCCTCTCTGAGCTCCTTTTGCTGTTTAGAATCTAATAGTGAGACCTCCGGTTTATCCGGATCCGCAGCGCGAATCATCTGTTGCCCGTCTCTCTCCCACCAACCAAGAAGCGTTTCTTCAGGACAAGACTCTCCAGAAGGATTGGTAACTAAATCCTCACCGCTTTGAATATTCAAATAGTAATTCCCCTCGGTACCGTACAAAACGTCGTTGGTTACAGCGACTCCGTTGGCCAACTCCCCTTTAAAATTGGGATGAAATAAAACTCCCATAGCCGTTTGTTTGTGGTCGATCATAAAGAAGGAACGCTCCTCATAAGCCCGGAAATTCCACAAACTGGCAAAAACTTGTTTAACCGATTTGGAAAGATGGCCTTCGGAAGGGTTATGAGTAAACGAATCATAAAGCCCGGCTCCGCTAAACCCATCGAGGTCTTCATTATTCGTACTGGATCTACAGCGGATCGACGTACCCGAGGGAAACTGCTTTTGTAGCGATGAAATCTGCTCCATCATCCAGCTTGGCATTTCGCCGGAAGTAATCCTAGCTCGAAGATCCGCGAGCGCATCCTCACGAAATTTGGCATCTGTTTGGAATTGTTTACTATCGGCCATCTTTTCTAACGTTTTGTAAAATCCATTATGCTTCATAAATTCATCGTAGAAGTAAAACGGCATAACGAATCCATCTGGCAGTATTCCATCCTTCAACTTAAATGTTTTCATCGCTGCTAAATTGGCCGACTTCGCACCAATACGGGACGCATCAAGATAATCCGCTTGATCCAACGGGATGATTTCCTTCGAACTTAGGTCACGTTTCGGATATTGCACGGATACTGGACGCATCGATTCAAAATGCTCTTCGATCTCAGATCGACTCGCCACGCGAATCCGGTATCCCTGGCTGGTAACTTCATAAAAGACTTCTTTCCCGATTAAAGCAGAAATATCTTCGAGTTGCCTCGCGTCCTTAATAAAGGCGTTCGGAACTTTGTCCTGAATAGCACGAAGGTTTACGTGGGACAGGGGAGTTTGACGGGCCTCGGTAATCACCCCCGCAACTCGAGGCATTTCATTAGGCAACGTAGGACAAATTAAAATGTCCCGCGGAGATGATCTCAGTTCATTCTCGTAAACCCTTAATCGCCCAAAGCCTTTTGCAATGTTCAGTGGCAAAAATGAGATGTTCTTGTAAATATCGGAGTCGAGATAAACGGCGACACCTGCTTCTTCATATTTAGTCTTCTCCGCCTCGTACCTCCTCAAATTGCCACTGAGTGGATGGAACGCAACTTTTCCTTTAAGTAAGGGCATTTGCCGAGTCAAGATTTTGATAATCCGATCAATATCTTCAAATGCATAAGAGTCGTTCGGTTGGAAATCAATGATATACAAACCTGGTGTTCCATTAGGGCTGGTCAATCGAGGCATGTAAGTGATGGCACCTCGTTCGCGGCTTTCAATCCCAACAAGTCTCATGTAGGGCGGATGTGCCCGATGATTCTGCGTGTTCATGAAATAGACTTTGTGATTCGACGGATCCGCCTTATCGATAATGAACTTCACAAACTCAAGATTCGCAAGGTAAGC
>JAPOIJ010000134.1 GCA_029979005.1 Planctomycetota bacterium | reverse complement strand
TGTGAAAATGTTTCCAGCTTCGACGCGACTGTTGGAAAATATGTCGAGTGTGGTGAGAAAATCATAGTGTCTGGCGATAAGGCCGGTGAGACGGTCGAATGCCCGAAGTGCAACCAGCCTGTTGAAATTCCCTGGCCAGGCGAAGCTCGTTCGGCACACACTGCGAACAGCTCGAAAGAGCAGAGCCAATCAAAGCAAAGCACTCCACCAAGAACCAGACCGAAGGCATTAGAGCAGAGGTCTGGCCAACAGCGGCGGTCTCCTAAGCCGCGTCGGGAAAGTGAAGCAGGGCGATCATCCGTTGAATTGGCAAGAAAACCTCGGCCTGCCAACGCGGGGGCAACCAAGTCTGGGCAACGCCCGAGAAATGTAGAGAACGAGCCTCGTGCAAAACGCAGCGTAGATCGCCGAGCGGCTGGCAAGAGTGCAGGCAAGGGCGTCACATCCAAGACAACTTCAAGGTCGTCGACGGGAAAACGTGAAAATAGAGGAGTGGGGACAGGGGGCCCGGTGGCGAGAACGTCAGCAACGACAGACCGACGAAAACAACAACGCAGAAAATCGGTTGATGCCAATACCGGGCGAAGAGATATTATGGCGGTCGATTTTCAATCCGAGGAAGTTTCCAGCGGACTCGTCGGGGACCAGCAGGAACGGTGTAAGAAGTGTGGGAACCTGGTGGAAAATGCCCGCTGCGTTGTTTGTTTCCATGTTGAGTCTAAGTTTGAAAAACTTCATTGCCCGCTGCCGGATATCGAGATCCAGGTTGCTGGCTGCCAGCGATGGCTTCAGCAGACGATGAGCGAAGGAGTGTCAGTCAAGTTTATCGCCGTGGCTGGGAATCTTTTGGTTGCAGCAATGGCGGTGATCTTGCTGGGAATCTCCATTCTGTTTTTGAGTGGATTAGGTTTGGGGCCTGTCGTGGGTGGCGTGTTATTGTCTTTTACCATTGTCTCGACGTTGTTTTATCTTGGTGTGGTTTACAAGAGTCACCAATTTATGAACAAACCGGCTGCTCAATTGGCTTGGTTTCAAAAACCATTCTGGCGTTTGATGTTATTCCTTTCGCGATTCATGAAATGGGAGCGTTATGACGGTGCGCTGAAGGGGCGGCGGGTGATAACAATCCGGGACCGTATGTTTGGAGACAATGATGTTATGGAACACAAGGGAATTAAGAATGTTCAGGTTCTTGATATTCAAGGAACCAACCTAACGGATCACGGCTTGCTAAATCTTTATGACTTGAAGCATTTACAGTGTGTTGTGTTACGAGGAACCAAAGTTTCACCGGAAGCAGTGTTCCGATTTCAGCAGACATTTCCCCGACTCTGGATTTGGTATTAAAGACAAACGTTGTTAGCAAACAGCGGTGTCAAAAATGTTATGTTGAACCATCCGTACGAACTGCTGGACTTTGGACGAAACGAAAAGTTGGAGTGCATCGGCGGTGTGGTAGTACGCCGGGAAACCCCGTCTGCTCCGGGAGGCAAAGCGAGTGGCGTGGATTGGGAGCAAGCGGAACTTCGCGGAAGGGTAGTCGGCGACAAGTATCGCTGGGATGGAATAGCTCCGACTGATTGGCGTTTTGATGCCGGTGACTTTCAGTTGCAACTGAAACCTACACCCAGCGGGCAGGTTGGGGTATTTCCTGAACAATCGGTAAACTGGAATTGGATTAACCAATGCCCGGTAGAGTTGACGGGATTAAAAGCTATTAATCTGTTTGGCTATACCGGGGCAACCACGCTGTCCCTAGCGAGTCGAGGTGCTCAGGTCGTACACGTCGACGCCGCCAAGAGCGTGGTAAGTTGGGCCAGAGCAAATGCTCAGTCATCGGGATTAGCGGATTCCCCAATTCGATGGATAGTCGAAGATGCGTTAACTTTTGTAAAGCGTGAGTTAAAGCGGGGGAATCAATACGACATCATCGTCGCAGATCCGCCTTCTTTTGGACGCGGCCCGAATGGAGAGCGGTGGAAATTGCAGAGAGATTTATTTCATCTTATTGAATCGCTGTCAGAGTTGTCGCGAGGACGGTGTAAATTGGTTTTGTTGAGTTGCCACACCCCCGGGGTAGGCCATCTGCAATTGAGAAAAGAAGTTGAGAATCAGTTCAAATTTGATTCTGGTGTCGGTGGTAGTTTTTCTCTTGAATTACGTACCCAAGAGAAAAAGTCCCTCCCGAGTGGGAATTGTTTTCGATGGGTTGCAGATTAATCTTGCTATGGATGAGTTGATCAATTGATTGAGAAAATTACAAGTTTGCAGAACCAGCGGATCAAAAAAGCCATTCGCCTTCATAGTTCGCGCGGGCGTCAACTTCAAAACCGCATCATTGTGTTCGGTAATCGTGAAGTTTCTCGGGCAATCGAAGCGGGAATCCGGTTCGAAGAAATATTTTGTACTGAAACTCTCTGGAATGACCTGGCTCCAGCAGAACAGAGTTGCGTATCTAAGTCGCAGGCGAAAGTGTTTTTCGTAGTGCCCGAGGTCTTGGAGAAACTAGCCTACGGTTCTCGGACAAGTACATTGATTGGCACCGCCGAACGTCCTAGGACATCCTTGGATACGCTTAGTGAGCAACTCGCGCCGCAAAAGGAAATCTCACTTGTATTGGTGTTACAGTCAATTGAGAAGCCCGGGAATTTGGGAGCCATGCTAAGATCTGCCGATGCCTGCGGAATAGATGCGGTTCTTTGTGCAGATCCATTGACCGATTTTTTTCATCCCAATGCGATTCGCTCGAGCACGGGGGTTGTATTTAGTATGCCTCTCGTTTCTGCAGGCACTCCTGAAATCCAAGAATGGCTGGCGAAGCAAGAGTTTGGCGTTTTCACCGCAATGCTTGAAAACGCCTCCTGTTTCTACGAAACGGACCTAACCGGGAGAGTTGCTCTTGTGCTGGGAAATGAAGCGAATGGTTTGGAAGAAAATTGGAGTGGTCGAGACTATTCGCCGGTCAAGTTGCCGATGCGAGGTCAGGCAGACAGTTTAAATGTTTCTGTTACTGCTTCGGTCATGATGTACGAGGCGATGAGGCAAAGAGGTCAGTAATCAGGCGGGTGTAAAAAAGGTTGAGCCTAATTATTGTGGTGAAACCTTTTGTCGTCTCGACGGCAATCTGCCCATCATGTTAATGGAGTGAGATCGCTTGTTCCCGGGTTGGGTTAGAGTGTGAAGTCCTAGAAAGACGAGTACCCAGAAAAGGGCGAAGAGTCCGAGCGAAATGGGTTCTAAGTTTGTTGTAAATAAACTGGGGTGGCCAATGACCATGACACTTAATTGGCTGCCGTTTTTAGTGGCGACGTCCACTGAAACTCTTTCTTGGCTGTCGGCCGTAAATCGCTTCATGAAATCATACCCAAGCTCAAGCTCAAGATAGGCTTCTGGTTTAAAACCGACAATTTCGTAATCAGGAATCGTGAGCGAGTTTTCTCCGAGACTGGCATCCGTCAAGAAACGCTCTTTCGCTTCCGGAGCTTGAATGGTTAGTCTTAAACTAGAAATATCGGCCGCTCTATCCCTGCTGCCTGTTTTCACATCTAAGCAAATGGGTAAATGTTCGAGTGAATCGATTCCCTGGCCGTGGTAAAACTGCCAAATGTCTCCGGCAGTTACTTCACCGCCGATTCGAATCAGTTCAAGAGACGATCTTGATGGAGATAGACAGTTAGAGCAGGTGAAATTTCCAATCACCTGAGTCTCGTTGGTCTCTCCGTCAATTACGTATTCGTCTCCGCAAAGCGAATGCGGATTCATCCAGAGACCGATGCATAGCAAATAGCTGAGTGAGAGAATTCGCACAATAACCATTCAGTTCAAGAAAAGTCTATCAAAGTCGTGCTGCCGGTTGGCGGCGGAGGTGGGGAAGGCAATCTCTATATTAGACAACAATTTCTAAAAGTCTAACCCTCGGGAAGCGACTCCATTTAATACGGAACGGCGTGCATGGTTATTGGCACATAAAAGGGGGTTTTATGCCTAATTTTGAAGATTTGGTGAAACCAGGTTTTCCTTCGCTATCTAGCAAAATTCGTCCATTCCCCGCTATCTTGCCACTCCAATTGGATTTGGGGTTTGATTCGGGGCGACAAGATTAGAGTTCTCGCTCGGTCACCCGTTGTCACAATATTGCTCCCATCGTGGGTGTCATGCTGGAGCGTGGTGCTTGGTTACTGCTGGCTTGCTGTAGCTAACCAAGTTACATGCAGTTGCCCGAGATTGCGGTTTGCGAGGCGGGGCTCAGTAACTTTTAATTCTCGATTAGTCGCCGCTGGCAACACTTGCTGAATTTTGAGCCGCTAATTTTGCACGAAGTTGAGTAATCTCTTTTTGCTGAGCCTCAACGAAGGTCGCCGCACCGTTAAATTCGTCGGCCATATCAGACCAAAAGTCGTCGTTTCTGAATTGGCAGTTTTGTACCTCGCCTTCCCCTAATTTTCGCAAGTGAGATTTAAGGCGAACGATGGGGCCAACAAAGCGGTTGCTAAACCGAATGGTGTCGAGCATGAAGGCGGGGAACATCGATAGCATGACGACCCCAATAATGACGAACTCGCCAGTTTCTTGCTTCAGACGCTCAAAAATGCTGAGACCTGGATCCCCAAGCAATGTTTGTAGGACGATTACAGCAAATGCTGCGACCATAAAAAAGATTGCCCAGTGAATGCAAATTCGTTTGAGAAGTGCTCCTTGAACTTGAGCATCGATATAGTTTTGTTTTCGTTTTGTGGGTGCGGGGTTCGACATGCCTAACTTGCTTTTGGGTCTATTCGTTTTTGAGTTGAAATAACTGGGCGGACACCAAAACCTAGTTCATAAATCACTTCGACGATGCCGAGTTTTTTCGAATAATTTCGGATCGTTTTGGTGGGGAAAGAAATGAAAATAATCAGCTCCCTTGCTTTGGCAATTTGGGGCATGCTTCCGCCGTTAGCAGTCTTTTGAGAAACGCAGTAGGTAGTTCACGGAGATTCCCTAAGCAATTTTTTTTTATTAATCGATACAGTTCCCCAGCCTTGGGCTATGCTCTCGGAAAAGAGCGTGTCTCGATACCCAAATTTAGGGTAAGGGCGTTGGGTTATGCTTAATCTAGCGAGTTAATCGTGCGGTCGAGGCGGGTTTAAGATTTGCTGACTTTCGCACCGAATATTCCCAATACAGCGTTTTTTCACTAAATCTGAACATAGCCATCGGGCTTTGGCATGAGTCTCAAATTCGGAATTTATCTGGTCGAGCAGCGGGTCATCTCGCCTGAGCAATTCTGTGGATTGGTGAAGATCCAGCAAGAATCAACAATGTCGCTACCGACCATCAGCTTGCGAAAGAACCTCTTGACGATCAAGCAGGTCGCCCAGGTGCTGAACGAGTTGGAGCAAGATGCCGAAAAGACATTTATTCAGTCAGCCATGGAGCTGGATTTTTTAAACCGGGTAGAAGCTGATCAGATTTTGCAGTTTCAGCAGGAGAGTTGCCAGTCCCTGCGAAAGTTGATTGTCAAGTGTGGCCTGCTTTCTCAGCGACAGTGTTCAATCTTATTCTTGTATTTTGAACGTCATGGGAGCAAGGCTACACTGCCGGCACCAGCAGTCAAGCCGATCAATATCCGCACTGAATCTCATGCAAATAGCAGTGTACCTGCCCCTATGGGGACATTGAGAGAGCCCAATTTTTCGAAGACGAATCGATCTGCTGCCGAGTATGTGATCTAATTTTGATTCTACGATTAAATTCAATTCGGCGATGATTGACGTCTAATATTGTGGCATAGAGCAATCGATAGAATTTTTGGATTCATGCTTTGAGGTTCCGGCTTGGCGCATGAAAAAAGCCAAGGAGCAAGCCTTGGCCTTGATCGTTTAATTCTTGATGAGCTCAATTAGCGCTTCGCCAACATGCGGTTCCGCTTGGATCGTCTTTCGGCACGCAAACGCGCACGACGATTGGTCTCACTGGGTTTTTCGTAATACTCTCGTCGACGCATTTCCTTCTTAATTCCACTACGTTCGACTAGTTTTCTGAATCTTCGGACAGCTTCCTGAATGGATTCTTTGTCACGTACCAGCAGCTTTACCATTTTTTCTCCAAACCAACCATCAAATTCACCGTCATCCTTTTATAATTTATTGGAATCGCAGGTAACCGCCGGCCACCCACAATGCGCTAATCGGCCATTTCTTGCGGAAATGTCACGCAAACTCCCGAGTTTACCGGCATTTTTGAACATCTGTCTATAGCCAATTCGATAAACAGGGATTTTTTCCAATAAATTGACCAAATTTAGTCAGAATGCGTCCGCTTGGTCTGGTGATTTTTAGAATGTTGCCACCGTTGCTACTTTTTGCCTAGTCGTTACTACCAGACTGTCACGTCAAAAATGCGGGCACCGAATCGCTTCTTCCGATGATTTCAGTAACACAGACGAGCATTCCACGCTTATCTGATTCGGGATTTGAGAATTTCCTTTTGCAATCCCCGAATGCCTTCTAGAGGTTCCACCCCTGCTATTAACGGATGGAAGTGAGCGATGTCAGACGAGACGGTTGAATTCAATTTTCATTGCCCCGAAAACGTTGATTTCGCCGAGGTTTCGGCCGCAGATGGTGGTGTCGAAATCGTTGAAGAAGAAACTCCGGAACTCACAGGCTACGAACTGGTTGCCGATATGATGCGTCGGCAGGACGCCGTGATCACTGAGTTGGACCAGTTAAATCAACGCATCGAAGCGGCCATTCAGGAAATTACAGACGCTCGAAAACTCGATGATGAATCAGTCGAAGAGTTTCAGGAAGAAATGGATGAGGACTTGCAACTAAGAACAGCCGCTTAGTTAGACATTCGCTTCGTTCAAAAATTACCAGTTTCCGAACTAACGTTGGTGCGATTTCTATCTTGATCAATCTGTTGTCACGCCGCCATTGAGTCAGTGAAACGTGACAAACGATTATTCAGTTTGATCCAGGTTGCCAGATTTTCTGATAGCCCATGTTAGTCGAAAGCCCATCATGATACTTGCGAAACATCCCGCGAGTCCCAGGATCGAAAGGTCGTGTGAACCCATCGGTCCTACCTCTGGGAAAAGTAGAGGCGGTACTTTGTAGCTCAACATTAAAGATGAACCCAGAAACAAAGCACTTGTCATCAATCCCATAACGAGCCGGTTCGCGGTCGGTCCAAGTCTCCGGTGGTCGAGTTTGACATCAAACTGGCCTGACTGCACTTGTTCCAGAATGTTGGTGATTCGTTTGGGTAGCTGGTCAACAAGTTGTTCTACTTCCATGTAAAACCGTCTCATTTTTTTTGCCTGTCGGGTCGGCGATAGACGTTTTAGCAACAGCAATCGCTGAAACGGCTTCATGATCTCCATCAGACTGAAATCCGGGTTGAGTTGCCGACCGGTGCCTTCCAGTGAGACAAGCACTTTAATCAGCAATGAAACTTCGCCGGGGAGCGTGATTTCAAATCGTCTGACCAAAGACATGAAGTCGTTTAGCGCGCCGCTCATATCGAATTGTGCCAAAATTTGTGTCGAATATTGACCAACGAAATCGGCGACTTCGTTGGAAAACGCAGACTCGTTTAAATTACTGGGGCAACGCCCAATGCGCTTGATAAGCGTTGAAAGCATCGACACGTCTTGATTGACGATGGCAACAAGCATGGCTTCGATGTCTTCTCTGAGTTGTTCACTAATTCTCCCCACCATCCCGAAATCTAACAGACCGATCGTTCCATCATCCTGAATAATGATGTTGCCGGGGTGAGGGTCGGCATGAAAGAACCCGTGATGAAAGATCATCTTGAGGTATAAATTGGCTCCGGTTTGTGCGACAGAGCTGGGGTCGACGCTGGCGGGACAATTGTCGTTGATTTTTCGGATGCTGGTTCCGGAGATATGTTGCATCGTGATCATCCGTGCAGAGCAGAGCGCGGAAATTGGCTCGGGAATCACGACCGTTTCGTCCTTTTCAAAAAGCGATCGAAACTGGATGAGATTTCGCTCTTCCCGTCCAAAATCAAGCTCCCGCTTCATCGTGCGGGACATTTCTTCAACTACAGCAATGGGCTGGTAGTTTTTGAAATCATCAAGTTTTTCAGCAAGTTGAGCCAGTCCGGAAAGAATGTCGAGATCCGTTTCAACGACTCGGTCGATACCGTCGTGGCGGACTTTAACTACAACGTCGAGCGGTTCCCGGAGGGTCGCTTCTTTCTCCTGCTCCGTGGAGGCAAACGAGAATCGCTGCGGGTCGAGTTTTGCCCGGTGAACCTGTCCAATAGAAGCGGAGGCAATCGGTTCTTCTTCGAATTCAATAAAGATATCTTCTAATGGAGCCCCCTGTTCATTTTCAATGATCCGTTTTGTGGTTTCGAATGGGTCTTTGGGGGCGTTGGATTGCAGTTTTTCAAGCTCAAGTGCAAGGTCTAAACCAATTAAATCCGGACGCGTGCTGAGGAGTTGTCCAAACTTGATAAATGTTGGGCCCAGCTCCGTGAGTGTCATTCGAATGCGAGCATTGTGGGTTAGCTTAGATTGGGCAGCGCCATCCTGAGTTTTTAAGCGATCTGTTAGGAAATCGATGTGAAAACGACTCAGCCAGTCTGCTAAGCCATATTTACTCATGACCGAAACAATTTCGGTCCAGCGGCGAACATTGCGGTAAAGTTGCGGGACCGAAGTGATCTTGCGTTTCATAATTTACCGGTGCGAAGAAAGCTGGTTATTCAAGTTTGATTTTGTGGCGAGTCGCACAAACGAGTGCCCGTTCAAATTAAGTTAGATTCTCCTGTGAAGCAAACTCCAATACGAAATTCAATCTAATTTCTGATAGACTGTGGATGGCTTGTGTATCTCGGAGCGACTGTGCCGCCGGGAGTTGCCGGTTTAGGAAGTTTGTGCAATTCCTAAATACTTTAGTTTTGTCGAGGGCAATTGATTTAGTTTTAACAGGTGAGGACTCAATGAATTTCATAGGTCGCCGAGGTTGGTTGTTAGTATTGGTGGTTGGATTTTTTGCGGCATCAGTTCTTCGAGCTGACGACTGGAATCAATGGCGCGGAAATGATTTGCGAAGTGTTAGCAACGGCCCTGCGGTTCCCATTGAATTTGACCAAGAGAATCAGATGCTCTGGCGATTCCCCATGCCGGGGACTGCGGGTTCAAGTCCTATTGTTTGCGGTGATCGGGTTTTTGCAACAAGCGTCGATGAGGATGAGTTGGTCTTAGTTTGCGTAGGAATGGACGGCAAACTGAGGTGGAAACGTGTTCTCGAAGGGGAGGATATTAAAAGTCGTGATGGTGCGAATGCAGCCAGTCCGTCGCCGAGTACCGATGGAGAGCATGTTTGGACCATGATGGGAAACGGTATGCTGCAATGTTTTACGGTCGAAGGCGAGCCAGTTTGGACAAAAGATCTCCAGAAGGAATACGGAAAGTTCAATATTCAGTTTGGTATGTCAATGACGCCAGTTTTGGATAACGGCAATTTGTATTTGGCTCTAATGCACGGAGACATGCGTGATACAAAAACGACCTCGGTTGGCCAGGTTATCGCACTGGATGCAAAAACGGGAAATGAGATCTGGGTACATCTAAGGAAAACAGATGCTGTTTCTGAAAATACGCACTCCTACGCTTCGCCGACGATTTATCGAGATGGCGAACACGAGTACCTGATTACTCATGGGGCAGACTATGTAATCGGTCATTCGTTAAGGGATGGTTCGGAGATTTGGCGATGTGGCGGAGTCAATCCAAAAGGCGAGGGCTATAACAATTATTTGCGATTCGTTGCATCGCCGAGTTGTGCAGACGGAATTATTGTCGCCCCCACAGCGAAGGGCAGAGCTGTGTTGGGCTTGCGTGTGCCACTCGAAGGAGATGTAACGGGAAAGCGAAAAGCTTTGCATTGGAAAATGCCAAAAGGCACGCCGGACGTGTCGACACCCGTCATTTATGAAGGGTTGGTTTATTTGGCAGGTGAAAAAGGCGATTTTTCTTGCGTCGATGCAATATCTGGCGAGCGGTATTATCGTGAGCGTCTGTCAGCTGACAAGCAACGTGCGACACCGGTTGCAGTGAATGGCAAAATATATCTTGCCGGGCGGCGGGGAACCGTCTTTGTGATTAAAGCGGGTAAAGAACTAGAAGTTCTTGCCCGGAATAAACTGGGGGAGGAAATCACATCGTCACCAGCAATCTCAAATGGGAAGATATTTATTCGAACTTTTGATGCTCTTTATGCTTTTGGTGCTAAGCAATGAAGGCGTAGGTAAATTCAATCGTTAAATAAAATAGAGTTGATTTTCGGACGCTTGCCTTAAGGCGATGTGAAACAAAAAATCTGGAGTTAGTGATGGGCAAAAATTGTTTTGGGATACTGTTGTTTTTCCTTTTCATTAGCGTTCCCACTTGCCTGTGGGGGCAGTCGACGGAGGAAAAGGGGGCGTCCCCGGGGAGCCACAGGTTTTCGATTGTAATTCACGGGGGAGCGGGCTCTTCGGCAGCTAACGCAACTCCGCTTCAAGTGCAGCGAAGGAAAGCCTCTTTAACGAAAGCACTCGACCAAGGCATTGCCGTATTGTCTTCCGGTGGTTCGTCACTGGATGCGGTAGAGTCCGTTTTGAAAATCCTGGAGGATGATCCTCAGTTCAATGCGGGGAAAGGCGCTGTATTCAATGCTGCGGGTGGCCACGAGTTAGACGCCTCGATTATGGATGGGAAGACAAAGGCCTGTGGTGCTGTCGCTGGCGTCAAGACAGTAAAAAATCCAATTGCATTGGCAAGATTGGTAATGACTGAGACGCGGCATGTTCTTTTAGCGGGAGATGGTGCTGAGGAATTCGCTAAGCAGCAAAAGGTCGAATTTGTCGCACCTGAATATTTTGATACTTCGGGTGCAAAAAAGTCTTGGGAGCGTTACAAGCAACGAATGAAGTCGCGAACCTTAGGTCTAAACAGCGACGTCGAAGGGGATCTCGAATCTAGCTGGAAAATGGGAACGGTTGGCTGCGTTGCACTCGACGGAGAAGGGAACATCGCGGCGGGAACTACCACGGGTGGAATGACCTATAAGAAGTTTGGGAGAATTGGAGACAGTCCGATAGTCGGAGCTGGAACCTATGCTGACAACGCCACCTGCGGAGTGTCTGCGACTGGCATCGGTGAGCAGTATATACGCAATGCGGTGGCCTACGATGTTTCAGCGCAAATGAAATACAAGGGCGCGACCTTGCAGGAAGCCGTCGATGACAATTTGCAGCGACGTCTTAATAAAAACGACGGCGGGCTCATCGCAGTTGATAAAGATGGAAATATTGCGATGGGCTTTAATACTGCCGGAATGGCCCGCGCAGCTGCCGATTCGCAAGGGCGATACGAAGTGATTTGGGGTGATGCCACAGGACAAACGCGAAAGTAGGGTGATTCACGGTTTTAAGACTGTGGTTAATTTCCAATAGCTTTTTGGCCGCTCGTGACGTTTAACTGGGGTTGCGTTGAGCCGCGAAGTTTCTCAAGTAAGTTCGACGTTTCTTGATGACCTTGTAGGGAAGCGTGAAGCACTAATACTCTCGAAGGCTGGTAGTAGTGAACCGAAGCATTGCCTCCATTTCGACGCCACGAATTCGGATGAATTACCGTTGTGATTAAATCGACCAGATCCTGTCCGTGGTCCCAGGGAGGGGCGAGTTGACCTCCGATCAAAGTAAAGATTCGCTCTGGCCCGCCGCTAACACAATTAAGCGATTCATAACTGGAAACTGCAGAATTCCACATTGAACTTTCAATCGCGGCCTCATCAGCGGGGTTTTGCAGTAAGCCAAAGTCGTTTGGGGAATCGTCTTCTTTGTTTGTTGACTGGTTGTTGGGTTCCCCGTTATCGACGAGACTCATTTGGGAATTCGAATCCGTTGTTTCTGAGAAGGCAAGTGGTTCACTTTCTCGATTGATTGACGTTTTCTTTTTCTGTCGAGCGAGACGTTTCAAGCTGTTTTCAAAATCAGTTGAGTAGGATGTAAGACGCTTGGCGATCACGACACGCATGCCCTGAAGCTGTGGGCTTTCGACAAATTTAGGGGAAACAGCAATTTCACGATGGAGTTGGCAAAGATTATAAACTGCAATGCGCTCGGTTTGAGGGTCTTGCGATTTTGAGAGTTTCATAAAGACTTTCAAATCCTTACGAATATCACTTATTTTGCGAGCCGAGTATGTATCGGTATCTACGTCCTGGGCGAACAACTTGGGCGAAGTGAGGGAGAGTAAGGCTGCCCAGACAAACAGGGAGTTCGCCATCAAGCGAAGTGAAAACGACAGCCGTTTACTGAAAGGAGTAAAAATCATAGAAGCCTTTCCATAGTTTCCAAGCCAGAATTGGAGTTTATCCGAGAAGGCTGGCATTATCAAATTCCGAATCGATTGTCGTGACTATTTCGCAACGCTTCAGCTAGACAGTTGAGATCGGATTTTGCTCCAGCGGCCTATTACGCTCAAATTTACTTAGCTGATAGCCAATGCCCCAGTTCTGTGTGACCGCTCCAGCCATCAGAAAAGCAATCGCTGCGCCCCAACAGACATCGCTTGGCCAATGGGACATCGAGGTGATTCTCTGAATTGAGGCTAGGAACGCGAGTGAAAAAAACAGGAGGCGACCGCGTGGAAAAAGCCATGTCAGGCCAATTGCGAGTCCCCAAGCCGTCGCTGTGTGAGCCGATGGGAAAGACTGGATTGCGTAAGTGGGGAAATTAATACGTTCCTCTGACAAAAATCCGAGCCATGTGGCGTCGACCGAATCGGGGAATTTCGGATTTCCATCTGCTTGAAGATAAGTGAGTGGCCGCCGACGAGCGATAAGCAATTTTAGCAAATGAACGCTGATTGCAGGCCAAAGTGCACAAATAACAACCCGGAGAATCGATCGACGGTGAGCGGTAGCGAGAATCCAAATTGCAATCGCCACCAGGAAGACTCCAAAACCGTGCGCAAATATTTCGGAAAGGCTAATAACGCGAGTTAGGTCACCCGGAATGAAATCTTCGAATTGATGTCCGTAAAACGAAAAGTCGTAGGGTTGAAGAATGAATCCAAGAACGGTTAGCCACAGAGCGTGAAGCCAAATTCGATTGGCCGGTGCACGAACAGCTTCTGGTCGTGCATTGCATTTCTGTTTTTGTGCGCTCGTCATCGTTTTATAATTACCCAAAACCCCAAATGAACCAAGGTCAGTTTGGTATTTAGGCAAGCGTGTCGTCAGTCTCGAACGGGTAAGCTTCGTTGACTCTTTTTCGATTCAGAAACCAAAATATAGCTCCAAGTGCTGATACACACAGGAGGGAGAATCGGAAGGCGAAACCGACAATTACACCGGTTTCACTCGAGAAAGCTTCGTACAGAAATTTAAGTGCTAATTCCATTCCGCCCAGACCGCCGGGAAGGGGCGCGGCATTGGCGACCATGCAAATTGGTTCAATCAGTAAATGATCGCGAAACGGTGGAGCAGAATTCGTCAGCCCGGTTGCTAAGAAAAAGATAGAGATCACAAAACAGAGATTGATGATAAGACTCATTCCAACGGCAGACAGAACCGCTTTCGGCTGACTTCGGTAGGTCAGCACTACATC
>JAPOIJ010000014.1 GCA_029979005.1 Planctomycetota bacterium | reverse complement strand
GGAAATATCCATGTCTGTCTTGCCTAGTCGTCTTTTTTCCATGTCGCTTTGTTTTTAAAAGGTTAGGTGCAGTCAGCTTTTATTTTAGGCCATTTGCGCTGCCGCGAAAGTCGGCATGGCAATAGAAATTGAACGGAGCCATTCAGGGGGACAAATGAGTGCTCAAAGAATCCGTTTTTAATCACGATTAAATTAACCGCCTCAGCGATGGAGGGAGTTTGCTGATTTTGTTTAAGACGCGTTTGCTTCTATGCGAAATCAGACATTAGATATTTTCAATCATTAGGCATGGTGCCTCGCGGAACTGAACGAATCGGGCTAGAATTGGGCGATAGCAAACACCAAAATTTCTTTTTACCGAAGCGAGTCGGTCACTGTGTCTGAAATTATCAAAGCGCTTAGATTGAATGGAACGGAATATATTAACCCCGGTTCTCCCGATGGATTGGTTACGCGGAATCTTGCCGTCGAATCGGTCACCTTGGAAGAGCCAAAGCAGGGCGAAGTCATCGTAGAGCCGATGTTCGTCGGTGTCTGCGGTTCGGATAATAGTGCCAGTACTGGAAAACCAAACTTTACCTGGGTAGAGCGTCCAAGAACGATTGGTCATGAGGCAAGCGGTCGGATCGTCGGTTTTGGTCCTGATACCGAAGGATTGAATGGACTCCAGTTGGGCGATGTGGTTTGTATCATCCCAATGCGGGGCTGCGGTGATCTGCGTTGTCGGGGATGTGGACGTGGCCGTCCAAATTATTGCCGTAAGAAAAAAATATTTGGTTTTCATCGCGACGGAGCCATGGCCCAGAGGATGGTGGTAAATGTTGGTCGATGTATGCCTCTGGCAGAGGGCTTGTCGCCATTGCAGGGGGCGGTCGTTGAACCGCTCTCGGTGGTTGCCCAAGGCATACATCGGAAAGCAAATATTCAGCCAGGCATGGATGTTGTTGTGTCGGGGTGCGGTATCATCGGGTTGATGGCGGCTGAGCTGGCTAGAGCAGCCGGTGCGAGAGTCGCGGTCACCGGAGTGGAACGAGATCGAAATGTTCGTTTAAAACTTGCTCATGAACAGGGATTTATTCCGATTGTAGTCTCTGAAGAGAAGCCCCTGCATGAGCAACTCGCCGCTGGTATAGAAGACCTAGAGGGACAACGCTTTGGTGATGCTTATGAGCAGGGTACCGTAGACTGTTTGATTGAGTGTTCCGGTTTTCCTCCCGCTCTCGGTACGGCAGGTCTGTCAGTGCAATTGGAGGGGCATATTTGCGTGATTGCTACTTTTGGAGCTGACGTTACGTTCGGCGCTACCGCGTTTACACGGTCCGGGCAGTCTATGCAGGGAGTCATGGGGTCCAATCGTGAAGACTTTGAGACGGCTCAGGCTTTGTTGCAGCGAGGCGTTTTTCCGGTTGATGTCTATTCCCAACAATATTCGTTCGACCATGTTGTCGAGGCGATGGAGGAATCGATTATGGCAAAAACTCCAAAGGCAATTCTTGCGATTAACGCTTGACCAAGATCTTGATTGGGAACGTCGGTAATGGAAGTTGCCGTAGGTTGCTGGCTTGGTGATTCACTAAAACACAGAATCTCAGGCTAAATGATCCATCGATTAGACTTAAATTCAGAATAGGAATGACCAGCAGTGGCTAAGGTTTTTATTACCGGGGGAACCGGTTGCATCGGTGCAGTCACGGTTTATCAGTTAATTACTCACTATGGCGATGAGATTGAACAGGTTTTGATTGCTAGCCGGTCGTCCAGTGTTGAACAGCTCGAAATTTGGTTTGGCGAGAGTCTTACACGGTACGTCGACGAAGGAAAGATCGCATTCGCTCAAGTAGATCTTGGTGACCATCAATCACTGCAGGATACATTGGAGACGTTTAGGCCGACCCATGTGATACATTTGGGAGCCTTGCAAAGCCCTGATTGTGCTTCGAATCCCGAGAAGGGGTTGGCAGTTAATTTAGCGGGGACGATGAGTCTGTTTAATATGATTGAGGCTCTGGATCCACCTTTGAAGCGTTTCGTGTTCGCCAGCTCGGGGGCCGTGTATGGCAAGCGCGCAATGTATCCAGAAGCAACCGTTTCCGAAAATGCTCAGCTTTCGCCGCCCAATTTATATGGAGTTTGGAAAGTTGCCGGTGAACATTTAGCAAATTTATTTCATGAGAAGACCGGGATTCCGACGGTTTCCCTTCGTCTTAATACAACCTTCGGTCCGGGAAGAGACCAGGGAACGACATCGGCTCCAACAAAGGTGATGAAGTCACTGGTGCTCGGTGCAAACGAAGGTAAGACTGTTCCATTCGAGATGCCCTATCGAGGACGTGAAAATTACCACTACGTTGAGGATGTTGGAGCTCATTTTGCAGGGGTTTGTATGTTGCCGTTTGATGGATGTCAGGCTTTTAACATCAAAGGCAAGACCATTGAGGTTTCTCAGTTTCTTGAGATGGTAAAAGAGATCGCCGATGAATTGGGGATCGCCCAATTTCTTGAAACCGGCATTGCCGAGAATGCGACTCCCAACCTGTTTATTTGTGATCTTGACGATTCCGCCGTCGAGAAGCAGTTTCCAGGCTTGCCTCGCACGCCAATCGACGCCGGGATTAGGAAGACAATTGAGAGATTCCGTGTGATGGTAACCAAGGGCCGCGTAAAAATTTAACGAAGTTATAAACCGATAGTACTGAGACGATAGTTTTCGGGGCGGGGATTTGGAATTCTGACCCTTGCCTCCCAATAATTGCAAAGTGAGAAGAGTGGTTGAAATGAAAGCGATCGAAATTTCAAAACCGGGTGTCGTTTGCATTGCCGAACGAGAGAAGCCAACGCCCAATCGAGGTGAGGTTCTGTTGAAAGTCAATCGTGTTGGATATTGCGGCAGCGATCTTGGGGCATTTAAAGGGCTAAATCCTTTAGTTACTTATCCACGCGTGCCGGGCCACGAAATAGGTGCGACGATTGTGGAACTTGGCGCTGATGTGCAGGGATGGACCATTGGTCAAGAGGTTCTCGTGATCCCTTATTCCAGTTGCGGTGAGTGTTCAGCGTGTCAGAAAGAACGATTTAACTGCTGTATGAACAATGAAACGCTTGGCGTTCAACGCGAGGGGATGCTGTGTGAATACGCCACCGCTCCAGTCGAAAAGTTGATCGCTTCTGAAAAGCTGTCCTTACAGGAATTGGCATTGGTTGAGCCATTGACTGTCGGTTTTCATGCGGTAGCCCGAGGTCAGGTTTCAGAAAGCGATACCGTTGCAGTAATTGGTTGTGGTGCGATTGGCTTGGGGGTCATTGCCGGCGCAAAGTTTCGTAGTGCCCGAGTCATCGCAATCGATATTGAAGACAGCAAGTCGTCCGTTGCACAGGCCTGTGGTGCGAGCGAGTTCATTAATTCGAGTCGAGAGAATGTAGGCGATCGGTTAAAGGAGCTTACCGGCGGGCATGGGCCGGACGTAATCATCGAAGCTGTAGGGCATCCAGCAACTTATCGGATGGCGGTTGAGGAAGTCTGCTTTGCGGGGCGAGTGGTCTACATTGGTTGGGCAAAAGCACCGATAGAATATGAAACGAAATTTTTCGTATTGAAAGAGCTGGATATTCGCGGGTCGCGAAATGCTTTGCCCGAAGATTTTCGAGACGTGATCACCATGCTTGAGTCCGGTAGTTTTCCACTCGATTCGGTGATTACAAAAACAGTACCCATGCTGGAAGCACCTGCAGCGATGGATGCCTGGGCTGCCGATCCCGGTAGTATTACCAAAATTCAAATTGATTTAGATGCGTAGCACTAATAGCAATATAGAAACTACACGCCCCTCCCAACCATGAGAGACGGCACAAATATCATAGGAAATAAAAAATGGCACTTGTTATTGAAAAGTTTTCATTTGGCGTAGGCGATCGGTTTGCCCACCAAGGAAAAGCGCAATTAGCGGCGATTATGAAAGCTGCTGAACAGGGGGTAGAGATTGTTCCTGTCTGGAATAAGTCTAATCGCGAGCATCAAACCATCGGTTCCGAGGTTGCTAGTTGTCGAGCCGCCGCGGATGCAGCCGTTCGTGAACTAGGATGGGAGAAATCTCATTACGTGGATGCTGATCACATTAATCTCGAAATTGTAGATCCATTTCTCGACAGTAGTAATTTTTATACGATCGACGTTGCGGACGCGATTGGTCAACCGTCGGATGCAGCGGAGGTTGAGGCATTCGTCGATTCTGTCTCCGACTTAGTCGGATCATTGTCGATAGAAGGGATTTCCGAGCCATTGGAAATGACACGCGAGACCATTGCCGCTACAGCAAACCAGTACCTCAAGGCGGTGCAGTTGGCGGGCGAAATCTATCGATACATTGTATCCAAGAATGGCGAAGGAACGTTTGTCACTGAGGTGTCGATGGATGAAACGGATAGTCCTCAAACGCCTCCCGAATTACTCGTGATTCTCGCGGCAGTCGCGCAGCAAGGGATTCCAATTCAGACAATCGCCCCCAAATTCACCGGTCGGTTTAATAAAGGAGTCGACTATGTGGGCGATGTCAATCAATTCGAAAAGGAGTTTGAGGACGACCTGGCTGTGATTGCTTACGCGGTTAAACAATACGGCCTTCCAGGAAATCTTAAATTAAGCGTCCATTCGGGCAGCGATAAATTTTCAATTTATGGTCCGATTCGCCGGGCCTTGGAGAAGACCGGAGCCGGGTTGCATATTAAAACTGCCGGGACGACTTGGTTGGAGGAATTGATTGGGCTTGCCGAGTTTGGTGGTGAAGGCCTTGAATTGGCAAAAGAAGTTTATACACAGGCTTTTGAGAATTCAGAGGCGCTTTGCGCGCCTTATGCTACTGTGATTGATATCGATCCAGCTTGTTTGCCACAACCTAGCGATGTCGCTGGATGGACTTCGTCACAATACGTCAACGCACTTCGGCACAACCCACAGCATCCAGAATTCAATTCATCTTTTCGACAGTTACTTCATGTTGGTTATAAGATTGCAGCTAAAATGGGTGACCGTTACTTAGATATGTTGGACACCTGTGAAGAAGCCATTAGCCGGAACGTAACCGAAAATCTTTACGAGCGGCATCTGAAGCCACTGTTTCTTGGCGAAGGCGAATCGTAATTTGATTTATGAATGGGCGATGAGTTCCTGCCGAATCTGATCAAGAATTGTTTCGGCGGGAATCCAGTCGTCAGCGTGGATCTTTTTGAGCGGCATGGACACGTTGTCTATTCGGCAGTGTTCTCCTGATTCGTTGATCCCCGGAATTCCCATTTGGAAGTGAACATTCGCCGCGGTTGCTTGAGTTGAAAATGCGATCCGCGGGATGACTTGAAAATGGGCTCGCGCGGAATGAGGGAGCTGCTCCACGAGCTCTGTTTCACTGAGGTGAGAGGCGTGCAGAATGGCATCACATTGCCGGCGCTCCAGCATCGACTCGGCTGAAAATTCCAGCCCGTTCTGTCGTGGATAGCCAAGGTTGTGATTGACGGCAAAGGGGAATCCACTACTCCACGCAAGAACGTTTTCGGCACTTTGAGCATTTTTGTCGGAGCGAAGTTTCAGGCTTACAAATCGGGTGACATCGTTAAGGCTGCGAATTAATCTCGCCATGGAATCGCCCGCAACGTCAAATCGAGAGTGTTCGGAAACTTGTCCGAAAAAGATTGAACCGTATTTTGCATTGACCAGTTCTCTGACTAACTCGTTCGCAGTATTCTCAATAGCGGATAGCGTATCCGGCTCTGATTTTGATGCTTGAATATTGGCTTGTTGTGCAACTTGATTTCGAACGTGAACCAATAACTCGGCAGCATTTTCACGTGGGACCTTGAAAAAGCGATTGGCAAGTTTTGTAGTGGCTGTATCCCGGTCATCGACAACTATGATTCGCTGTGATTTATCCGGAGCTTTGGAATTGATCCGCTCTAGTAGTCGAGGGTGAGTTATTTCAGGGTCGCAAAACCAAAAAACAACTAGGTCGGAGCGGCTTTTGATCTCTCCGAGAGTTGCTGTGACTTTGCCAATTTTTTGAAGTGAGAAAAGACTCGAGCGTCCAGAGTTTGTGAGTGTCGTGTCGACCGTCGCTCCCGCAATGTCGCAATTTTCCAAGAGGCTTGTTGAGCTTCAGTAGAGAGGTGATCGAGGCCGCAGATCAGAGGGGATTTGGATTTTCTAAGTAATTCAGCAGCTGCTTTAACGGCTTGTTTGAGTGTGGCGGCCGTGCCATCGATGAGGTGTGTCTGTGCTGGGGAGGTCGGCTGAGCGAAATACTGATTTCCCAGTGTGCAAGTGTTTTTAGGGCGTTGGTCGTCCGCGCGTGTATCGATCTCAATGTCATCACACAACAGCGTGCAGCCGGCGCAAACAAATTTTTCTGGTTTTTGCATGGTAAAAAATTTTCTACAGTCCAAGTTGGATACCGGTCATCGGTTTCTCCGGCAGTGCAAGCGTTTGGGATTCAATGGAGGCGACAGGGTAGGAGCAATAATCAACGGCGAAATAAGCGCTAGGCCGATGGTTACCGCTGAAGCCGCAACCTCCAAATGGGAGTTTGCCACTGGCGCCGGTCGTTTGGCGGTTCCAGTTAACAATTCCAGCCCGAATTTGATGGATGAACTGTCGATAATATTGCTCGTTATCACTGAGAAGTCCTGCGGACAGCCCGTAGTTTGTGTGATTGGCTTCTTGAATAGCTTCATCGAAATTTTTGACCCATCGCAAATTTAAAAGGGGCCCAAAAAGTTCCTCGTCACCGAGATTCTCGACGGGGGTGACGTCAAGCAATCCAGGTGAGATTAAGGCTTCGCAGTTTCTATGGTTGTGCATTTTGATTATTGGCTGTGCACCGCGCTTGACTAGGTCCGCTTGGGCTGAGAGCAGTCGATTGCCTGCCGCTGAAGAAATGAGCGTGCCCATGAACGGTTGGGGTTCGTCGTCGAAAAAGCCAAACGTGACTCGTTCAATCATATCCTTCAATGCATTCAAAAATTGGTGCCCCTCGGCATCATCAATCAGGATCAATCGACGAGCGCATGTGCATCGTTGTCCGGCGGTCATGTAGGCAGAGAGCACCGTCAGATAAGCTGCGGCTTGAAGGTCATTTATGTCATGCACAATTAAGGGATTGTTCCCTCCCATTTCGAGTGCAAGAATTTTTTGTGGAAAAGGAGCCAGCGTTTTGTGAAGTGCTTTGCCGGCAGCGCTGGAGCCGGTAAAGAATAATCCATCTAGTTCTGTATGCGAGGCAATGGCTTCTCCGACATCGCGCCCGCTCTGGACAAGATTGAGAACGCCGGGAGGTAGCCCGGATTCGAGCCATTTCATGACCATCCATTGCCCTACAGCCGGCGTCATTTCACTTGGTTTGAATATGCAGACATTGCCCGTGATGAGGGCTGGGACAATATGGCCATTGGCAAGGTGAGCTGGGAAATTAAATGGCCCAAGAATGCCACAAACCCCGTGCGGTTTATAGCGAGTAACGGCAAGTCCGCCAGCAATTTCGAACTGAGTTGTATCTCGACGATTTCGAAATGCATCGATAGAAAGATCAACTTTTGCTGCTACTGCAGTGGCTTCTGTTTTGGACTCCCAAATCGGTTTTCCCGTTTCCTTAGCAATCAGCAGAGCAAGTTCTTCCGCGGATGCTTTGACATTATCTCGATAGGCTTCAGCAATTTCAATTCGGGATTCAACACTCAAATCCCACCATGGGCCAAATGCATTTCTGGCCGCTGAAAAGGCAGCGTCTACCTGTGATGGTGAGGCGGTTTTGCCGGACCAAATCACAGCGTTGTCGACCGGGCAGGTTGATTCAAGTGCCTCGCCCGCTCCATCGATCCAATCTCCACCAATTTGCAGTTGGGATTCAAACATTAAAACTTTTCGGGTGAATTGTGATTCAAATAATATGCAGATTTCTGACTGGAATTATGTCATTTTGGATCGGGTTTTAGATTGATGCAACGGACACGATCGCCAATTTTTAGATTGAGTCGCAGCGCTGTTACCTGATCAATCGTAACGCCATCCTGATCCCAAGCCGTGGATCCGAGGCAAGTTCGGAAGTCGAGTTTGGCATTGGAGATTAATTGTTGTGATGCATTTGGGAACGAATCTTCAATGCAATTAACGACTCCGCTAGAGGAATCCACGACCGCGCGGATTTGATCGACTTCACAATGCATCGTTGGCCCTCCGTCAAAAATATCGACTAGCTGTCGAAATTCAAAGCCCTCCGATTCCAGGACCTTCAAAGCGGGGAGAGTGTTCGCATGGACTTGGCCGATGACCTCTTGCGCGTCCTTTGGCAGCAAAGGAATGTAGATTGGATGTTTGGGCATTAAATCTGCGATGAACTTTTTTGATTGGCTTGTAAGTGTTTCTGCTTTTGGAAAGTCGATCTGAAAAAAGTGTGAGCCAATTGCAGCCCAAAGTGGTGATTTACCATCCTTGTCGACAACTCCACGCATTTCGGCAACCATTTCCTGTTCGAAGCGATCTCTGAATTCGGCGATAAACAGAAATCTGGACAGACTAAGAAGTCTCCCATGACCATTGCCCCAGTAATCCGGTGACAAGAATAGACTGCCTATTTCGCTCGGCCCGTTATGTTCCTCGCGAAGATGGAGCACATTGATTGTCTTAAAAACTCCCAGTTCTTCCGAGTTGTGATGAGATTCTTTGATCTCGTAAGAATACATTGGCTCGAAACCGCCAATCTTTGAATAGATCGAGCAGGTACCGACAATTTTACCGTGAGCCAGATCTTCCATCACAAAAACGTAAGGCTGGCCACTTGGCTTTCCCATTTTTTGCTGGAAGGCAAAAATGGATTTTTCAATTCGGGATTCCAGTTCGTCTTTCGAAATCTTCAGCGTGGTTAATCCGTATTCAGATTTTTGAATCAACTCGAATAACGGGTCAAGATCCGATTCGTGAACTCTTCGTACGATCAACATGTTTTTGCCGTTAGCAGAGTGATTTTAGGATTTGAAAGAGTGCTGTAAAAAATCTTTGGCTTCGTGCAAACTTCAGTGAGGCGAGGCTTCCATTTAATTGTCCATCTCAGCAACAACGTTTTCGATGATTTGACAGGCGAGGTCGATGTGGGATTCATCTATGCAGCCCAGCGGCAAGAGAAAGCGAACCCTGCTCGGAGAACCACCGGCCATGAACGACATGAGTCCAGCGTGATACAGTCGTTTCACTAATTCACTGGCAATCTCTGGCGTGCCATCGAATGGTGTAAAAGCGACCATTCCTCCAACACCATGAGGGCCACTAATCGAGCCAGGATATTTTTCACCAATGGCTTGAAGTCCTTTGGAGAAGTACTGGTTGAAGCGTACGTTTTTACCAGCAGGCCCGAAATTACCGTTTTCGATCAACCCCGATACAATCGCGTGCGCGGCCATAATCGCCCAGGTGCTCCCGGTAAAAGTCTGGCTGATTAAACCAGGTTGGGGAGCGTATTCGTCAGTAAACAGCGTCGCGCAGACTTGTGATATTTTTCCAATGGTGACCAAGTCGACATCCTGATCCAGTCCAAAGTGCTGGAAAGCATAGGGCCTTGTTGTGCGGCAGAATGTTTGAACTTCATCTGCAATAACGGCAATGTTATTTTCATGAGCAACTTCAATTAACGCTTTGAAGTACTCGGTATTACCTTCGTAGTAGCCACCTTCGCCCTGTACCAGTTCCATCCAAAGTGCAGCGTGTTTTCCAGGGAACCGATCGATGTGGTATTTCATCCGGCGAACAGCGTAGGCGATACTTTTCTCCGGGTTGTTTTCATCAAAAAACGGCACATAGTCGACTGCAATGGTATCGGGTAAACCAACTCGGTATTTCGCTTTGTCGGTTACCTGAGCTAGTCCTAGGGTGCGCCCGGCAAAACAGTGGGTGAAAGCGATGACTCGATTGGCCGGATGATTTTTTTGGAAAGCCATCTTCAGCGAATTTTCGTTGGCCATTGCCCCGCTGGTGGTGAGGAAGCAGTGTTTTAAGCCCGCTCCAGATTCACATGCAACATCGGTCAGTAGTTTTACAATGTCGCAACTGCTGGTGTTTTGTTGCAAGTTGCCCTGCATGACCGTATCGCTCAACGCGGCATCAATGCCGGCATTGATTAGGCGGGGGTGACTATGACCGTAGCCATGCACGCCAATGCCGGTAATTAAATCGAGCTTAACACTTCCATCAGCGAGTTCTACGAAGGGCCCGTTTCCGAGTCCACTTCCCAAATAAGGAAAGAAGGTTTTTCCGCCTCGAATTGAGCCAAATTGCTCCAGCATTTGTTCGTAACTGGCCGCTAGTTCAGGCCGCGGGGGGCGTACGGATACGAGGGTTTTTTGATGCTCAGCGACGGCGTCAAGAATGAGCTTTTTTGCCTCGGCTAAGCGAGGGTCCTGATTGAGCTTGTCGGCTGCGAGCAAAGGTTCGGAGGTCATTTTCAGACTCGTTGGATAGCGAAGGAATTAACTTATAAAGAGAACGTGATTAGCGCTATAACTATCTTAGGTGCAAACCGTGGTTTCAAAAAGACAGAAGTTGTGACATCTTGCTTTCTCGGTGTTTTGTTTGGCGAACTTCGCTGGCATATTTCACATCGACTTTTTCCATCGCAACTGATGAAGATCAAGATTGAACCACTTCGATTGGGAGTGAGTTGCTATTTCACCTGTTATTTTTATGGTGAAATGGGTACTTCCCTGTTTCAACGCAGCATTGAAAGCCAAACTAATTTTCGTTTGCAAAGCTAAGCAAGATTAGCGCAACTAATTTTGCGCTCGGAGCAAGGCTCTCGGGAATGAGATATTCGTCCATGCTGTGGATGTCACCTCCCCGCGGGCCGAGAGTATCGATGTTGGGAAGACCCGCTGCAGCGAATTTGTTGCCGTCGGAAGCTCCACCAGTACCCCGCCAGCTTATCTGTTTCTCCAGTATTTTCGCACATTCGTTGATCCGATGTTGAAGCTCTATGACGCCCTGTGAAATTGGCTTGGGCGGAGAACTGAATTGGCCGTGCATATCAATCGAGATCCCATCAGACTGATTCGCTAGACTAACAAGTTCTGCGAATTGCTGTTCCACTTGTTTTTGTTGCTCGACCGTCTTGATACGGACATTGACCCGTCCGATCGCCAGATCCGGAACCACGTTAAGCGCGCCACCGCCTTGGAAGTTTCCAACGTTGTAAGTGATGTCAGGTGTGGAGTTAAGCTGATCAATAGCGTCCATTAATTTTGCCATGGCGACGATGGCGTTCCGCCCTTTCTCAAATTCACGACCAGAATGAGCGGATCGCCCTTTGGCGACAAAAGTGAAATTGCCTGAGCCCTTCCGCCAGGAGACAAGTGTGCCATCGGGTAAGGCTGGTTCGAATAACAGCCCCGCGGTGCACCGTTGAGCGATTTCGTTAATTAGATGCACACTTCCCGGGGAACCGATTTCTTCGTCTGGATTAATGAGAACTTCCCATCCAAGATTCTTGGCCAGTGGACTTTTCTCAAAAGCTAACAATGCGTAAAGCATGACGATGAGCCCACCTTTGGCGTCGGCAACTCCGGGACCATTGAGGTATCCATTCTCGAGCCACTGGCATTTTTGAAACGGATGGTCTTTGGAGTAGACGGTATCCATGTGGATGCAAAGAAGAATCTTTTTCTTGGCATCGGATCGCTTGGAAATATGAATAATATCGCCAAGCGTTTGTTCTTCTGGTTTTCCTGATGAATTAATTGACAGTTGAGGACGCGACTTAAGAATCGCAAGGTCTCCATCCAGCTTGCTGAATTCGGCGGTCAGGTAGTCCGTAACTTTCTGTAAGCCGTCTAAATTGAAAGTCCCGGAATTGATGTTTGCCAAGCTCTCTACGAGTTGAAGCATGGTAGCGCTTTGGCTGTCGAGCCAGTCAAGTTCGTATCGCCAGTCTGATTCATTGAGTAGTGAGTTCATTCTTTTATTTCTTCTGGATTTTGCGCAGCGCATTTAATTTTCCAGATCGGCTGTGAGGTAAATTCACTTGTCACGATCATGGCTTGAGAATCCGGGGTGAAACAAATTGCTTCCCCCTGACGCTGAAGGGGCAGCACAACGGCTCGGGGCTTCGTTTCGTTGATGATCTCTGCCCAGGGGTGGTTTTCCGATCGTGTGTACAAGTGAGCATTAAGATAGTTTCGAATGATGAGCGATTTACCATCATGGGAAAAATCCATACCCGTCACATTACGGGGGGCAAAATCAGCTATTCGTTCCGCGATGCGGTATTTTTTTTCCGACTTCAATGAGAAATCCAGAGCATAGACTCCGGGTATTTTTTTTCGGGGTGCACCGAAAGAGACTTTTTCGACAAGCCAAATTTTTTGATTGTCGGTATCGATCCCGATGGCTTCACAATTCTTCGAGCCGTCCTCGTACTTGAATTGAATTTTCTTCGGCTTGATTGTTTGCTTAACTGGTTTCTTTCCTGAATTCTGAATGGGTTCACTCAAGTCAGGTTCAGGGAAGAAATAGAGTTGATAGGATTTCCGGCTTAGGGAGTTGTCTCCAACATCGGCAATCATCAAGTGGGGTCTGCCATCGACTTCAAAGCCTGCGAGTGCTTCCCAGTCGATATTACTGGTGTCTTTAAGTTTGACTTCTGCTAAGAGTCTTCCATCTGTTTGAAGCAAAAATGCTCGATTCGAGTTTCCAGAATCGTTGATTGTCCAGATCGCATTAGGAATTTGTTGAGAAAATGCGAGTCCGCTACTTTCTGCTACATCTTTGTTGCGGTTAGTTCCCAATGCTGAAAAATGTGGCCGGTTAGAGTTCGGTTTCGAATCCTGCCACGGGAATACGACCAGTGCATAAATGCAAGCAGCAGTCAGTAAAATGGACGTGCGAAGGATCATGGGCAGAAATTAATTTGTTGAACTTCAGTTGGCTAGGGCATTATTTAATAGGCGGCAGAGACGGCAAGCGTGCATTAAAATGTCGTCAGTAGGTGTGTAGTCGCAATTTTCACAAATACAATTATTGGGATGTGTTGCGAATTAACAAATTGTATTGGTTGTCTCAGGAGATTGGGTGTTGAAAAGTAGGTCACTAATCCAAGATGCCAAAGAAATATGGTCTTCCGGTGTTGCAGCAGTGGACGCTGCTCGATTAGTGCATGATTTTGTTGATATTAACGAACATTCCGTTCAATTGGGGGATGTGACGATCGAATTAGCCGCTTGCCGCAGACTTATTGTGGTTGGGTTTGGTAAGGCGAGCGGCGCGATGGCGGTTGGTTTTGAGCAGCGGCTTGGTGCTGAGGTGCTTCGTAAGTTAAATGCGATTGGTCGGATAAACGTCCCGGATGATCGCGTCGTTGCCTCCGATTTTTTTGATGTAACGGGCTGTCGACCGGAAGCAATTAATTTACCGACGGATCGCGTGCTCGTTGCTACCGAAGAGATTTTGGAATTAGTGCGAAACGCCGGTTCGGATGACGTTGTGGTTTGTCTTATCTCAGGCGGGGGGTCCGCACTGTTGGAAAAACCAGTTGCTTCGGTCGAGCTCGCCGATTTGCGAGCAACGACAGATTTTCTAAGTGCATCCGGTGCGTCAATCTATCAATTGAATGCAGTTCGTCGCGAATTAAGCCAGGTGAAAGGTGGTGGCCTGGCGCGTCAGTGCAACGCGAGGATGGTGTCGCTAATTATCTCAGATGTAATCGGCGATGACTTGTCGGTCGTTGCATCTGGGCCGACCAGTCTGCCGTCGGATGACTATACCGCATTGGACGTTTTGCTTCAATTTGATCCGCTTCGTGATAAGTTGCCCGAATCAGTGTGGAGCATAGTTGATTGCAGCACTTCATGTACTTTTGAGTGTAGCGATGTCCCCGAGGTCTCGAACTTTGTTATCGGGAATATAGAAACTGCAATGTTGGCTTCAAGGAAACGTGCCATTGAATTGGGATATCAGGTCGAACTTGCCTCGCCGGTAGGTAACGAAGGAGAGGCTGGGACCGTGGGCAGAAGCGTCGCAATCGAAATTGCACAGTCGACTTTAAGCAAGGGTAGGCGGTGTTTAATTTCTGGCGGTGAAACTACTGTCTCCCTTGCAACCGATCCCGGCCGAGGCGGGCGCAACCAGCATCTTGTGCTCTCGGCAATTAACTCGCTCCTTGGTTTCCAGTTAAACGAATCGTGTGATTATTGTCTGTTATCTGGAGGTACAGATGGTGAAGATGGCAATGTCTCTGTGGCAGGCGGTTGGGTCGATGCAACCTGGGTTAATCAACACTCCGAAACTCGAAAGCTAGAATTGATGCGTCAGTCAGAGCATGCCTTGGAAAGGTGCCGAAGTTTTGATTTTCTCCATGAGCATGAACTTGTTTATCAGGTAGCAGCGACAAATACCAACGTTTGCGATTTAAGGATAACCCTCAGTCACTCGGCCGGAAATTGAAGTTGTACCATCATTCCGGGCAAAAATTCTTCTGGTAATCTGTCCAACATTCTCGGGTCAAATTTGGTGTATTGGAGACCGTATTCATCTGAAAGTTTTTGGATTGTTTTGATGGCATCAACACAGCCGTAAGCAAGTAAAACTCTTCCCTTCGGTTTTAAGTGGATTTTAAGTCCTGCGAAAAGAGATTTTAGTAAATCGAAGTTTTGGTCATACAGAGCGTATTCGTCAATTGTGTTAGGAGTCCGATTAACCCAGGGAGGATTCGAAATGATTAGATCAAATTGTTCTGAATCCTCGATGACGGAGAAAGCTGACGAATTAGATAGCGGCACCTGCCTGACTTCGAAAGTACTTTCAAGTCCTAAATGACTTGCATTGAATTTGGCATTCTCGACTGCGTTCGCATTAACGTCAGTGGCGATAACCCGTTTGGCTCCGGCTTTCAGGCAGCACAATGAAATCAGACCAGAGCCAGTTCCGATTTCCAAAATACTGGTTCCTGAAATAGACTCGTCTTCACGGATTAACTTGCGCAGGCTTTCGGTGTCTCTGGGGTCCCAAAAGACGGTCTTGAAAACAGCTAATTCCTGTTCGAAATCTTCGACTGATTTCCACGCCCGAATTTCCGGGTGGTTTGGCGCGGAAGAAGGCTTGTTCTTCTTCGCCAATTTCCCGGAAGAGGGAATCAGTGAGAAGTTAACTTGCATGATTACTGCAAATAAAATTAGTAGCGCAATAGCAACGATTTTCGATTGTGGATTTTTGAGCATGATCGCTGGAGCGAGCCTAGGTGGTTGCTTCTATCTCCCGTTGATTTTTGTATCTCAACAAAAAGGGTTTTGGGCGGGGCCTCGATTCTAACGGAAGGCGATTCCATCGAGGGGGTCATGGTTAGGAAAATCGTGTATTTGGTTTTTGAATTGCATTCAATGGTCACATCTGGTCGCCCTTAGATCGAGACGAGTTCAGGAGTTGGTCCAAAGTTAGTAATGGCCATTGGGCGTCAATTTCGTTCAATACACCAATAAATTGGGCGTTCTGGCAGCTTAGGGGTTGAGATTTAAAATGAATATTTGCGGAAAGTCCCGTTATCGTTTTCTAAGGTGGTGTATTTTCACGCTGTCTCGTTTTGGTAAATGGCGTGATCTTTACCATTATGGGTTGCGTTGTTAACCTAGTGCCGCGCAAAGCGTGAAATGTTGTTAATCTGCGGCCCATTGAAACAAGTGAACTGGGGCTGCCTCAGCATTTTGAAAACGATTTCGCGTGACTCTGTGGAGCTTCAAACGGCAATAACTGCGTAGATTTTACGGACTAACCTTTGGTCTTACAGCTTCACAATTTACACAGATCGAATTAACACCTTCCAAGATATTCAAGCAAAGAATAAGGCTGAAGAAACATGGCAAAGAAATACGTTTATTTTTACGGTGGCGGCAAGCAGATGACCGATGGAGATCGCACGATGCGAGAGCTTCTCGGTGGTAAGGGTGCCAACCTCGCAGAAATGTCCAACGCGGGCGTTCCTGTGCCTCCCGGCTTTACTGTTTCAACAGAAGCTTGTGGTATTTATGAAAAGCGAGGTGCTTACCCTAAAGAGATGATGCAACAGGTCAAGAAAGAGTTGGCCAAGCTTGAGAAGCTTGAGGGTAAAAAGCTTGGAGCGGCAAAGAATCCCCTTTTGGTTTCCGTCCGTTCCGGTGCTGCCCAATCCATGCCGGGTATGATGGACACGGTCTTGAACTTGGGAATGAATGACAAATCAGTTCATGGTTTCATCGATGTAACTGGCAACCCCCGAGCAGGCTGGGATTGCTATCGTCGTTTCATCGATATGTTTGGCGACGTTGTGATGGGACCGTCGTCTACCCTTGAGCATCATCATTTTGAAGAAGCTCTAACGGCGATCAAGAAAAAGTATAAAGCCAAGCAGGATACAGATCTGACGGCGGAGCAACTTGAAGAGCTTGTTGGTGACTACAAGAAAATCTACAAAAAGCACGTTAAAGAAGATTTTCCACAGGATCCAATGAAGCAGCTTGAGTATTCAATCAACGCTGTTTTTGATTCATGGCAAACTGAGCGAGCGGTCAAGTATCGTATCCTTAATAAGATCACTGGATTGATCGGTACTGCGGTTAACGTTCAAACAATGGTATTTGGCAACATGGGTGACGATTGTGCAACGGGTGTTGCCTTTACCCGTGATGGTTCCACTGGTGAAGCCAAGCCGATGGGTGAATATCTGGTTAACGCTCAGGGCGAAGATGTTGTTGCAGGTATTCGAACTCCGAAAAACCTGGATGAATTGGCCAGCGAGTCGGATAAGGGCTTGGTAAGGGCGGGAGCTCAGTTGCTCAAAACCATGAAAATGCTTGAAAAGCATTACAAGTATCCGCAAGACGTTGAATTCACAATTCAGCAAGGCAAGCTTTACATGTTGCAGACTCGTAATGCGAAGCGAGTTGGTATCGCAGGTGTGCGTTGGGCCGTCGAAATGGCAACCGGAGAGGATGTCATCACTGGCGAGAAGCAGCCTAGGTTGTTGAATCCAAAAACGGCTTTAATGACTGTTACCGGAAGCGATTTGGAGCAACTTTTGTTTCCGATCTTTGACGCTAAAGAAGAAGCAAAAAAGACTCCCTTCGTAACCGGTTTGCCTGCTGGCCCGGGTGCGGCTTATGGCGAAATCGTTTTTGATTCTCACAAAGCTGAAGAGATTAAAAAGAAGCACCCTGAAAAGAATCTGATTCTTGTTCGCCATGAGACGTCTCCTGAAGACGTTGGTGGAATGGGCGCTGCCGCAGGTATTCTTACCAGCACCGGCGGAATGACCTCGCACGCTGCGGTGGTTGCTCGTGGCTGGGGAAAGTGCTGCATTTGTGGAGCAGGTGACTTGAAGATCGACTACAAAAAAGGTGCGGTTTCAGTCGGCGGAAAGACTTTCAAGGCCGGAGATAAGATTTCTCTTAACGGTTCGACCGGTAAGGTCTACGAAGGTGAAATCGCAAACGAATCTTCGCCAGTCGTAGCGGCATTGGTTGAGGGAAATAAGAAGGCTCAAAAGCATTGGATTTTCAAGATGTATCAGACCGTTTCCGAATGGTCTGACAAGTATCGCAAAATCAATGTGCGAACCAATGCGGATTCTCCAGCGGATTCGGCAGCAGCGATTGCTTTCGGCGCCGAGGGAATCGGGTTGTGCCGAACAGAGCACATGTTCTTCGAGGGTGATCGAATTACTGACGTTCGTCGATTTATCCTTGCTGAGACGGAAAAAGAACGGAATGCCGCGATCAAAAAATTACTTCCTCATCAGCGAAAAGACTTCGAGGGAATTTTCAAGGCGATGAATGGCAAGCCAGTCACCGTGCGATTACTTGATCCGCCTCTGCACGAGTTCTTGCCTCACACTGAGGCTGATATGAAAAAGATGGCCAAAGAAATCGGTGTGCCGCTGGCCAAAATTAAAGAGCGGGTCGCTGCGTTGCATGAGTTTAACCCGATGCTTGGTCACCGAGGATGTCGACTGAGTATCACTTTCCCAATTCTTTGTGAAATGCAGACTCAGGCGATCATCGAAGCTGCCTGTAAGATGACGAAGAAGGGCGTAAAAGTACTTCCTGAGATCATGATTCCGTTAATTGGAACCAAGGCTGAACTGGATTACCTGGAGAAGATTGTTCGTCGCGTTGCGGATGCAATCATCGCGAAGCAGGATTGTGATGTGAAGTATTTGGTTGGGACAATGATTGAGATTCCACGAGCTGCTTTGACGGCAGATCAGGTTGCTGAATCTGCTGAATTCTTTAGCTTTGGAACTAACGATTTGACTCAAATGACATTTGGTTACAGTCGTGATGACATCGGGACATTCCTGCCTGATTATCTCGAAAAGAAAATGCTGGATGTCGATCCATTTGCTCAAATCGATGAAAGCGGCGTTGGACAGTTGGTTGAAATGGCAGTTCAAAAAGGCCGGCAGACTCGGCCATCACTCAAGTGTGGAATTTGCGGAGAACATGGTGGTGAGCCAAGTTCGGTCAAGTTCTGCGTTCGGGCTGGTTTGAATTATGTCAGCTGTTCTCCTTATCGAGTTCCAATCGCTCGGCTGGCCGCAGCACAAGCTGCAATCGAAGGCTAGACTCCTTTGCAGTTAATTTTGAATTTTGAATGGCGGGAGTTCCTTCAGGCTCCCGCCATTTTTTTGCTCTTGCAACTTTAGCCGTTGACAGCAAATGCGTATTGCCAGTTAATGACAGGATTGAATCAGCTGCTCCTCGAGTTCGAGGCGGTCCGTGATTAAACAGTCGTTCTGATTGAAATCCAGTCGAAGGCGACGAAATGGACTTGGGCTAGAGATCTTTAGTTTAGAAAATTTACACAACAGATAATGGAATTAGGAGCATCAGATGACGCCCGAGATACTCGCGATCGAGAAGGTTGCTGAACAATTAAAGAATGATGGAAAAAACGAAGAAGCGATTGCGAAGAATATTGAAATTCTTGCTCTGGACGAAAACTTCGTTCGCGCCCATTTGGCTCTTTCGGTTCTCTATCACAAGATTGAGGCACATGATAAATCTGTGGCTCATGCGGAAAAAGCTTACGAGCTCGAGCCGGATGATTTCAATGCAGCTGCGCTAAGTGTGACCTATCAACGGGCGTTTGAAGGTACCAGAGATCCGGTTTACATCCAAAAAGCTGAAAGTGTGAATACGAATATGAGATAACTGCTGACTTCGGGCGTAGCCGGACAGCAGCGGAGTCTTTGATAATTGATTCTTCAACAATTAATTGTTCAAGGAAGCGATAAGTGCCAATAGTAATGGTACAAATTTCCGATTGGCTCGGGCGCGATGGCTCAGGACTGATTTGACGGAAGTTCCTAGTTCGCCAAAAGTCGCATGGTATTCCGGGATTTCAAAAAGCGGGTCGTATCCGAACCCGCCGGTTCCTCTCCCTGCGGTAAGAACTCGACCGTGGCATTGGTCTTCGCAGCGAATGTGGATGGTGCCGTGGGGATCGGAGAGTGCCATGTGGCAAGTATAGAAAGCGGTTCTTTTTTTGCTTGGAACGTCGGATAATTTTTCTAACAGCAAAGCATTGTTGGACGCATCGGTGGCCTGTTCGCCTGAAAATCTTGCCGAGTAAATTCCAGGCGCGCCGTTGAGCGCATCGACGCTGATTCCGCTATCCTCGGCTAATACCCAACGATTGAGGTGGCGAGCTTGGACGGATGCCTTTAGCTCTGCGTTTTCAGCAAAGGTGGTACCTGTTTCTTCGACTTCCAGAGCGGTGGGGTAGTCAGCCAGCGAAGTGAGTTGAATTTGAGGATAGGGGGCAAGTAAACGCTCGAGTTCCGCTTTTTTTTTCGCGTTTCCCGTTCCCAGAACCATTTGAAAGTTAGACATTTTAAGATCCATTTTGAGAGCGAAAGTCTTGGTGAGACTCTCGGATTCAACGACGTAGTGCGATCGAATTTCTTAAACCGTTGTTTTAGCTGAAACGGATTGGGGGTCAACTGTGTCGTTCCTTTTCCTGTAGCTTGGCAAGGCGAACGGACGAGTTGTTTTGAATTCGTTCGACTAGGATAAGATGCGATAGCCGGAGGAATTTTATTGGCAAATTGGTTGCAATTTGTATTCATAATTGAACCGCTGTGGCTCGATGGTATCATTGGGTAAGTTGACCGGGAATGAATTGGCAGGTTTTTGATTGTTGGGAAGTCCAAGTTACCAAAGCCGTTTGCCGTTTATGGGTCGTTCGGGAGCGAGAAGGTTCCGATTGTCCAAAATGGATCAACTTTAATTCTAAATATCGATTCGAGCCTTGCCGCTAGAAAGTCATGACGTGAGTTCTATCCTCGAAAAAATTGTCCGTCATAAACAGGGTGAGATCGAAGCTGCCAAACAGCGTATTCCTAGAGTCGAATTGGAAGCTCGCCTTTCCGACTTGCCGCCTCCGCTGGATTTCTGCTCGGCGTTAACGGCAGGAGCCCAGCAAGATCGTGTCAGCTTAATTGCGGAAGTGAAAAAGGCGAGTCCTTCCAAGGGAGTGATTCGTGAAGATTTCGATCCCGTGATGATTGCAAAAACCTATGCACGTAGTGGTGCGGCTTGCATAAGTGTTCTAACCGATGAGCATTTTTTTCAGGGGTGTCTTGATTATTTAGTTAACATTCGGAAAGCGGTTTCCATCCCGTTGCTTAGAAAAGATTTTGTTCTCGATGAATACCAGGTGCTCGAGGCAAGGGTCGCGGGGGCTGACGGAGTTTTATTGATCGCGGAATGTTTGGCTCCAGATCGTTTGGTTGAGCTTCATCAAATGATAGAGTCGCTCGGTATGACGGCACTCGTCGAGCTTTATGATAAAAAAAATATTCCCGCGGTACTCGCTTGTCATCCGAAACTCGTTGGTGTGAATAACCGCGATTTAAATACGTTTGAAATTGATTTGATGCATTCAATTCGAGTGAGAGAGTCATTGCCCCGGGATATCGCAATGGTCAGTGAAAGTGGAATTTTCACTAATCGAGACGTACAGTTAATGCGAGATAACTCGGTCGACGCGATTCTCGTTGGTGAGTCGTTGATGCGATCTGATGACCTTTCGGTGGCGGTGAAATCACTGATGGGTGATCAGTTGGCCTCTTGAATTTCGTCGTTTTACTCAGTTTGTGTCGAATTTTCTGCGTTATTCCTTATTTGGTTTTCTGAAATTACCAAATTATGCCAAGAGATTTCAGTGAAAGACGAACAGCGTTAGTCCAGACTTTTGATGTGCCGATCCTGATGATTTGAACGCGTTTATGCGTCTGCCGAGAATTTCCGGTATCTTGAGCGGAAGCGGTCGATCAAAAAAGTGAGCTTTATCTACTCAGCAAAGCTTGAATGTGAAGTCCGTGGGTTTAACGAATTGAGCAAGACATGCCTGATATCATGAACAATGTGAAGACGATTAATAGCGCCGTAAGAACGGCAATGATGCTGGGAGCATGCAGCGTGATCGGCTACGGTGGATACTTCGGCTATAACAATTACGTTAAACCAAGTCACGATGCACAGCGAGCCGCCGCTGAGCTAAAAGAACTGGAAGCGAAATATCAGCAACAGTCTTTCAGATTAACAGAGGCGGAAGATCGCGTGCATCGACTTGAGACTTCAATGAAGTTGCTTAAGGTAGATCGCCGGCTTGCCAATGTGACGGTTCTGGAAAAAGGATTCGATGAATTCGGTGAACCGTTTATGGAGGTGAGTTTTGAGGAAGTGGATGCGAATGATCGCCCCGTTGCAGCCGCGCGACAGTACATTATCAAAGGAGAGAAGTTGTACATCGATGGTTGGATTGCAACTTTTGAAGATCAGTATGTCGAAAGCGCCGATGAACTTCGTGCGGCGTCCTTGTTTGTTTTTAAGAGTATTTACGGCGATGCAGAAACTCCCAAAGATGCTCAGAGTTTAGATGTTGAATCTCGTGACCATTCACCGCCCGGAATCTATAACGATTCTACTCAGCGAGATTTTGAGCAGCAGATTTGGGCTGATTTTTGGAAGGTCTGCAACGACCCTCAATTGCAGGATGAATTGGGGATTCGCACGAGTCAGGGGCAAACGAGTTATGTCAAACCGATCGAGGGAAAAACCTATCGTGTTAATATTCGGGCAAGCGGCGGGATGAGCCTGAAACCGATCGTCGAACCGTAGCGTGTGCTCGGTTTTATTTAAATTGTCGGCATGAAATCCAATCTTTAGAGGCTCTTGAGTTTGCGAGCGATCTTTCGACCGGTGACACTCATCGGCATTTCCTCGATTTCACCAAGCGTTGCCCAGCGAGTGGGAGTTTGTGTTTTTTTGAGTCGCCCTGTAACACCGGCTCCCTTCCAGCACTGCAAGGTGATTCGGTATCGGGTGACCGCATGTTTCATTTGAAAAAGCGGTCCGCTTAACTCGGCTGAGAGTCCGGTTTCTTTTTTTAGTTGTTTTAGCAAAAGCTGAGCGTGGGTTTCTGCTTCAGGCTCTTGGGTAAGCGTGTAGCGGGGGAAATCCCAGAGGCTCTCCCAGCGTTCTCCAGGGCCGCATTGCCGGATCAGAATTCGCTCCTGTTTATTTACCACGATGGCGGCTTCCAAAAGATCTTCATATTTGACTTTGGGGGAGGCGACCGGGATTTGCTCCTGAAGTCCTTTGACCGAGGTCATGCAGAGATTGTTGACGGGGCACACCAAGCACTTAGGACGCTTGGGGTTGCAGATTTGGCTGCCAAGTTCCATCAAAGCCTGATTGAAGTCGCCGCACCGTTTTCTTGGTAGCAGCGATTCTGAAAATTCCCATAAAGCCTTCTGGTTGTTAGTCGTTCGCGGATCAGATTGCATTGTCATCAGACGGGCGAACAAACGGATTGTGTTGCCTTCCAAAATTGGCAGTTGCTGATCAAGAGCGATCGAGAGGATTGCCCCGGCGGTGTAACGACCAATACCGGGCAGTGCTAAGACGCTTTCGAAGTCGGTGGGGAATTTCCCGTTGTGTTGATCGACGATTATCTGAGCTGCCGCATGCATTTGTCGAGCTCGTCGGTAATAACCAAGTCCTTCCCAGAGTTTTAAGACCTCCTCCTGTTTGGCTTGAGCTAATGTTGAAACGGTCGGGAAGCGTTTGGTAAATCGATTGAAGTAATCAATGACTGTTGCGACCTGAGTCTGTTGCAGCATGATTTCGCTGATCCAGATTCGATACGGAGTTTTGTGTTCTCGCCACGGTAGGTCACGTTGATGGTCGTCAAACCATCGCAGTAGTTTACGCCGAAAATTAGATTTCCATTTCGTGTCGTACATGAAAATCGCGTTCCTCCAAACGGTAGGCGTCCATCAAGAAAGAGGCATATTTGATTTTTAGTTGGCGACGATGTTCACCAGCTTATCAGGAACCGCAATGACTTTCCGGACGGTTAGGCCTTCGAGAAGCGTGACGATTTTCGGGTCTTGAAGTGCGAGTGTTTCGAGTTCTTGTTTTGATTTTCCTCGCTCAATGCTAATCTTCGTTTTGATCTTTCCCATAATTTGAATGGGAACTTCAACCAGTGCATCGACCGTTAGCGCCTCGTCAAACTTTGGCCACGACTCGTATGCGAGGCTCGAATTGTTTCCCAAAAGTTTCCATAGTTCTTCTGCGAGGTGCGGTGCAAATGGAGATAGCAACAAAATGAATGGTTCCATCAATGACTTGGGGCGCTCGGATTGTTTCGTAAAGAAATTGACAAACTCCATCATTCTTGAAATTGCTGTATTAAAACCGAGGGTCTCAATGTCACCGGAAACTGCCTTGATTGTTTTATGAAGCATCCTCGTTTGTTCGTCGGTAGGGGCATGATCACCAACGGCGGAACTCAGAACTAGTTCTTCCGCCTTTTCGTCGACTAACATTCGCCAAACTCGATCGAGGAAGTTGCGCACGCCGTTCACCCCCGCCATGCTCCAGGGTTTCGATTGGTGTAGCGGTCCCATGAACATCTCGTAAAGTCGTAGTGAATCCGCGCCGTATTCGGCAATAATAACATCAGGATTGACGACGTTACCGCGGCTCTTGGACATCTTGTAAGCGCGACTGTCGACACGAATTTGCGGATCCGATTTCAAGACGAAATGGTCTCCATTTTTTTCTTTCTCAGCCTGCTCCGGATCGAGCTTGACGACGTGTAACTCTTCTCCCGTTGATTGTAGGACGGTTTTGCGGTCGTCGTTTTCGCACGTCAACTCTGCGCTTACCCATTGTTCATTCGTATCCCGAAAAGCTGTAAACTCGACATCGCCGAGAATCATCCCCTGATTAACCAGTTTTTTAAACGGCTCAGGCGTCGAAAGGTATCCGCGATCGAAGAGGACTTTGTGCCAAAATCTTGCGTATAGCAAATGGAGAACTGCGTGTTCGGCACCACCAATGTAAAGATCAACGGGCATCCATTGTTTTTCAAGTTCTGGATCAATGAATGCTGATTCGTTTTTGGGGTCAATAAACCTCAGGTAGTACCAGCATGAACCAGCCCATTGTGGCATGGTATTGGTTTCGCGTTTGTATTTTTTTCCATCGATGATGGGAAACAGCCATTCGTCATCGGCTTTCTCAAGCGGTGGCTCGGGGCGGCCGTGCGGTTGGAAATCTTCCACGAATGGTAAATCAACCGGAAGGCTATCCAGGGGAACTGGTCGCATGATACCGGTGCGATTCCCGGCCTCATCGAGTTCGTGCAGAATTGGAAACGGCTCCCCCCAGAATCGCTGACGACTGAACAGCCAGTCTCTTAGTTTGTAATTGACTGCGGAACGGCCAACCGAGGTGCTTTCGAGCGATTCGATAATCTTGATCTTAAATTCTTCGGTTGGAAGGTCGTCAAAGGATGCTGAGTTAACTGCCGTTCCAACGCCAGCGAAACAAACCTCTCCTGCCATCAGTTTTTCCAAATCAATTTCGGCTTTGGCAGGAGGTTTCACGACGGCAATAATTGGCAGGTCATAAGTTTTGGCAAACTCAAAGTCGCGAGCATCGTGTGCCGGCACGGCCATGATGGCGCCAGTTCCGTAGCTTGCTAACACATAGTCCGCCACCCAGATGGGTACGGGCTGCCCGTTAATCGGGTTGATTGCATAGCTGCCGGTAAAGACACCTGATTTTTTTGTTCGGTCATCCTGTCGATCACGGTCGCTTTTCATAGCCGCGTCGTCGCAATATTTTTTGACAGTCGGTCCCTGTTCAGCGGTTGTCAATGCTTCAACGGCGCCATGTTCCGGTGCAATAACCATATAGGTCGCGCCGTAAAGAGTGTCGGGGCGAGTCGTGTAAACTCGAAGGGCATCCGTCGGAAGGTTTCGCGGGAATCCTGTTTCCGTTCGGGCGTTTTTCCAGGTTTCAAATTGATCTTTATCACCAATGAAAAAGTCGACTTCCGCGCCAGTACTGCGACCGATCCAATCACATTGAAGTTTCTTGATCCCTTCCGGCCAGTCAACGGCATCGAGATCGCTCTCCAGACGATCGGCGTACGCCGTGATACGAAGCATCCATTGTCGTAAGGGCATTCGTTGTACCGGGTGATTGCCAACGTCAGAAAGTCCGTCGACGACTTCTTCGTTAGCGAGTACGGTTCCCAGGGCCGGGCACCAATTGACAGGAGCGTGGGATTCAAAGGCGAGCCTGAATTCGTCCTGATACTTCCGAACCGCATCTTCTCCCGCTCCACTGATTTCGGCCGGAATGGGCAGTTCGCTGATGGGACGGCCTTTTTGCTGGTCGGCATCGAACCATGTGTCAAAAAGCACTAAGAAGATCCACTGCGTCCATTTAAAATAATCGACGTCGGTTGTCGATATTTGGCGATCCCAATCGTAGCTAAAACCGAGGTCTTTTAACTGACGCACAAAGGTATTGATGTTTTTCTCGGTAAATTCGCGAGGCGAAGCATTGTGCTTGATTGCATGTTCTTCGGCAGGCAATCCAAAAGCATCGAAACCCATGGGGTGCAAAACTGTTTTACCAACCATTCGAGCATGTCGGGATACAATGTCGGTTGCTGTGTAGCCTTCGGGGTGACCAACATGCAACCCTTCTCCACTCGGATAGGGGAACATATCCAAAGCGTACAATTTCTCGCCGGTGACCTCTGTTGGAGTCTTGAAGGTTTTGTTTTCATCCCAAAATCTTTGCCAACGGGGTTCGATCTCGGCTGGATTGTACTTCGGCACGATGTTTCCTTTAACGCGTCGCGTTTTGGCGAATTCCGGAGGAGAGTCGCCGTGGATAAGTTTGTCAGTTTCAAGGTCGATATGTTAACAAAATGGAAGCGTCTTCGCATGGCCTCCTTGGAAATCAAATTCCTGGGCGATGAGCCTGAATCGGGCCCCTTGAACGCGGAAGAGGCGAGCCAATCTTCTGCGTCTGGAACAGGACATTATCCAGTGCGGTTGGTAGGCGATGTGTAGTGATTCTGATACCATGACGGATCGTCTTTAAACCTCTGTGGCAAATTAATACCCCACCTTTTTTGAGTGAAATTGTGACTCGTCGCCAATCAAAAATCCGTCTGAATGAAGAAGAACGCGAAATGATGCGTAACGCGTGTCGCTTCAATGCTGAGCTGTTGGATGTGGTTCGCCCATTCGTTAAACCAGGGGTGAAAACGGAGGAATTAGATCGAATTGTTCACGAGTACACGCTCTCTCATGGCCATGTGCCCGCCTGTTTGCATTATCCCGGCGGCGACGCCGGTCCGTATCCAAAGAGTTCTTGTATTAGCGTTAATGAGGTGATCTGCCATGGCATTCCAAGTGACTATGAACTGAAGCCCGGCGATATTGCGAATGTTGATCTAACTACCATCGTTGACGGTTGGCATGGCGATCAATCCGAGACTTTCTTGATTGGTGAAGATAATCAAATTAGTGATGTAGCCAGACGCGTAACTCAATGTGCGTTCGATTGTCTTTATTTGGGGATTGAGGCGACCAGTCCCGGTTGCCGGATTTCGGTAATTGGGCAAGCAATTGTTGATCACGTGAAACAGCATTATGGATTTGGTGTGGTAGATAAATACGTAGGACACGGTATTGGTGCTCAATTCCATCAAGCTCCTAATATCCCTCATGTTCCCAGTCCGGTCGCTCATCGTGAACGACTGCATCCGGGGATGTGTTTCACCATCGAACCGATGATAAATGCTGGAACCGCTCATTCTGTTTGTGACCGGCGTGACGGGTGGACGGTGCGGACTCAGGATGGACGGCTCTCGGCTCAATTCGAGCACACGATTTTAATGACTGAGAACGGTCCTGAGATTTTGACAACGACCAAGAATGGACCCAAGCAGGGTTTCAAATTTTAGCCTTGGCTCGCAAAAGCGTGTATCAAAAGCCTGTATGGAAGCTAGCAATCTAGATCTTAGCTGGAAGTATTGAGGGCTGGCGTTGCAGTTTGCGCGTCCAGTCCACTTAGATTGTGCGTAATTCTAGCCACTGTTGATGGTCATCTTTGCGAGGGGATCGTCATCCTGTTTGATTTGCTATCACTTTATCGACTTGAGGTGAATTCTGTATTTCGCTAAATAAACGCGGTAAAAATTTGCAAATTTTCAAATCGGTGAGCGAGGCACCCTTGTTCACCTGTGGAATCAAGGACGATTCTTTTATGGTTAGCCAGTTTTTTTTGCCGCCTGGGCTTCGTATTTTTTGCGTGGTTTCAGTTTTACTCGCGACAGTCAGTCAAGATTGTTGGGGGCAGACCTCCGATAACCTCAAATTCCCATACCAGGCATTCGTCTTAAAAGACGAGACGCTTGTTTTGAGCGGTCCCGGCGAGTCGCATTATCCGACGGAGCAACTAGATCAGGGCGCTACCGTGGAAGTGTATCGGGAAGACCCTGGAGGTTGGTTTGCGATTCGACCAGTCGAAGGAAGTTTTAGTTTGGTTCCAGAATCAGCGCTGAAGATTCTGGACGGCAATCTCGGTCAGGTGCTTGAGGCTGGAACACAAGCCTGGGTGGGAACCAAGCTCGGCCCTGTCGAAAAGCCCCTGTGGCAGGTCAAGTTAAAAGAAAAAGAAATGGTAGAGGTGCTTGGCCTCGCGAGCTGGCCGAGTCCCGATGGGCATTCGACGACTTGGTACCAAATTGCTCCTCCCTCTGGCGAGTTTCGCTGGGTGAAGCGAGACGCGTTGGAGTTGCCCGCCGAGGTGACAGATTCCATCGGACAAAAACCTTCTCCAAACAATAACAGTGCTGATGCGAAGATTCAGTTAGCGACCGTAGATAGTTTTAAAAGCAGTGAGTCTTTCGATGGCGATGGGGCTGAATATATTCAGCAAGCTTCAGCGCAGTTCGAGTCAGGCGGTACTGCTCCGGGAATGGGTGGTGTGAACCGGGGCTGGCGACCAACCCCGATGCCAATTGGAGTTGGGGAATCAGAGGCAGATCTTAATCGTAAGCGGTTGGGGGTTGGCGTTTTAAGTGACGGAACAGCGAGTCAAGTTTCCGATCGTGGTATGGATTCCAGATTTGGATACCAGGGTACCTTAAATCTTGCAGCGGGAGGATCAAATCCCGATAGAGTTGCTGACCGAAGCCTATCTCGCGATGGATTTGCGAGAGAATTAGAGATGGTGAGAGAAGGACGAGTTGCCGGCAATTCGCCAACAAGGTACTCGAGGAATTTAACCGATTTGGAATTGCAGCTCACTCAGGAACTGATCAAGAAAGATCCTGCGAAATGGAAATTGGTGGATCTTGAGCAGGCCGCGAACGCTATCTATAGGACATCTGACCGTGAAAGCGAGAGGGTGCAGGCCGAACGTTTTTTGACGAAACTGAAGAGTTGCCGAACGATTCAAGCTGGACTAGCCAGTGCCGGAACCATGACAGCCATTGGAACGGGTGCTGCCCCCAGTCAACCTGTCGGCACAGGGGTTAACCCAGAATTAGATTTAAGTAATACCTACGATGCTCATGGTTGGCTTTCTGAGATTGTTCGCGATGACGCTAGTGGGAGAATTGAATATGTCCTTCAAGATGAAGCAGGAAACATAACGCACCACGTGGGGACATCACCGGGGATGAATCTAAAACGCTACCTGCGATCTCGAATTGGAATCGTTGGGCAGCGAGGTTACGCCAGCGAGTTACAACTCGATCATGTTACCGCATCACGTGTGGTTCTCCTTGAAAAGCCAAAGTCAAGCGTTGGCTTTATTAGATAGTCTCAAGCGACGTTATTAGGTATTGAGTAAATCCAAAGTCGCTCTTTTTTGGGCTTCCAAGCTAAATTCTTTAGTTGAGCTGCCAGCTCGATTTCTTGTTGTCAAAGCTGCTTGCAGTCTTTGTGATAGCATCTTTCTTACGGATTAATTTCAAGCTGCGTAAGCTGCAGAACCATTGCGTCTGGTGGGACGTATTTTGATGCGATTCCGCCGGATTTTCATTGTCGTCTTCAGCCAATGGATTCCGAATATTTGACTAGGACGTCGCCTTTGGGTGACGTATCGCGATTGGTCTGTTCCCGCGGATCTTTCGTAATGTTCAATCGGAAGCAGATATGACTCATCGACCCAACTGCCACTCAGCGATGTCTACTAAAATTGCGTTTGCGATTTTCAGTGGATTGTTTGCGGTGCTTGTTTTGGGGAGTAGTGTTTTGGAGGCGAATGATAATTCGCCGTCTGGTTCCAGCAGCAAGAGTCTGAGAAAGCAGACTGTCAACACGATTCCAATGCAAGCGCTGAATGTTCAGGCTCGTGAAAAAATTGGTGACATTCTAAGAAAGCCGAGTATCTATCGCCAGCTACCGGTCACTTCGATTAATGCGGATCCAGATTATTTCCGCTTCTTAATTCGGTATCCCGAAGTCGTGGTGAACATTTGGCAATTGATGGGTATTACCAATATGACGACGGAGCGAACCGGGCCATTCACTGTCACGACGGATGACGGTGCCGGAACCATTAGTCAACTTGAGTTGGTTTACGGCACGGACAACCTTCATATTTTCTACGGCGAGGGTAGTTACGAAGGGCCGATTTTAAAGCGCAAGCTAACGGGTAAGTGCGTTTTGGTTTTAAAGACTGAAAGTAAGTTTGATGAGGCTGGAAAGCCTGTCGCCACCAGCCAGTTGGACGTGTTTCTTAAGGTTGAAAATGCAACCGCGGGACTCATTGCAAAAACAATACAGCCGGTCGTAGGTTCAACAGCCGACCACAATTTTGTAGAGTCTTTAAAATTTGTGCAGCGACTCAACGAAACGACTTCTAAGAATGGCCCGGGCGTTCAGCGAATGGGTAAGAAGTTGAAAATTGAGCCAGCTGTTCGCGAAGGGTTCAATGAAGTGGTTGAGTTGGTGTTTCAGCGTGCCATTAATGGAGCGGATTCAACACGAGCAAATGTGATGCCGCGAGTCGGTTCATTTTATCAACCTCCCTACCCCTCCGTTCACGGGACGCAAGCAAATGGATTGCCCGCTCAGGGGTATCCCGGCGTTTTACGAGGATATTATCCCAACGGTTATGCAATTCCTGCTCATGCCAATCAGCCACCTCGTTATTTCACTCCGAATCAGGGGTTGAGGCCACTTCCGGCACCTGCAATTTATGCAAAGCCTGTGCAGGCTGGGTATCAGCAAAACCAGGAACTTGATTCAAACGTTCAGCCAGCGAGTGCTTGGTACTACCGGAATTGAATCGAATGATGTGTGGCTGCGTGGGGGTTGGATTCCTCAAGCGACTGGCGTTCTGGAGCCGCGACTGATCCAGCCCAGTTCCCTAACCCAGGTTTCAACGACGTTGGCAAATCCGGCATTCGAACGAACCTGTTGCTGCATGTCACAGCATCTTTCAATGCAACGGCCAACTAGATCGAGAGTTTGGTTGACGTCATCTGAAGAGTCTCCAAATGCTTCTTGAGTCAGTGAGACGAGGTATGGGTCGACCCGATCTGGATCGACCTGAGCCCCTGTAATGGTCAATATCCATTGTCGGTAAAAGGTAATAGCAAAATCAGCGGCTAAGATCAGTCGATCTCGTCTCAGTGAATTCTCTTTGCCCGCGCTCTCGGCAAAATCGATAATTGCTTTCGCGAAATCGTTTTGCCCGGGGTCTTTGGTCGCAAGTTGTTGGAAGAGTTTCCGGCGGAACTCAAAGCAATCTGAGTCGGATAGCAAAACAGCGGTCGAAAGGCTTCCGGCGGACGCATTGGCCAGTTCGGATAGAGGAATGGCATCGTTTTCAATAATGGATTTGGAGGTTAGTATTTCGAGAACTTGAGATTGGGAGAGTGGATCGAATCGAACAATCTGACTTCTTGAAACGATGGTTGAGAGTTGCCTTTGTTCACTTGTCCCTATCAAAATGAGTAACGACATTGGTGGTGGTTCTTCAAGTGTTTTTAGCAGGCTGTTAGCCCCTTCCTGATTAAGGTAGTCAGCGTCGTCGATGATGGCTATCTTTCTGCCACCCCGGAAGGGTTTGAGCCCGATTGCATGGCAAAGGCCTTCCTGCCGACGATGATCTTTGTCGCCAATAAAAGCCTCCAGCGGAATGATTGACTTTTTGGCGGGGCGGGAAACAAGGATCAGATCCGGGTGGGTTGCCGCGACTACCTGTTGGCAACCGGGACATTGATTGCAGGGTGTAAGTGGAGAATCATTGTTGGATTCGCAGAGCAGTGATTGAGCCAGTTTGAGAGCAAAGGTACGTTTGCCAATTCCCGGAGGCCCCACGAACAAATAAGTGTTCGCCAACCGGTTCCTTTCGATCGAGCGTTGGAATCGCTCGAACGCCGATTCGTGATTAAGAATCTCATTCCATGCCATGTTGCTGATCTCTAAATAAGTGCGATGATCGGTTAGCTGGAGGCTTGCCGCTGAATGTATTGCATCGCAAGTTGCCGGATATCCTTTTGGATTTCATCGGGACTGCGTGTTGCATCGATTACTTCAACTGTGTCTGGCCAACGCTGTGATTCTAGAAGAAAGCCGCTTCGGACGCGCTCGAAATATTCATTACCTCTGGATTCCATGCGATCCAAAGTTTTCCCAAGTCTTGTCATTGCGATTTCCACAGGGAGGTCGAGAATGAAAGTTGCGTCGGGAAGATGGTTTTCGGTCGCAATGCGATTTGTCGTCCAGATTTCCTCAGGATCGAGATCTCCCGCGTGGCCTTGATAGACAACGGTTGAGAAAATGTATCGGTCGAGCACAATCGTCTGCCCTCGAGCCAATGCGGGTTTAATGACCTGCTGGATCAATTGAGTGCGTGCGGTGGTAAAGAGCATCATTTCGGCCCGCATTGAGATTGGGGTCTCGTGTTTGCCGAGCAGGATAGAACGAATTTGTTCACCTAATTCAGTACTGCCAGGATCACTGCAGGTTACGACATCGTGTCCCTGTTCTCCGAGCCACTGCACAAACATTTCAAGTTGGGTTGATTTGCCAGCGCCGTCTACGCCGTCGAGTACGAAAAACATATTGTCAGCTTCTCTAAGGAATGGGGTGCACAGGCGTTGGTTTTAAAATTGGCAGAGTGGAAGGTCAACAACTAAGCAGGTATTTGTCTTGTTCAAGTTTGTTATCCCTCAAAGCATTGACCGTCGCTGTCGAAATCCACCTCGTCATTTTGGTCTTAAAGAGGTGTCAAGTGCTAGCCGGGTAGTCAAACTCCCGTAAATTTAGCCTTCAATTACTGATCCATTGACCTCGGGAAAAACCGCAATACGATTGCCCAGTTCTTGGATATAGAAATTCAAGAAATTGGCTTTCGGAGCGAGATTTGACTGAGAGTGAGCGAATTGCCAACGATGGACTGCACGGTGAATGCTCGCGGTTGTGGCTTAGTACCACTGTAGTGAAAGTGGCAGTCGAGTGATCCAAGCCAAATTGGATTTTGACGAACTGGACTTCAAAGGACGGTTCCATTGATCTCGTCGAAATCAATCTTGATGCGACTGGGTAGCTAAAGGAATGGGTTGCCTGGCGGCTCGCAGTCTTCCGGTTCATGATGAACGCCGAGCAATCTATTCAGGATAAAACGGATAATCGTCAGGGTTTGAATCGACGATTTGCCTGAAAGCTTGCTTTTATGTAACGGGATTAAGCTTATTACCATTGCCAGCTTCGCTGTTCGTTACGACCCGACTTTGATTGTAAAAATTACAACTTGCGTTCGTATATTTTGTCTATTCAAAATTTAAATCTATCCTACCTTTGATCGAGCTTCGTACTGCCTAAAGGCTTCGAAGTGAGGGAACTCAACTTTTCATTTGTCGCTTTAGTCGACGCCATTGGAGTGAATTTACTATGTCACGCTTAAAAACAACTGTGATCGCATTTGCCTTTGCGGCAACACTATTGGCAGTCTTGCCAAGTGAAGCTAATGCTGACGGTCCGCTGCGACGCTGGCTGAGAGGTTTTCGAACCCCAAAAAACACTGCCTGTGCTCCGGCAAATCCGTACAATCTTCAACCAGGTCAGTGCATGAAGACCTGCCAGCAGACATGCACCCGAACGGTTGTTAATTACGTTCCGTGCACCGCTTACCGAACGGTTTCCAAGCAGGTGCCAGTCACCTCCTATCGTCCTGAAACGACCACGGATCCATCGACGGGATGTACAACAACGTGCATGAAGCCATGCACCACGTACACCACTCAGGTTCAGCGGGTGCCTTACACGACTTATCGTCCGGTCTACCGGCAGGAAACTTATAAAGTCCCTGTGACAACCATCACGAACAATTGTGCAACCGGCGGTTGCAATACTTGCGGAACCGTGATGGGAGCTGCTGGATGTGATACTTGTGCGGTAGGTCAGGGTGTCGCGACACCCCAGCCGTATTACGAGCAACCACAGGGGATCGTGAAGCCGACTCCTGCAGACTTAAGCCCCGGGCTTGATGGCAAAAGTAGCCAAGTGCCTATGCCGCAAATTCAATCGGACTTTAGCTCTGAGTACCAGACTTACTATCGTCCGGGAACGATTGCCGTGTCGAAGGCAGGTAATGCTTCACCAACACAGCAGCGATGGGGATATTCTCCAGTGCGTCTCGCCAGTTATCAGCCGGCGGTTCAGTCGCGAGTGCAAAGCCAAACGCGTTCTTACCCACAGCCGATCCAACGAACGGGTTGGGTTGAAGTTAAGTAATCTTAGTGTCGTAATAACAGTGGCTTAGCTACATGCTAGAGTCTCTGACGATTCGAAGAACATTGGAAAAGGCGAGCACCTAAGAGTGCTCGCCTTTTTTGTTTGTTTCCGAGAATTGCTTTGTTTAGTACGGAGAGCGTCGTGAAGTACTTTCTCCAAGACTCCTACTTGATGAACTCAGCTTCGATCTGTTCGAGCGTCTTGCCTTTGGTTTCGGGAAGTGACTTCAAGAGGATGAAGAATCCAACCGAGGCGATCACGCCAAAAATTAAGAAACTGCCTGCGTTTCCGAGGTTGGTTAATTCCCATGGGAAAATTTGCGTTACCAGCCAGGCAGTAAACGAATTGACGAACCCGATGCAACCGATGGCGAGTCCCCGGATTCGATTCGGGTAAAGTTCCGATAGCATCACCCACATGACGGGGCCGAGGGAAAATGCGAAGCAAGCGATGAATCCGAGCACACCGAGTAAGACGAGCATGGCATTCATCTCGATGGCGGCCTCAAGGATGGCGCCTTCGCTCTTATCGTATTTCTTCTTATCCTGCAGTAGAGATTTCATGTTGGTTTTGAATTCAACGTCGGATTCAAATATCTTTCCCGCGATCGGAAGTAAAACCCCCGCTTCGATGTGCTCATTTTCCTTCTCTAAAGCGGCGATGTCTTCGTTGGTCAATTGATAGGTGGCACCATAAAAGCCGTATGAGCAGGCAAGCATGCTAATCGCAATTCCTGCAATTCCAGCGAGTAGTAAAGGCCTTCTTCCGAATCGGTCGATGGTGGCCATGGCAACCAGCGTGAAGACGACAGAGGTAAAGCTAAGCAGTACGCCCGAGAAAAAGGCGGCGCTCACGCCAATTCCGGTCTGTTTGAAAATCGTGGTGGCGTAAAAGTAAACCGCATTGATTCCGGTTGCTTGTTGGAGAATGCCAATTAGCAAGCCAATCCCCAGAATGTATCGAAGTGACGGATGGAACAACTGGGTAAAAGACTCACGAAAGGAGTCTTTTTCGAGGTTTCTTTCCTCGCTGAGGCTTGCTTGAATCGCTTGTACTTCCTCTTCAGCGATTTTCTCGCCATGCAGCTTTATCAATACGGCTTTCCCTTCTTCAAACCGCCCTTTCGCGAAAAGCCAGCGAGGACTTTTGGGAACAGCAAAAAGGAAAAAGAAATAAAAGACTGCCGGCAAAAGTTCGACGCCCAGCATCCACCGCCAGAGATTGTCCTCGTTCAAAAAGCTGGCTCCCCCTTCGAACCATTGATTGAAAACTAAGTTGCTCAAAAAGGCAGCGAAAAAACCAAGCACAATGTTGAGTTGTTGAATCGAAACGAGTCTTCCGCGATGAGCGGCGCTCGATATTTCAGCGATGTAAGTCGGGGCTAGAATGAGAGCCGCGCCGAAGGCAAAACCGCCAACCATCCTCGCAAAACACAGAGAAGCGTAGGACCAGGCGATTGCTGATAAAAGAGCAGAAACTGCATAGAGAAAGGCGACGAGGATTAGAATTGGTTTTCTACCGACTGCGTCGCTTAGTTTGCCAGAGATCAGCATTGCGAACATGGCAACAAAGGTTGGGCAACTGACGGCCCAGCCGTTTTGAGTGTCGTTAAGTGTGAAAAATGGACCGGCATATTCCATGACGCCGGAGATGATCCCGGCATCGAATCCAAATAGAAATCCACCGAGCGAAAGAATGGCAGCTAGGCCAATGATGTTCTTTGAGCTGTTCATGTTTTGTCTCGAAACGTTCTCATTCTAAATCTGTTACTGGAAAAGAGATGCGATTACGCAATTCTTAACCTTGGAACCGGTTTCAAGAGTTTGATGGATGGGGGCGACATCGTACAGCGGGCGAGGCTGGAAATGCTTTGAAAGAAACAAGAAAAATTACTGGGTTCGCATGCCATACTGCCAGAATTGCTGCTTGTTACCTGGTTCAGAGCCGGTAGATCAAAGCGATTGAGAAGTTTGTAAGGGCGGGAGAACTGAATTTCCTCTAAATTCGTTAGGTGAACAAACTGGAGTAATCACTCAAAACACAGGCAAAAATCGGTCTTTTTTAACGATTTGTTAAGCTGCGGGATATTTTTGAGATCGTTACTTATTTTACGCTGGAGCCCTGAGTGTGGTGCTGAATCCCTTTGTGTTAACTTAGTGTTGAGAATTATCTCTTTAGAGGCTTGTTGTCGTTTAGGTTCATAAACTTGATGCTTTACGAAACGCGTTCCATTTACGAGAATTATTTGGACTAGGCCAGCGAGCGCGGAACGACGCATTGATTCACTCAATCGCGCCGAATCTGATTAGTAGAAACAGACTGCTTAGGCCGGAGGGTTTCGATCTCCCTGATTGTAACCTTTGAGTTTAACGAGAATCTCAACCCATTTGAATCAAATGGTCTGCAACGATTGCGGGCGTCGGGTTGTAAAACTTTGAGGAAGCACTGCGTGAAAGTTGTGCGCCTCCCAACGTGATAAGGCGAAATTTTATGTCGGACGTGATCAAGTCAACGACGAAGTCAATCGAGGATGCGAACGAATCTTATATTACTCAGACAGTCGATGTTGATCCGGCTGAAACGCAAGAGTGGTTGGAGTCTCTTGAGTACATCATGAGTACCAAGGGAGAAGATCGGGCAAAGTATCTTCTTTCGGTTTTGGAAGCTCGGGCGCGTGTCGAGGGAGTTGATTTACCGATCAAGTCGAATACGGCTTACATCAATACCATTGCGAAACACGAGCAACCGGCCTATCCGGGTAATCGAGAGATTGAGCGGCGAATCAAGAGTTTCGTTCGTTGGAATGCAATGGCCATGGTGGTTCGGGCAAACAAGGCAACAGCCGCTCCCGGTTTGGGTGGCGTCGGTGGGCACATTTCGACCTTTGCATCTTCCGCAACACTTTACGAGGTTGCTCAGAATCATATTTTCCGAGGCCGGGGCGAGAGTGGTTTTGATGGTGATATGGTTTACTTCCAGGGGCATGGTTCTCCTGGTATGTACTCGCGAGCCTACATGGAAGGACGCTTGAACGAACAGCATCTTTTGAACTTCCGTCGTGAACTGCAAGACCATCCGGGGCTTTCGTCCTATCCGCACCCTTGGCTAATGCCCGATTTCTGGGAGTACCCCACCGTCTCGATGGGGCTTGGGCCGATCATGTCGATTTACCAGGCACGGTTCAATGAATACTTGCACGATCGAGGAATTAAGGACACTTCGAATCAGCGCGTATGGGCATTCCTTGGCGATGGAGAATGTGATGAACCAGAGTCTCTCGGTGCAATCACTTTAGCCGGTCGTGAGAAGCTGGATAATCTTAAATTCGTGATTAACTGCAACTTACAACGTCTGGATGGTCCGGTTCGCTGAAACGGAAAAATCATTCAGGAGCTTGAGGCGTTGTTCCGCGGTGCGGGGTGGAACGTCATTAAAGTCGTCTGGGGTGATGATTGGGATCCACTCTTAGAAGCGGACGAACTTGGTTTATTGGTCAAACGCATGGGCGAAGTCGTCGATGGTCAGTATCAGAAGTACGTCGGTATGCCGGGTGAATACACCCGCGAACATTTCTTTGGGAAACACCCAGAGTTGCTTGAGATGGTCAAAAACTACTCAGACGAGAAACTGCTCCGCATGCGTCGCGGTGGACATGATCCTGAGAAGGTTTACGCGGCCTATAAGGCAGCGGAAGATCATAAAGGTCAACCAACTGTCATTCTTGCCAAGACGATCAAAGGTTACGGACTTGGTGAAGCGGGCGAGGGTCGAAATATCGCTCACAACCAAAAGAAAATGAACGAAGCCGAGTTGTTAGAATTCCGAACGCGGTTTGGCATTCCAATCTCGGATGAAGATGTTGGGAAGGCACCATTCTACAAACCTTCGGATGACAGCATCGAAATGAAATACATGCGGGAGCAGCGAATTAAGCTCGGTGGCCCGGTTCCTTCTCGCCCGACAACGGTGCCAACGATGGAAGTCCCTCGTTTCGAGGACTATCGAAAACGAATCGACGACGACAGTGAAAAGAGAGAAATGTCGACAACGATGGGTGCTGTGCGTCTGCTTTCGAGTTTGGTGCGTGACAAAAAGATTGGCAAGAACATTGTTCCAATTGTTCCCGATGAGTCGAGAACCTTTGGAATGGAAGGTATGTTCCGCCAGGTTGGGATTTATGCTCATGCGGGTCAGTTGTATGAGCCAGTCGACCGAACGGAAACTGCTTATTACAAAGAGGCCAAAGATGGTCAACTGCTTGAGGAAGGAATTTCTGAAGCGGGTTCGATGGCGTCTTTCAACGCGGCGGGAACAGCTTACAGTGCCCATGGCATTAACATGATTCCGTTCTACATCTACTATTCGATGTTCGGTTTCCAGAGAATTGGCGATCTGATTTGGGCCGCGGCTGATATGCGTGCGAAAGGATTCCTGCTAGGAGGAACCGCTGGGCGTACATCACTCAATGGAGAAGGTTTGCAGCATCAGGATGGTCACAGTCTGCTTAATGCAATCGCATTCCCAACAGTCCGTGCCTACGATCCGGCATTCCATTACGAAACTGCTGTGATCATTTTCGATGGTCTTAAGAAACTATACGAAGACGGCGAGACGGCGATCTATTATCTCATGGTTGGCAACGACAATTACATCATGCCGAAAATGCCAGATGGTTGCGAAGAGGGAATCATCAAAGGGATCTACAAGTTCCGTACCAAAGAGAGTGAGAAGGGGGATCTCCGGGTTCAACTCTTTGGAAGTGGAGCAATCATGAATTGTGTTCTGAAGGCGCAGGAAATACTTGCGGATCAGTACGGCATCTCCAGTGATGTCTGGAGTGTTACGAGTTACAACGAATTGCGTCGTGATGCTCAAGAGTGCAAACGTTGGAATATGTTCCATCCGACGATGGAGCCTCGGAAGAGTTACCTCGAAACAGTATTGGAAGGATCGGAAGGGCCGTTCATCGCGTCAAGCGACTATGTTCAGGCTCACAGCGAGCAAGTTGCTCAATTTCTTCCCGATGATTTCCTCGCCCTTGGTACTGACGGAATGGGGCGAAGTGAAACACGACCGGCGCTACGACGGCACTTTGAGGTGGACGCTGAGTGCGTGACAGTTGCGGCCCTTTACCAGTTGTGTCAGCAAGGGAAAGTCGATGCGGCAACCGTTGAAAAAGCGATCAAAGATCTTGGTGTAGATCCTGACAAGATTAGTCCTCTGTATGCCTAGTGTCTGGCTCCATCAATCGAATATTCATTAATAAAACACAAGTTGAAAATAGGCTTTTTATTTCCTATGGCTGTTGAATTTAAATTACCCAAAATCGCCGAGGGTGTTGAGTCTGGCGATGTGCTCGAGATTCTTGTTTCCGTTGGAGACACACTGGAGCTTGAGCAGGAAGTGGTGGAGTTAGAGACCGATAAAGCGACAGTCTTTGTCCCTTCGGATGTCGAAGGGGTAATTACCGCAATTAATTGCGAAATCGGAGACACCATCGCAGTTGGTCAGGCAATTTTGTCGGTTGAGCCCGCGGCGGCTGCTGCTCCAGCGCCCGTCGAAAGCGCACCGGTTGCACCCGCTCCTCCCGTTCCTGAAAAACCCGCTGAGGTCGTTCAAGAGCCAGTTGCCCCCGTGGCTCCGGTCGAACCTGTCGCCCCCGTTCCTTCGGTGGCACCCGTTGTTTCAAAACCTGAATCTACCCCGGTAGAGACTGCATCCGGGAAAAAAGTGATGGTGGCTGCAGGACCGGCAATTCGAAGGTTCGCTCGGGAAGTCGGCGTCGATTTGCAAACAATTCAGGGGTCTGGTGAACATGGACGCATTGTTCGCGAAGACGTTTTGAAGGTGGTTCGAGAAGGAAGTCGGCAGGGTGGAAGTTCCGCGAAGCCATCCGCAGGCACCCAGTCGGACGGCTATGGTCCGATTCATGTCGAAAAAATGCCAAAGATTCGACAGACTATTGCAAAAAAAATGCATGAGTCTTGGACGACTTGCCCGCGGGTAACTAACTTTGACGATGCTGACGTAACGGCGTTGGAAGAGATTCGGCAAAACAGTAAGCAGGAGTATGCGGCAGGTGGGATCAAGCTCACGTCGATGCCGTTTCTGGTCAAGGCTGTCGCGATGGCATTGAAGGCTCACCCGGTAATCAATGCTTCGATTGATCTGGAGCAAGGGCAGATCATTTACAAAGATTACGTCAACGTGGGAATCGCGATTGACACCGAACGGGGGCTCGTTGTGCCGTCGCTTCGAGAGGCGGATAAGCTTGGTATTCCTGATGTGGCCAGACAGTTGGGGCAGATGGCTGATGATGTCCGTTCAGGTGATTTTTCAATTGATGACTTGCGTGGGGGGACTTTCACGATCAGCAATTTAGGTGCGATTGGCGGAACTTATTCCACGCCGATCATCAATACTCCTGAAACCGCAATTTTGTTGGTGGGTCGATCGAGGAAGCTGCCCGTCGTTGTTGGCGATGAAGTGAAAATTCGTTTAATGATGCCACTAAGTTTGTCTTATGACCATCGCTTAATTGATGGAGGAGCAGCTGCAAGGTTCCTCAATGAGGTCATTGGCTATCTTGAGGCACCAAGCCGATTGTTGCTGGCTCTCTAGCCCAGCAGTGATTGGTGCAGAAGTTATTGGTCTCACAAGCGAGATCATACCTTTGGACACAAATAAAAAAGGGACGCGAGAAATAAACTCGCGTCCCTTTTCGTTTTGAAAGCAATGTTGACTTGGCTGACGTTAGCGTCGCCATTCAATTCCGTAAAGGAAGCCTGCAGATAGGTGGCTGTCGTCAAAGAATCCCGTTGGAGCACCGCCCGCACCGAAGATTGAATTCGGGTTCAGGTTAGTGGTCTCAGTATTCGCCCGTGCAATACCTGCCCAGCTGTAGATAGCTTGAACACCAAGTCGAATTGAGATGTCTCGACTAATGTTGTAAGCAATTTCATACTGACCGTCTAAGATCGGTACGAATGATTGATCCGACTGGTAAGTTTCCGAAATTCCTTGCGGTCCTGTCGATGAGTTAGTGATGTCGGTTGCGAAGTACCGTTGCTGGTTGTAAACAGTTGCAATCGAACCATCGATTGTCGTTCGCCAGCGGCCTCGCCGAGAATTGTACTTTCCACCCGCCTGGAAACCGAAACCATCGTTGGTAACGTTCTGCTTGAACCGGTTTACGGTAGCGTCGGTTCCAACCGTCTGGTTGGTATCTTCGATGGTGTTGTCACCAATGTGCATGTACCGGACACCCATGTAAGGTTCAAAGTAACCACCTTCAGAGAGTGCCTGACGGAACATTCGGTTGATTTCAAAAGTTGAAACATTCATGTCAACAATCATTGGATTGGCAACACTGGAGTCTTGTCCGGCAGTGTAGTAGATGCCGTCAGATACCTGATAGGTGAATCCCCATCCGTCATCGTTGTCGGAAAACCATCCAAAGTCATAACGTGATCCCTGGATGTAAGTTGAGCCGGTTTGGATCGTATCCGATGCCTCACCGATTCGTGTCGCTTTCGAGACACTGGTGTATGCCTTATCGAGAGAGAAGTAGAAACCATCGTTGGGCTTCTTTTCTTTCCCGTCGGTGAATTCCAGCGGTGCAAAGACCTGAGCGTCATAATCAAAGACGCCCGGGGTTGCATACGGCCGGGTATTCTCCGCAGATTCCAGCTTTTTATAGCGGAACCTAGGACTCGGTTTGTTTACTTGCCCTTCCGTCACCCCAGGGGCGACAAATGAAACCAGAAGGGCACCAATAATAAGTGTATTTTTCAACGCCATTGCTTTCTTCCTGCCTATTTGCAGTTGCAGTCCACGAGAAATCCAAATATTCCACTACCGGGGAATTCCGAGGGATTCCGCTATGGAGAGTATCGGGTGTTGGTTTGTGAGGGTTGAATAAGAAAGCAGGAATTTGACGAACATATCATTTTTTCGATATTTGATATCAGAAAATGGGCAGTCTGGAGCTTTACTATTCTAACGAAATACCCCAAAACTCCCGATTTTACACCAAGGGGCTAACTTTGAGGTATACTGGAACTAATTGAATGCAGAACTGTCAAAGTCATACAGGCTTGGCAATTATCAAAAATCGCTTGTTGATGAACCAACTGAGCGAGTTTGGGAGAAAAGCAGAGATGAGTCGAAGAATTTCAAAACTGATAGCAGGCGTACTTTCGGGAGCAGCGCTTCTTTTAGGCTCGGTTAATGCCGGCGCAGACGTTATCAATATCAACTATAGTGCAGTCGACCCTTCGGCAATTCCTGCGGTTCGGGCGGCTGAAGCGATCTGGGAAGCTCGGATTCAGGCTTACAGCACTGAATTGCCGCGAGCCATTCGGGATCAGCTTGGTTCTTTAACTATCGACGCGACGGTGGCACCAATCGATGGTGCTGGCGGTATCCTTGGGCAAGCGGGGCCGACAGCAATTCTTACGCTCGGCTCCAGTCGTCGAAATTACGCGGTAGCTCTTCGTTCTCAAATGACATTTGATCTCGATGATTTCCCTTCGATGACAGCGGATGGGATTCTGGTTACTGTTATTGCCCACGAAATGGGGCACGCACTCGGTTTTGGACCTTTGTTTGATGGGAATGATTTGATCGGCCCATTAAATGGTTTCGGTCAAACTGAGTATATCAATGGTGAATACGGTTTGATGGGCTATCGGAGAGATATCAACAATCCTGTTGCTTCTTTTGTCCCGTTGGAACAACGCGGTGGAGCCGGAACAGCACTTGGGCACTGGGTTGATTTGCCACCGTTTTTTAATCAAGCCTTTACTGGTGCGTTTAAAAAGGAATTGATGACTGGATTTGTTGGAGATATTGATCCGGATACCGGCGCGATTGTGTTTGCAAATTCATTTATTGCCCAGGCTACATGGGGAGCAATGGCAGACCTTGGTTTTGCCGTTGAGGGCGTCAATGGTGCATTTGCGGCAAAGAAAGGTCGCGGAACCGGCCGATGGCCCAAGATTACCGGCCAGGGAAGTAACCCTTTTGAGAACAATGGCATTCCGCCGGCAGATGACCTGCGTTTTAACTTGGTAAGCATCCAGGCAGTTACCAAGGTTTCCTTGGGATCCAAGGGAGCAGGAGCAGAGGATGTCGAAACGCCTGTTGGCGATGACCCTTACAGCCTTCGAAACCATCGCTGGGCGAAGTAGGTTATCCTGCGACTTGTTCACAGTTGAATCAGCAAGGGCTCGTTGAAAAGACGAGCCCTTTTTTTGCGCTGATAGATTACCGCAGTGAGTTTCGGAAGGCTTCGCGAAGGCATTGGATACCAGTTTGACCGGAATCACCGTCTACAATTACGTTCACCCTGACCTCACTCGTATTCATCGTTTCAATATTGATGTCTGCGTCAGAGAGTGCTCGAAACATTCCGATGGCCACACCGGTGTGACTTCTCAGGCCAACGCCAGACACAGATAATTTTGCGATGGTTTTTTTGAAATCTACTTTGTCGCAACCAAAGTCTTCACAAACTTGATTGGCAACGGTGAGGGCATTATCAAATTGTTCCCGAGGCATGGTGAAAGTAATGTCGGCAATTTGAGCGCTGGCGTAACTCTGAACAATCATATCCACAAATACTCCGGCGGCAGCAACCCGGTCAAATAGCTGAGCTGCTATTCCCGGCTCGTTAGGCACTTTCGAAAGGGTGATCCTCGATTGGGAGTCATCGAGCGAGATATCGTCAATCATCAGCGATTCCATTCCCGTGTCGCGCTGCAGACGCTCAATGACTTCGGCAGCGTTGACTTGGTTGGAAGTGTCCCGTAAGGGAAGCTGAGGCGGTTCTTTGGATTGGACTTTATCGAGAGCGAATTCGGAATGAACGGTCCTTAAGGCGTTCAATGCCTGTTCGCGTTTGACGAGTGCGGAGATCTTGATTTCACTGGTGGTAATAATTTCCATATTCACAGCAGCACTGGCTAGAGTCTGGAACATTCGATTGGCGACACCGGTTTGCTCGGCCATCCCCAGTCCAACGACGGAAACCTTTGATACATTTTCGTCTACTAAGCCAATTCGACCTCCCATCTTTTCGACGGAGGGTTGAATCGCATCAAGAGCATCACGTACTTCATTACGCGGGACCGTGAAGCTGACCGCCGTATTTCCATTTTCCGCGACATTTTGAACAATCATGTCCACGGTGATTTTTTTGTCCGCAACCGGGGCAAAAATCTGGAAAATGGTTCCGGGGACGTCTGGGACGTCGAAGACGGAGATTAAAGCTTCATCCTTGGTCAGTGCAGCACCGCTAACGGCAAGCGCGGCAGTTTCTGAGTCGTCTACAATAATGGAACCGGGCACGTCACTTAAACTGCTGCGGACGTGAATTGGGACATTGAACTTCTTTCCAAATTCGACAGATCGACTGTGGAGTACACCGGCACCAAGGCTTGCGAGTTCGAGCATTTCGTCATAGCAAACTTGCCGAACCAAGCATGCTTCGGGAAGAACACGAGGGTCGGTTGTATAGACGCCGTCAACGTCGGTATAAATTTCACATTGGTCAGCCCCAAGAACTGCAGAGAGTGCGACGGCAGTCGTGTCGCTTCCGCCGCGTCCAAGGGTGGTAATATTTAGATTATCGTCGATTCCCTGAAATCCCGCCGCGATGACAATGTTGCCTTCGTCGAGTAGGTTTTTGATGCGATCGGTAGAGATCGAGTGGATGCGTGCTTTCGTGTGAGAGCTGTCGGTTTTGATTCCAATTTGCGCTCCGGTGAGACTGACTGCCTTGTAGCCAAGTGAATCAATGGCCATCGCCATCAATGCGACACTTACCTGTTCGCCAGTGGAGAGGAGCATGTCCATCTCTCTTGCGGGCGGTCGTTCATTGACTTCTTGAGCCAGGCCGATCAACGTATCGGTGTTTTTGCCCATTGCACTGACGACCATGACAACTTGGCTTCCGGTCTGGTGAGCGCGAACCGCCTTCCTCGCAGCAGCAAGAATTTTTTGACTGTCGGCAACGCTGGTGCCACCAAATTTCTGTACGACGAGAGCCATTGTGATCTGGGGGTGGAGTCAAAGGTTAATTGGAAAGACATAGACTTTATCGCGAAGAGCGATCAACCGAAAGCACCTTGAGGCACTAACTTACTCTGCTCTTCGAGAACATCACTTCGGAGATCAAGTTATGTCGATTAATTAGGCCTTAGGTGTTCTATTTCGTTCAGCATTGCGGCATTCAATTGCTAACTATTTTATGCGGTAGAGCGATTTCGGTATCGTAGTTTGGCGCGGCAGTGGACTTTTTCCATCCAGTAGCAGCGAATCAACCCGCGGGAAATGCAATCACCTTGTCAGTACAACGTTGGGCAAGTTATCTTAACACCTTCGCAATTCCGAATTTAAGAAAATAACAATGAACGATATTTTTGAAGATCTCCAATGGCGAGGTTTAATTCATCAAACGACGGCGGATGAGTTGTTGCCCCAATGGTTGTCTTCCGGTTCGCGGACGGTTTACGCTGGCTTTGATCCAACCGCAGATAGTCTTCATGTTGGAAGTTTACTACCGCTAATGATGTTGCGCCGTTTTCAAAAAGCGGGACACCGTCCAATCGCAATTGCGGGTGGGGCAACGGGAATGATCGGAGATCCCAGCGGTAAAAGCGCGGAGCGAAATCTCCAAACGCCAGAGCAGTTGGCGGCCAATCTGGCTGGGATTGAATCCCAAATGAGACATGTCCTTGATTTTGAATGTGGGGATGTGTCGGCGATATTGGTAAATAACAATGACTGGATGAGCCAGTTTAGCTACATCGATTTCTTGCGTGATGTTGGAAAGAACTTTCCTGTCAATGTGATGCTTGGCAAAGAATCGGTGAAAAGCCGACTTTCGAGCGAGGCAGGACTTAGTTACACCGAATTTAGTTATATGCTGCTGCAGGCATACGATTTCGTGCACCTGCATCGGGAGCATGGCTGTGAATTGCAGATTGGAGGAAGTGATCAATGGGGAAACGTTACCGCTGGGATTGACCTCGGTCGACGCATGCTGGGAGCTCAATTGTATGGAATGACCTGTCCTCTGCTTACAAAAACAGATGGGTCAAAAATGGGGAAAACCGAGTCGGGCGCGATCTGGTTGTCAGCGAAAAGAACCAGTCCGTACAAGTTTTATCAATATTGGCTTAACGTCGCCGATGAGGACACTGGAACATGTCTTCGTTTCTTGACGGAATTGGAACGATCGGAGATCGAAGCTCTGGACGAATCCCGCGTTTCGGCCCCCCAGGAGAGGGCAAGTCAGAGAAAGCTCGCCGAGGAACTCACCCGGCTGATTCATGGTCCAGCGGGGTTGGCGTCAGCCTTGCAGGCGACGGAGATCTTTTTCGGCGCGGAAATTGAAAACCTGGATGATCGACAGCTAATTGATATTTTTGCCGATGTCCCCAGCTGTGAACTTCCGGCAGCCGAATTGACCGGTGAAGGTCTTGGTTTAATGGATGCTCTGGTCAAATCAGGCTTAATGAAATCAAACGGCGAAGCCCGCCGCGCGATTAAACAGGGCGGTATCTATATCAATAACCGTCGAGTTGGCGAAATCGATCGACGTTTGACACCTGCGGATTTGACAAGTGAAACGGTGGTTGTGCTGAGGAGCGGAAAGAAAAAGTACGCATTGCTTAGGTTTAGTAATTAATAGCGATTTCTGGCTTGCCTAGGCTCACGCTTCGGAAAACCACTATATTATGAAGTGCCGCTATTCTTGCGATTGCTCTCGCTTCTTGCTGGAAGCGCCGAAGGTTGCCAGCAGAGTCCCCCAAAACGGAATGCTGCGCTCGATATGCCAGCAAAATAGATGCTTGCAAACCGGTTTTTAGGTCTTCATGACTGTTAAATTGTAACAATCATGCGAATCATATCGGAAATTCTAATGAGTTTGAGCTTTCTGTGTCGATGCTTTCTACCACATGTACCACTATTTCGGGCACCTTGTGCGCCAGAGATTGTGGATAACCTAGCCCTGAAAGCGTCGGGATTCGTCTCGGGAGACATCGATGAAGATAAGATTGAGCCTTTTCTGCATTGCCTTGGCAATCATTGCCTGTAACATCGCAGATGCTCAGATAATGCAATCAATGCATGACGGAGCATCTGCCCAATCGGTTTATCAGCCAGTCCAAGGTGACTTGCTGAGTCCCACCACCACTGGGATACCGGGAAGGCTTTGGTTTGAAACCAACTTGGCGGACCAAGGCCTCGGTTGGAGTGGAACCTATTTCACGATTGGCGGTAAAACCCGGCTTTTCGAGGATAGGTTTGACGGCCGTTGGTTGCTGGAAAGCCAGATTCACTACAATGTGAGCGAGGGCGGCGGCGCCTTTGCGAATATTGGTGTGGAACGCGTGTTCTCAATCCCGGCAGCTGAAGCCGATGTAAGCTTCGGCCTTTGGTACGACTACAATGGTGATCGAAAAGCTGACTTTTCGCATACTTTTCACCAGGTCGGTATCAGTGGAAAAATCAAGAAAGAAAAATGGGATCTATTAGTCAACGGTTATCTACCTACTGGCGTACAGGACTACTCCTACGGTGACCCTCTCGGGCTCGATTGCTTTGTGGGCAATGAGATCGTCATCATCCCTGGTATTGATAGTGCTTTGTCGGGTTTCGATGTAACTCTCCGAACACGGCCTAAACAACTTGCCGGCGTCAATGGCTTTCTCGACATCGGTGGCTATGGTTACAACTCAGACTTGATTGACTCATTCGGCGGTGGAAAGATTCGATTGGGTTTTCAAGGCACTCGCGGCATGATGGTAAATCTTGAGGTCAATCAAGATGATCGATTCAACACAACGGGTGTTGTTGGGTTAGGTTGGGTGTTTGGTCAAAACGCAGGCGGTCGTGGAAGCGAGTACGCGGGACTTGGTCGCGATCTCGAAACTTCGGTTCGAAATGATCATATTGTTGTCTTCAATCAGGATGTTGTTCTGGCGATGGATCCAACAACCGGTGCACCGTACAACGTAATTCATGTTGATAATAACGGTGACCCAGCGTTTGAAGATGGAACCGCAGAGCGTCCTTACACAACCTTGCTTGCAGCTCAAAACCTAAGTGCTGAGGGCGATGTTATCCTGATCAATTCGGGTGATGGAACCGATCGAAACATGGATGCCGGAATCCAGTTGCAGAACAATCAGCGATTGTGGGGTAACGGCCAGGCAATCTTGATCCCAATTCAAAATGGTGAGTTCTTCGAGCTGTGCACCAATCCACTGGGCGTAACGCCAACAATCTCCAATGACGGTGGTTTTGCAGTTGTCACCTTGGCTGATAACAACGATGTTGCTGGAATTAATATTGATGCCACTGGCGCTGAATTCGGTGTTTTCGGGAACGGTCAGGGAACCAGTGTTCGTGATAACACCATTTCAGGTGCAAATTCTCATGGTATCTTCCTGTCGGGCGTAACGGGCGATGTGAACATTGCCAGGAACCTGCTGAACACTAACGGTGGCAGCGGTATGTTCATCCGTAATGCACTTGATACAACTCAAAACATCCTCATCGAAGAGAATATCGCCTCGGGCAACTCTCTCGATGGTATCCAGATGCGGAATTACGATCCAGCCTCGCTGATGATCCTAAGCAATACAACGGACGACAACCTAAGAAGTGGTCTTCACCTTGAAAACTACGCGAATACGACTGGGGCCGGAATTACGATTCAAAACCAAACGTCGTCTGGAAATGCTAGTCATGGTGTTCATATGAATCAGGGTCTGGGTAGCTTTACTCTAATCGACTCTAACATCACCGGAAACAATGGGGCCGGTTTATTGCTCGAGGACTGGCAGACTGCTGATCCAGATTTCGTCAACATTGCAACGACGGATGAGGGCACAAGCACGATTTCGAATAACGGTGCCTTCGCTAATATCCAGATCTTTATGGATAACGGTGGCGAACGAGCTCAGGTCAATATCGCTGACCAAACTCTCAGCGGTGGTGTCCGCGGCGTGGCTGCCCGAATCGAGGGTGTTGATGGCGTGGGTGCTCGTACGACACTCGGGATCAATATCGCCAGTACCAATGAAATTGATGGCAACGTTAACGATGGAATTAATCTAAGTGCAGTCAACAGTGGTCTGATCCAAGCTACGATTGGAGACGAGGACAGTGCATTGCCAATGACCATTCTTGATAATGCCATTGGTGGTGGTAACGGTATTTCTCTGGTAGCTCAGGGAATCAATGGACAGCCGCAGGGTGAGATTCAGGCAAGCATCAAAAACGTTGAGATCAACAATGCGATCAGTCGAATTATCGTCCCAGGTGGAGCTGATGTTATTGTTCCGACAACCGGTATCTCGATCGATAGTAGTGGAAACGCTCTGGTAGGGGTTGATATCAAAGATGTGTCGATTGGAGCTCCAGGAACCGCTGGCGATCGAAGCACTCAGCGTGGAATCGCGATGGACTTCAGCAACAACGGTTCTGAGTTGATCAACCAAGTCGCAATCGACGATGTAACGATCTTCTCCAACACTGCGATTGAACTTAACACTGGGTTTGATACCTACACTAACTTGTTAGTGGAGAACTCAACGCTTCGCTCAAACGGGCCGCAAAGTGTTGGCGGTCGAGCTGATAACACACCGTTTGTTGGCGGTCCAACGGTTGGTATCGATATCAACGCTCAAGGACGCGGAGTTTTCACTGGTCAGTTAAATGCTCAGTTGCCAAACTTGCCAATCGAATACGGCCTGTTCACCCAGGTTTCCGATGGCGACTTGGATAACTTGACGAAAGTCACATTGGAAAACAACTCGATTCGAGATTTCGTTCTTAACGGAGTTGATATTTCGGCTCAGGGTGACGCTCAAATGTTAGTGGATGCCACTGGAAACGATATCTCTAACAATGGTGCTGGCGGAAGTAATCATCCAAACGACAACCCGGCCTTCCCATTGAACGATACTGCCAATGTTGACGAATTGTTCTACTATGATGGTTTAAATATCGATGCCTTTGATGACGCGACTATCTCGACCAACATTGTCAGTAACTTCTTTGTTGATAACTTTGAGCGAGGGGTCAGCTTGAATACGTATAACTCAGCTACGATCAACGCATTCATGGACAATAACACCTTCTTCGGTAATGATCGAGGCTCGGAAGACTTTACCTTGCCAAGACTCGGAACGGGTGTGTTCGAAGGTCCGAGAACTGCTCCACCTGAGGAATTTCGATGAAGGTATTCGATTTTTCGAATACACCTGTATTCGATATATCTGGTGCTCTTTATCCGATCGTTTCAAGATGGCAATGCCCGATCGTAATCTTCTTCCATAGATCCAGTCGTAACGAGTCTGCGTCTGTGCAGATGTCAAGGAAAGAGATGATCTGCGAAAATG
>JAPOIJ010000273.1 GCA_029979005.1 Planctomycetota bacterium | reverse complement strand
GTCGCTGCCCGCGATCATAAATTGAGATAGTGGTTTGCCGTCGAGAGATTTTAAGCCAGATCCAGAATAGTCAAATTCGAGAATAGCCTGATCGCCTTTGGCGGACATCGATTTATATTTTGGCCCCGAGTAGACCATGTTCGAATCGCCATAGTTTTTAGCCATGGCCCAGCGAGCTAAACGTGCGCCAACGTCTCGTTTGTTTCTTGGATGGATGTCGTTCACGTTCCCGGTGATGTCGGTAATAACGACCATCCCACAGTCAGGGATTGCATCGAGGCAAGCTGTTTGTGCGTCCCAAAATCGGGGAAGTGATTCCGTATTGATTCCTTTGTTCCGATTTTTAAATTTAGCGCTGTACGGGAAGGGTGCGATTTGGACGAAATAAAACGATAGGTCATCTTGCTGAAAAACTGATTCCCAGCCTTTGACCATGGCGATCGTCCGATCGGTGTAAATGTCTGTGTCACCGCTAACGCAATTGGATTCACCTTGATACCAAATGATACCTCGGAAGGAATACGGAGCGAGCGGATGAATCATGCCGTTGTAAATCCCGCCATTCTTAGCGTTGGCTTTAAGAGAATCAACTTGTTCTAAACCGACTTTAGGAGTCCACGGTTCAATTTGTGTCCCTCCCCAATTTGATCCGATTAAGCCGATAGGTACGTCGAGTTTGGCTTGTAAGCTTTTTCCAAAATAGTAACCTACTCCCGAAAATTTCTTGACCGATTCCGGAGTGCAGGCTTGCCAAGTACCAGGTGCATCATCTTGCGGTTCTGGTTTTTTGATGTGCCCAACGACATTGTACAGTCGAATTTGAGGATGGTTGGCTTTCGGAATCTCTTCCTTCCCTTTTTCAGTCTGCGTCATGTTCCATTCCATGTTGGACTGACCTGAACAGACCCAGACTTCACCAACGAGAAGGTCATTCAGTTTAATTGTGTTCGTGCCGGTGATGCTCATCGTTGCGGGGGATTTATTGGCTTTCAAAGGGTCGAGTGCGACTAACCATTTTCCATCCTTATCGGCCTCGGTTTTTTTTGTTTGACCTGCAAAAGAAACCTCAACCTGCTCTCCCGGTTCCGCCCATCCCCAGATGTGGACAGGTTTTTCTTGTTGAAGAACCATATGACTGCTAATGACATTGGGAAGTCGTACGTCGGCAAAGGTAGGTAGCGCTACCAGTGAGATTAGAACTAACGTCGATGCGAGGATCTGTTTTGGAGTCATGAGGTGTCCGGCGGTTAAGTAGATTTCGAGGAAATAATTCAATGAAAACTGGGTGTTGGAAAGAAGCAATTATGAGCACGAGGCACAATAAAAGTCCAATCTCAAGTCAAAAATGTTCGCAATTTTGTGAGATGATTTTCTGAAAAAAGCGTCTTGCTAGAACACTGGAAAGGCATTCTTTTTAGGATTACTTAATAAGTTCGACGTCGGTGAAGTAGGCGCCCCCTGTATCGCCTTTGGAATTCAAGAGCCATGTTCTTAATTGCGTTTTTCCTTTAGGAAGTTCAACCTCAAAGACCTGGCCGAGGGTGCCTGGTTTGATTTCCGATTCTAGCACCATTCCCGCAATTTCGATTTTTCCCCGTACCGCTTTGAGAGCTTTCTTGGCCTGAGAAGGCCATTGGCGAAGTGTGATTCGATAAAGCCCGGGGGTTCGAACGTCGACCATCCACGGTCCGGTAACAGGAACCAGTTTACTGATTTGTCCAAAATTCCAAGGAGGATTGCCTGTAGGCATGTACCAATCCTGAGAAGACAGGGTGGTCGGATTATCCGAGGGGTTTCCAAGTTCAATGGAAATCGGTGTGATTCGGGGAGAGACCTTTTCCCAAAACGGGAGGTAATAAGATCTTAGTTTTTTTACCATATCCGGTTGTTGATCGGCGACGTTTTTTATTTGCCCGGGATCGGATCGAAGATCGTAGAGTTCCTCACCGTTGATCAAACGCCAATCGTCTTTCAAAATGCAAGAGTAGGACCATGGTTCAGGTAATATTTTGAACTGAGGTCCGCCGTGGTATTGGACGATGAGATGGTCTCGGTGGCCAGTCGCATTCAGTTCTTTCAAAGTTTTTGCAAAAGAGATACCGTCCGGTTGATAAGAATTGGGTAACTTCAATCCACACAGTTCTGCGAGTGTCGGCAAGACATCGATATGTGCGGCTAAATGAGGGACAGTTCTGTTTTCGACCAGTCCGCCGCCTGGCCAGCGAATAAAAAAGGGAACACGGTGCCCGCCTTCGTAGATCGATGATTTTTTTCCCCGCATCCCTGCGTTGTAGCCGCTGGTAAGTAAGCCTGTCGGCTTTTCAAATGTGCCGCCATTGGATGTGCCATTGTCGGTCATGAAGATTAGGATCGTATTTTCAGCAAGGCCGAGTTGCGATAGTTTACTTCTCAATTTTCCCATGTTGTGATCGAAGTTGGCGATCATGCCATAAAACTCAGCCCCATTTTTCCATTTGATTTTTTCCCGATAGGGATCGCTCCAACGATTATCAACCCGATAGGGTCCGTGCGGTGCGTTGGTGGCTAGATAAAGAAAAAATGGTTTGTTGCGGTTGGTTTCTATGAACTTGATCGCTTCGGAAAACCATACATCCGTGCAGTATCCGGTGAATGTTTCAAATTTTCCATTCCGCTCGTAAGTGTCATCGAAATAGTCGTTACCCCAATAGTCAGATGCTTGTCCCACCCCTCCACATCGGTGCCAAAGCACATTTTGAAATCCACGATCTTGTGGTCGATGGGGTGCGTTGTCGCCGAGATGCCATTTGCCGAACATGCCGGTGACATATTGATTGGATGAAAATACGTCGGCGATGGTGTGTTCATCGGGGTGCATCAGTGTACGACCACTGCTGGTTCGATAGGCTCCCGTTCTGGCGGGGTAGCGGCCGGTCATCAATGCAGCGCGCGTTGGAGTGCAGAAAGAGCTTACGTGGAAGTTGGTAAACCGAATCGACTCGCTGGCTAGTTGATCCAAATGAGGTGTCTGTAAAACCGGGTTCCCGTGGCAGCTAAGATCACCGTATCCTTGGTCGTCAGTCATGACGAGGATTACATTGGGGCGTTCCTCTGCAAAAAGAACCCCACTCGATGGCAGGATGGTGCCTGCTCCGCAGAGGTAAATTAAGGCGACGGTAAAAGAGGAATGAGTTTTATTGGGTGGAGTGAAAGCAATACTCGTCAATAAGTGAATCAATTGGAAGGTGACTTTTTGAAAGACCTCCGCTGCGATGAACGAATTAAAGAAAGTTGTTTTCATAGATAACCTTTTGCGGTCTCGTTTAAGCTTTGCGATCTCAGGTACTCTCAGTTTACCGTTGCTGACAGCAGAGGTGTTAGCAGAATATTAATCTCCAGTTTTCAACTGGACTTCTCATCGATTGGCGGGCTAAAAACGTGACAAATCAAACGACCGGCGGTAGATTAGGAGGACCAACCGGTAAATGCTTGTATGGGCTTAGGCCGGTAGTTGTTGCGGGGTGAATGAAATATTTCATCAGTGCAGCGACTTTAGAAACCAAGTATTTTGCTCGAGATTAATTCTATGAAATCCGTTTTAACATTGTTGTTCTTCCTCTTTATTTTTAATACTGCTTTTGCGGATACGAAAAAGCATGACTTCAAAGGTGCGGCGGTTGCCGAAGTTTACAAAGAAGCCTCTGGAGATAAGTTGTGGATTTACCGATTCGATCCTGTTGATTACAAACCTGAAAGTGACTCGCGGCCCGCCGTCGTATTTTTCTTTGGTGGTGGTTGGAATGGTGGAACCGTTGGGCAGTTCGAGCAGCATGCAAAATATTTGGAAGCAAGAGGTATGGTCGCATTTGTACCCGATTACCGAGTTAAACAGAGACAGAACACAAATCCAGATTCGTGTGTTGCTGATGGGAAATCAGCAATTCGCTGGGTTCGAAAAAATGCAAAACGACTTGGAATCGATCCTGATCGAATCGCAGCAGGTGGAGGTTCAGC
>JAPOIJ010000110.1 GCA_029979005.1 Planctomycetota bacterium | reverse complement strand
GCGGTTTACGGAGGCGAGGGGAACGGTGGACCGATTGATCCAGAGGTTGGGTTTGTTCGGGATAGTTTTGTCGCGATGGCCCAAGTTCTGGATGCCATGGCCAAAAATGGAAAGACGTTGAGCGAGCTTGCCGGAGAAATTCCCTCCTACGAGATATGCAAAACAAAGATTGCAATTGACCGAGAGAATATCGCTTCATTGTATGATCGTTTGAGCGATCACTTTTCCGACGCAAATAAGAGTACGATGGACGGAATTCGCTTTGATTGGGCGAATAAATGGATTCTAGTCCGGCCAAGCAATACCGAACCGATCGTGCGAGCAATTGCCGAGGCGGGCAGTAGGGAAGAGGCGGAGATGCTTTGTAAGGTGGCGGCCGATTTGGCAGCTGACCTTTCGATTTAAAAGGGATTTGGTGAGTCTATTTTTCTTCTTTGAGATTCTGCATCGCTTTCCGAGCCGCCATTCGAACTAGTGGATCATCGTCGTTGAGAAGTCCCTTGATCTGGGGCAGATAACTCGAAGCACTGCTGCCCATGTTTCCGAGTGCGGTGGCGGCGAGTTCACGTGTGGCCGGTAGTGAGGAGTTTAGTGACTTTGCGACAGTGGGGGCAAGCGAGACAGCATCCGGTCCCATTTTTCCCACCAGGTAAACTGCTTCGTTAACCATCGATGAGTCGTTCAATAGTTTCCGGAAAACGTCGCCCGCTTCTTTAGAATCTCCAGTGATTTTCCAGAGCGCGAAGGCTGCATGTCCCTGCACAAACTCGTTCCTGCCGGACAGCTTTTCCCTTACCGTGGGAAGCGCCTTGGTTGCCTCGGGTCCGAGATAGCCAAGTCCAGTCAGTACACGCTGCTGCTCGATCGGGGAGATTGGTCTCCCGTCTTGGCGTGGCTGTAGTTGTTTTGCAAGTAAATCAGCGACGTCAACATCGGACGAGGTGGGGCCAATGGCTCCCAAGCAAAGTGCGGCCCAACCTCGGGTCGAAGGGCCGCCATTTTTTTGCACTTCAAGCAGTGCTGATTCAGCATCGATGGCGTCCGCACCGAAGTTTTCGAGGATTCGACAGGCCATGCATTGATTGTTTAAGTCTTTATCTAAAACGCAGGCGATGATCTCTTCCATCGCTGGTTGAGCTTCGAGCCCCATTCCTTGGAGGGCGTACAAGCCGCACTTGCGATGAACTGGATTGTCATCGCGAAGCAAGTCTTTCAGTTCTTCGATGTAGATCTTACTGCCCGGGCCGATTGCTCTGAGTGCTGAACAGGCAGTTCGATAACCCTTTGTAGTGTTCTCTTCCATAAACGGACGCACGTGTTCCGCCGCTTCCTCACCAATGACTTGGAGGGAAGAGTCAGCCGCGTGTTTGATCATCTCGTTGTGAATTGTCGCCAACTTGGCAAGAACGGGGACTGTTTTGGAGAGATCCCCGGGGCGAACACCGAGTTGGAAAATCGCATCAATTTGATCGCGAGAGGTTAGATCCTCGGCTGCCGTGCGAAGTTCGGCCTCGCTCAAAGTACCTAGCCGGTCTTGACCGAAGACAGGTTTACCAGTTCCCAATTGATAGGCAGAATAAATTCCAACTAAAACGAATATTGCAACTAAAGTGCCAGTGAAGTTTGAACGCATTCATCGCTCCGATTCGATATTAGTAGTAGGGTGGGGAAGGATCTATCGCCAATATATTCTTGCCTTTAAGCTCCTTTAACAGGAATTCTAAGCAACTGGCAAAGCTGAAACCACCCTTGGACTTCCGTGTGTTACCGACAAAGCTTAGAACCAAACAACCAGTTTTTTTGACAATCCCCTGAAAGCGTCATAATAAGTGACGTTCAAACCAAACACCAACAGATCCTGACATTTTAATGAGGAACTTCAGTGCTAAATAACTCAACTGCCAACGCCAAAAATCTCTTATTCGTCTTGATTCTTAGTTTATCGGGCGGTTTGCTCAATAACGTCGCCGGGCAGGACGCTCCCCAGAAAAATGCTGGTCCAGACGGTATTTTCAAGAAAGATATCGAGGGATTATTGCAGAATCAGGTTTCTGCGTGGAACGATGGTAATTTGGAGAAGTTTATGGACACATACTGGAAGTCCCCTAAACTAACTTTTAGCAGTGGCGGTAAAACCAAATTTGGTTGGCAGGCAACCTTAGAAAATTACAAAAAAGCTTATCCAACCGTCGCGAAGATGGGGAAGCTTCACTTCGATGAATTAATAGTCAGTCGGATAGAATCCAATTCAGCATTAGTGCTGGGAAACTGGCATTTGCGTCTAGCCGACGGTCAGCAACGGGATGGAAACTTCTCTCTAGTTATCAGGAGAATTGGGGAACATTGGAAAATTGTTCATGACCATTCTTCTGAATTAAAAGAAACCAACTGAAAAGATCGGGGATTCTAAATTGAGAGCGAATTAGTTTGGGCTCTGGAGGAATGACGAAGTGTACAGCGATATAATCACGGGTTAGGCTTGGCAGGGGATTGTCCTTCGGTTTACACATGAAACAAATGCCCGTCCCTTGGGGTATAGTCATCGCAAGCGTTCTGGCCTCATTTGATTTTTTATTTTGGGTAGCGTTTTTGGCACCAAATCCGTGTCGGCGAGTTAATTTATGCGACAGAAATTTGAATCACGTTTGATTTTTGGCGTCTTGTTTTGGATAGGCATGATCGCATTCGCTGCAATTTTGCTACGCAATACTGTGTCCAATACACCACGTGCGTCAGGGATGTTGTTCGATTACGTCACGAAGCAGCGTCGATTGGTGGAAATTGAATTTCCCGTTCAGGTTGTGTTATCTCGGGGGACGCCTGTATTTTCGTCGGATCCATTAGAGGTAAATCCGATTGGCGTGGTTTCGACTCTTGACGGATTTGAAAGTAATTTCAAAGGTGCGGCGTGGACCGATAAAGCTTCTGTTTTGCTTTACGGCAATGCGCCAAGGTTGAGTCAAGGTGATTTCGCGACCTACCACTCAGCACCAGATAATACAGAGTGGGTATTGAAAACAATGTTGCCGGAGAAAAAGCGACAAGAAATTAGTGCGTTAATTGCAAGTGCGTACAAAGAAAATCAAAAAGAAATTCTTAATGCTTTTCGCCCGATTTTGAATGAGTCCATTGCAACTGCCAGTCGGGTAATTCGAGAAGAATTAAACGTTGCACTAGATAAACGAGAGGATCAGTTAGAAGAGCTTGGTGCACGATACCGGAGAGAACTTATCGAAGAGAAAATTGTTCCCTTGGTGAAATCGGAGATTATCCCGATTGTACAAGTGGAGAGTGAGCCCTTGGTTGGAGAAATTGGTCAAGAGATCTGGGGTGAGGTGTCAGTCTTTGGTTTTGGCTGGCGTTATATTTACGATAAAACACCGCTTACAGGTGGTAAACTGACCGAACGGGAGTTCAAACGTTTCGCGGATCAAAAAGCGATACCGATAATAATGTCGCACATGGACGAAATTATCGAGGTGCAAAAACGAGTGATTCGAAAGGTAGCGAAAAATCCTAAAATTAAGGCGAGTCTGACCGAGAGCTTTGATGCGGTTTTGAAAGATGCTGAAACTCAGGCGTTGCTAACGGAAATTTTTGAAGACGTATTAGTCAACAACGATCGTTTACGGGTAGCCCTGGAAGAACAGTGGCAAAGCCCTGCAGTTCAGCAGGCAATCTCGATGGCGAACGAAAGATTGGAACCGACGATCAATGAAATCGGTGTTTCCCTTTTCGGATCGCCCAATGGCGAAATTACGCCGGAGTTTGCTCGAGTTGTTCGTCACCGGATCTTGCACAAAGACAGTCGGTGGCTAACGTTGAAAACGGAGGCGGATCAGCCCGTTGTAAATCAGACGGGTGTAGAGCCTAATTCAGGTGGAGGCCGAACGAAGGCGGGGGTTGAGCCAAAGCTGATACCTGGGGTGTTAGCTGCTGAGAATTCGAGCATCCCCTACGCTGCGGCCCGAGGTGATCAATGAACTCATCGACGGTTGATAAGGGCGGTATAGCAATCGATCAAATTTGCGTGACTGCAGGCGAGAGAACGCTATTGGATCATGCGAAGGCTGACTTCAATGCCGGTGAAATCACCTTGATCGTGGGGCCAAGTGGAGTTGGTAAATCGATCCTGTTGAGAATAATGGCCGGATTGTTGGAAGAGACTGCTGAAGGAATTTGTTGGTCAGGTGAAGTAATTATTGATGGTGTGAAAGCTTCATGTGGTACGGCGGGTGTTGTTTTTCAGTCGTTCGCCTTGTTTGATGAATTGTCTGCAATGGGCAATATCGAGATTGCGAGAGCGAGTGGCGGCAAGCATGCGACGCGGAAAAGTCCCAAAGAATTACTAGCTTCTCTCCGGATTCCTGCCAATGTCCCAACTTCTCGTTTAAGTGGCGGTCAGAGGCAACGACTCGCGATTGCGAGGACGCTGGCCTATAACCCCACGGCAATTTTATACGATGAGCCGACCTCTGGTTTGGATCCTTTGACAGGTCGACAGGTTGCCGACCTAATTCGTGACACCCATGAAGAGTTTGGTAAGACATCAGTGATTGTGACGCATGATTATCATGCACTGATGCCAATTGCGGATCGCATTTTTCTTCTTGATCCAGATTCGGGGAAACTTGAGGAAATAGATTCGTCAGATTGGGAGGCAATTCCCGATCGTCTCGCACCGATGGCAGTTGCCTCAGTTGCGAAGGAGGATGACGTAAATTCATTTTCTTTTGGGGAATTGTTGAACCAAAAGTTTGCTCAGGTGTTCGTAGGAACCACCGGAGCGCTGATCGCTTTGGTGATGGGCTTAGTCAGTCTGATTCCAATCTGGCGGAACCCAGTTTGGGGAATGCGTTATTTTGCGTATTACGCTCGGATGGTGTTTGGGCCGACCGCGTTCCTATATTTGATGGCCTCGGGACTTATCTCCGGGTTTGTAACGACTTATTTTACCTTTAAATTTTTGCCTTATTCGAATTATACCGGGCCGTTGCTGGTCGAAGATTTATTGACCGCGTTAGGATTTGCCACGTATCGGATTTTCGTACCGGTTCTCTCATGTGTGTTGATCGCGGCGCGTTGTGGGGCTGCGGTGACCAGTGACATTGGTGGAAGACAGTTTGGGAATCAGATTGATGCACTTAAAACCATTGGGATGAAACCGCGGTACTATTTACTGACTCCCATTATGTGGTCGTTTATGATCGGGACTCCATTGTTGAGTTATGCCGCTTTTTATGTGGCGAAATACACTAGTTTAGTTACCTTTGTGTTCTCGGATGGTGTTCATGGAGCGAATTTTTGGGATCAATTTTTTCACCGTGGGCTGGTCGAACCGGGCTCCCTTACCTATCAAGGTTTTGGATGGCTGATTGCTAAACTCCTTTGTTGCGGCGTTGGCATCGGGATAATATCTTATTATCAGGGATTGAAGAGCAAATTTTCGACTAGCGATGTGAGCCGCAGTGTAACTTCGACAATTCTCTGGGCCACGCTCTTCTCGCTGACAGTGCATTTTATATTTGCATTGTTTGAGTACGAAGGTGTGGTTCCGTAATGGATGCCTCCTTCACGCCTAAGTGTTTAAGTTTTTACAGGATATCGATGGAATTTTATTGGTCATATTGGATCGTAGCGTGGGTGTTTATGGGACTCACATTCATGATTGCGACGGGAGCGATTTTGATGGGCGCTTTTGCGCTAGACAGAGAAAACGAGTATCCCGATGATCTGAATCATTAGAGCTCAAATCTTGCCGCTGGTGGTCCGATTCCCCCCCACTGTCTCTTTGGTGCGGAAGACGTGGACTTCAGGTGGGGATTGGTATAAGGTTGAGGGCGGGTGGTGTGTTAACATCGCGTAAATCCACTCCCAGTAGTGGAGGACGTTGTTTTGTTATTGGAATACTCTTTTATCCAGCTTTCGAGGCGGAGATTTTAGAGTCTTTGGGATCACAGTATTTGAATGGAGAGTCAAGTGAGAGCGAGCGGTTTAGCAGTTTTACTAATCGTCGCGATGGTTGCGACAAACGGCTGTAAGAAGGCAGAGCAGTCGAAAAATGTCACTCCAGCGAAACCCAAGATCTATACGGTTAACGGGGGGCCGGCAATCGGTGATTTAGCTCCAGAAATCGTAGGTGTTGATCTTGATGGAGTCGAATTTAAGTTGAGCGACTACCGTGGTAAGGTCGTTATGCTTGATTTCTACGGTGATTGGTGACCGCCTTGTCGTGCGATGTACGACGAAGAGCGGTCGCTCGTTACTGAGATGGAAAAAGCCGGAAAACCATTTGCACTGATCGGCGTCAATGTAAATGATGAGCTCGAACACATTCAAAAGGTTGTGAAAGAGAAAGACTTGAACTGGAGATCGTTTTTCGCCGGGCGCGACGCTACGATTCCGGAAGCCTATAATGTCCAGGGTTATCCAACGATTGTAATTATTGATGCCGATGGAGTGGTTCGATCAGCAGCGCATGAACCCCAGAACGATTGGATTGAACACTTACTCACCGAAATGGAGTAGCGAAGAAATCTTTGTTTTGCAACGGATAAAAATCTAAAAGCGGAATCAGAAATGATTCCGCTTTTTTTATTTGACCTAAATTTGTCAAAGTTCCAAAGTGCCTAAGGAGACGTTATTCGCCTTGGTTAAAGAGAATCCAGGTTCCGTCTTTGCCGGCGACTGCAATATCGATTTTACCATCTTGATTCAAGTCTCCGGTGCGAATTTGCAACCCGGTGCCGATGTGCCCTTCTTCGATGATATGACGGGAAAATTGGTTTCTACTTTTATCCCATTGATAATAATACATACATGGCATTTCTAAACCGCCCGGATCTCTTCCGTTATGAGCAAATACGCGTTTACCGCTGATTAGTTCATCAATTCCATCGCCATTAAGATCGGCGAGGTGGATCGTATGGGGTTGTGAAAATGATTCGTCGATCAGGTGTTGTTTAAAGATTAGCTTGCCGTCTTTATCAGCTCCTTCGGATTGCCACCAGTAAAGTCCAAAGTCATGACCTTTGCCCCAGACGATATCATTTTTTCCGTCGCCGTCCATGTCACGAATGAGCATTGGGCAACTGGCATGTAGATCTGCCCAGTCTGGATGGAACTTCCACTTTTTGTTTAATGCATCGTCTTCCGGTCTTTCGTACCAACCGGTGGCTATCAATATGTCTTCTCGTCCGTCATTGTTGATATCGCCGAATCCCATTCCGTGCGTGTTCCCGTCCACTCCAATAACATGCTTTATAAGCGTAGGAACGACGACATCTTCGGTTGTGGTCTTTTTGTTTTTGCCTCGTCCTGTTGTCTTCTCAACTTTTTCGGTCGCTGTTCAAAATTTCCATATGACGACAGGATTGTTTTTGTTCCAGCTATTTGAAATCCATTCAGGTATTTGATCACCATCAAAATCGTGAAGAAAACTGGCTTCATTCTGAGATAGCTCCGTATCTTTCAATAATCTTGGTTCCCAGAGTTTGCCGAGCTTTAGTCCGTCTGCTCCAGGGTTTTTGAACCAATTAACTTCTGTTTTAGTAAAAGCACCCGCGATCACGTCTACCCATCCGTCTTTATCAACATCCATGCAAAAATCGCCATTGGAATGTACATAACCATTCCAATCTTCAATCAATCGAAGCGGGTGCGGCGCAAAATCGGGAGCCGGATACCAATTGCGTCCGGCAATCACATCGGGTTTGCCATCCTTATTAACGTCTGCGATATCAATTCCTTCATTGGCGTCGACAGTTAAAAGCCGATGAGTAAATCGAACCGACGATGGCTCGTCCTGAGCTTGCAGTGTCGGGATGCCGGCGTAATTAAGAGGTAATAAAATCGCGAGTATTTTTACAAGGTTACTTGAGTTCATCGAATATGATCCTGAAATTCTCCAAAGCGGATGTTGCGTGATGTGAACAATATACAGGTTCCTGACGGGAATGGAAAATTTCAAGTCAGGAAAAGATGGATGCTGACTCTTGAAATTCTTAAGACTCTTTTAAACCAATTTGTTTTGAGCGTTCGCATATTCTCTATGTGAGTGACTCTCCGTTCAAATTTTCCAGACGTCCGGATTCGCGGGCGGCGACAATTTCAATCCTGCTTCGGAAATTATCTTTACGCTCATTAAACATCGTGACTTTCAGGTCTTTAAATCCGAGCCAAAGTAGAATATCCCGGAGTGATTCTTTTCCATTAGGAAACCACGATAGTTGATGCACGCCAGACATGACTTTTGTCCGGCTTTCTCTCGCCATTGTCAGTCCTCGCGGGTTGTTGGGATCGAGCATCATTGCTGTGTTGAGTATGAGAACATCGGTGGTAAGATCCGCGGCTATTTTCAGGCCAGTAACTGGGTCGGGAAGGTGATAGAAAATTCCGCTAAAATAGGTCATGTCAAACGGTTCATGGTTTTGTTTAGGTACGTCGTAAAGATCCATGACTTGAAATTCGATGCGATCGGTTGGAAAAACTGTCCGGTGTTGTTGGACAAACTTGGCTTGTTGAATCCAGTGGTCGCGTACATCGAATCCGACACCGCGTTCTAGATCGCGTTCGCGGGACCAGAAACAGTACCCGCCGCCGTTGCAGGCGCAGTCAAGAAAACTCTTGTCTGACATTCCCTCAGGATATATCTGATCAAGTTGTTGCAGATAACGGACGCGGGGTGAAATAAGGGTGACTCCGTCATTTTCGGCGCGGTCAAGCTTGCCATCCGGGGAAAACACCTTGCCCGTGGTGAAGTCGTCGAATAAGTGGATGTCGTGGTGCCAGGGCGCCATTGATTTGATCTTCTGAGTCAATTCAGCGATTGAATTTTCAGTCATAAAAGGCACAGCCTAAAAGTAAAAAGGTTGAATAATAGTAAGAATCCAGATGTTAATTCGACTTTCTAGTTTGGGTCAGGTCAAATAATTTCTCTGAATTAACCGTGGTTGTCCAAGATTGAGTTGGAACGTGTTGATTTTAATAACGGTTGGTGGCAAAACTCGTTTTAACGGGTTGACTCTCATCGCATTCATTTAGGAGTCTTTGCAATTCGATTCGGCCACGGCTATTGGTGTTGATGACGGCGGTCGGTATCATAACGCGGTCCGTGAATCGTATCTTGAAATGCTAATGCAATCCGTCACCCCAAACGCCCGGCTGGGTTTAGTCTGTGCCATCATCGCACAAGTACTGTGGGGGTGTTTTCCCGTTTATGTAAACGCATTAAAAACAATCGCGCCCTTTGATTTTGTGGCACATCGGGCCGTATGGTCTTTTTTGCTGCTGGTTAATTTAGTGTTTTTGTCAAATTGGTATCCCGCCCTTGGATTACCTAAACGAGAAGAAATTCGTTCAGGCCTCTCGTCGCGCACTACGTTGATTGCCTATGCAGCGGCAGCGGTCTTGATCGCATCGAATTGGATTGCCTTCGTTTGGTCGGTAATGAATGGCCATGCGATTGATGCCAGTCTCGGTTATTACATTTGTCCACTTATCGTTGTTTTATTGGGCGTTGTTTTTTTAAGGGAAAGGCTGTCGATATTACGGTGGCTGGCGGTGGGGTTTGCAGCGGTTGGAGTGGGTTACACCACGTTCGCGGAGGGGACTTTGCTTTGGGTTTCGCTTGCGATTGCAGGGAGCTTTGGATTCTACGGCTTAATCAAAAAACGAGCGCCGCTATCGGCGTTGGCGGGACTGACTTTTGAAACGGGTGTCTTGTTTTTGCCGGCCGTGGCTTACCTCCTGTGGCGGGTTTTTGATTCGGATTTACATTTTGGGGACTACTCGGTTTGGGTATATTTACTAATCCTCGGTAGTGGTGCGGCGACCATTTTACCGTTGGCGTTTTATGCGACGGCGGTAAAGCATTTGCCACTTTCGACCGTCGGATTTCTCCAATACATTGGCCCAACCATTCAGTTCTTTATTGGAGTATTCTTGTTCAACGAATCAATGGATTATGTTCGCTTGACGGGATTCGTTTTTGTTTGGATTGGCGTTGGTATTTTTGTGGTTCCACCAAATCGATCTTCCGAACGAGTTGCTTGATCAGCTGAATTAACTTAGTTCCGGAAGTTATTTATTCAGGAATTCGGGAGTGTCTACGACCGCATGAATAAGGGAGCGAAATCCAAAATCGTCTTTTTCGGTTTCAGCGACGCAAGTGAGAATCGAAGGCCTGTCCGCGAATGCGACGGGAGCACCTGTTGCGTAAGTTAAGAGCTTAGCCGCTACATTTTTAGCGATTAAATGTTTTTGAGTTGATAGAATCTGTTTAAAACTCGATATTCCGTGAAACCTTTCGCCGCTGGGCATGGTTGCACTGGCATCAATGCGGGGGCCACGCTTATTTTTCCGGCCAACTCGTATCGTATAGTAATCCCGCCAGCGGCCGGAGGGGTCATAATTTTCCAGGGCAAATCCGGGGGGGTCGATGATACGGTGACAGGACGCACAGGAAGGATCGCTTTGGTGTTTTCTCAGTTGCTCTCGAATTGTTGAGGCCCCTCGAGTGTCTGGTTCAATCGCTGGTATGTTCGCTGGAGGAGGCGGAACCTCCGTTCCTAAGATGCGATCAGCAATCCAAGTTCCGCGGATGACCGGCGATGTTTGGGTGCCGTTGGCGGTTACTTTAAGTACGGAACCGTGAGTTATTATCCCGCCGCGATGGTCTTGGGAATCGAGTGAGACTTTTTGCATGTCGCCTCCTGATACATGATTTATGCCATAGAAGGAGGCGAGATGGCTGTTAAGGAAGGTGTAATCGGAATCGATGAGTTCACCAATGGACCGGTTTTTTTGAATAAGATGGTTCAGGAATGCGTGAGTTTCCGCCAGCATTGAGTGTTCGACAATCGAATCAAAACCCGGATAGAGTTTTGAGTCGGGCTGGGTGAATCCGATGAGACGGAGATCGAGCCACTCGGCGGCAAAAGACGCGGCAAATTGTTGGCCGTGCGGGTGATTGAGTAACCGGTCGACTTGTTGGTGGAGAATCGATTTGTCGTCCAAGCGACCTTCAGATGCGAGTTGAAGAAGTTCCTCATCCGGCATTCGATTCCAAAGAAAATAGCTGAGTCGAGAGGCCAACGCGTAGGAATTGAGTTTTCCTGCCGGGTGCGGAAACAGTAGGAAGCGTGGTGAGCATAGAATGGCTCGGTATCCCATTCGAATTGACTTTTCGAAAGATTGCCCGTTCTTTAGCGCCTCCGAAACGGGAGTAAAATAACGAGCTACTAGCTCGGGTGAACTGGGACAGCGAAAAGCTGCGTCGGCGAAACGTTGAATCAGTATCTTGGCTTCCTTTAAATCAAATTCAAGGGTGCGTTTATCCGATGTTTTCGTTTCCAGATATGAGCCAAATAAAGTTTCTCTGATCTGTGACTGAGATTTACCAGTATAGATTCTTTCCAGAACAAGCGATTCAATTCCAATTCCTGGAACATTTTGTGGTTCACCCTCGCCCGCGCCAACTTGTCCTCCGGCGAATTTGGCTTTCCTCAGTTTCGCATCCGCTGGCTTAACTTCAAACATGTGTCCTTCGGGCAGCCATGCGATAACCGTTTTTTCACTTATCTCAGGTGTGACCTCAAATGAATCAACCCAGGTCATTAGCGGAGCGCTTGATTGGCACTCACCGGTTCGAATGGAACACCAAATATTGCCGTTAGCTGGAGGCCGAACTGATTTAGCGCGGATTTTCATTCGGTACCAACCGGCGCTGAGAGCTGTTGTGACTGGCAACCGGCCGTAGAATACAAGGCTCGAAGACCAAGTCGTAGCCAATCCCTTTCGCATTTCTGGTTCCCGGCAGCGTCTGAGTGGATTGCGCCGAGCAATTTGTTTTGCTTCAAATTCATGTTTCCAGGTAGGGTTGGAATTTGGTTTGGCCCGATTGAACGCCTCCTCTAAAGCTGCGTCGATGACGGCGACGTGTTGTTTTAATTGGTGGTGTGAAATAGGTTGACCCTCACCAACGGTTGTGAAGCCATGCGATAATGGTTCCTCCGGGATTAATTCAGCCAAGGGGATGTCGATGCCGAGCAAATCATGAAGTGAGTTTTCTAGCTGGATTCGAGTTAGTCGTTTTCCGCGCGAACGACCAAGATCACGATACAGCCGTTGTTGTTCGCGGGTAATCCAGTTTTGCGTTGCGGTCAGAAAGTTATGCCGTTTGTTTTGATCGATTTCTGAATCGTCCGGGGGGGGCATTTCGCCGCTGGCAACGCGATCATAAACGCGGGTCCAATCCTCAAAAGTGTTTTTGCTAGTCGAACTCAAGTCAAATCCCGCTTCCGCCTTGGAGCCAGAGTGGCAGTCCAAACAATTTGTTTTTAAGAACTGGTTTATTTCTTTCGGCGGAGCATCCTCGTACGCAAATATCCCATTGCCGCTTGATACAGTTAAAAAAAATATCAACAGATAATTAAGTCGAGCCATGGAGTTAACGCGATGTGAATGAGAATTTAGACGCGAGCGTGTGTGGTGAATGATAGAAGCCGATTGAGAATCTAGGATCAGTGGTTCATTTAAAAACGTGGGATAAAAAACATTCTTAACGGCTATAGCTAAGATGCTTGGTAAACCGTCCATATTGTGTAATATTAGAGACGATCGATTATTTGATTAGAAATTAGCGTAGTAACAAAATAGGTGAGTTTACATGTCAGGACAATTCGGAATCACTTCGTTGATCGGCTTTTTATGCACGGTTATCTGTGGATGGGTTGCCCCGCTGCAGGGCGAGGAAAAGCCCAACATTTTATTTATTTTTTCCGATGATCATGCGCCACACGCAATCGGGGCCTATGACGGATGGCTGAAAAGTGTCGATCCGACTCCGAATATTGATCGTCTGGCTCGGCAGGGAATGCTCTTTAAAAATAGCTTTTGCACAAACTCAATCTGTGGCCCGAGCCGGGCGGTGATTGTTACCGGCAAGCACAGCCACCTTAATGGATTTATGAACAACGGCAATAAGTTTGATGGTTCTCAGCAGACTTTCCCCAAGCTATTGCAAAAAGCAGGTTATCAAACAGCGATGATTGGTAAATGGCATCTGAAGTCAAATCCTCAAGGATTTGATTATTGGGACATTCTTCCGGGGCAAGGCGATTATTACAATCCAAACATGATTTCTGAGAAGGGGCGTCGTCAGGTTGAGGGACACTGTACCGAGATCGTTACTGATTTAGCTGTTGAATGGCTGGATAAGAACCGCGATAAAAGCAAGCCATTTTTATTGATGTGCCAACACAAGGCGCCGCATCGGTGTTGGATGCCTGCTCCCGAACACTTAAATCTTTATGACGATATTGAGATCCCTGTTCCATCGACATTGTTTGATAAACACAAGGATGATGCACCCGCCGCCCGGAATCAGGAGATGGAAATCGATCGGCACATGCACATCGTATACGACCTGTTCACGGATCCTCCAGAGGGATGGGATGGCGAGCCGAATTTAAAGACGGACAAATCCGGTGTTAAGAACATGCAGAAGATGACTCCGGAGCAGTTGGCTGTTTGGCATGCGGCCTACAAAGATGAAAACGAAGCGTTTGCTGCTGCTAAATTGAGCGGGGATGACCTGGTGCGCTGGAAGTACCAGCGTTATGCCAAAAACTATCTTCGTTGCGTTCGCGGCGTTGATGACAGCGTAGGGCGACTTTTGAAATATCTGGAAGAGAATGATTTAGAGGACAACACCGTTGTCGTTTATTCCTCGGACCAGGGTTTTTATGTCGGGGATCACGGTTGGTACGACAAGCGTTGGATGTACGAAGAGTCGTTGAAGATGCCGTTGGTTATTAAATGGCCAGGGAATACAGCACCCGGAAGCGTGAACAGCAATCTTGTTCAGAATCTGGATTACGCTGAGACATTTCTCCAAATGGCTGGTGCCGAGATTCCTGCGGACATGCAGGGTCGGTCGCTCGTACCTTTGCTAAGGGGTGAGAAAGTCAGTGATTGGAGAACCTCTTTGTATTACCATTTCTATGAATATCCAAGCGTTCATATGTGCCCCAAACACAATGGCGTGCGTAATGAACGGTACAAGTTGATTCAAATTTACGAGTTTGGTGAATGGGAATTTTACGATCTCTTAAAAGACCCGGATGAGCTGAATAACGTATATGATGACCCCGCATATCAACAGGAGGTTGCGATGATGAAATCGGAACTTGAACGGTTGAGAGTGCACTATAAAGACGAGACGGTTACGGGGATGCGTGATGAGAGCTGGAGAGCCAAATACCGAAAATTTAAATAAATGATCAAATAGCTCTTGTCCAAGTAAACGTCCTTATTTGCCAAATTCGATTTGTAGGTCTAAAAATGCGTAACATCATCAGCCCTTTTTGTTTGACCGTATTGCTGCTCAGCTCCGTTGCGAATGGGCAACTTTCAACTGGCTGGAAGAGCCACGACCTTAGTCGGCCTCAACCGAAGGTTGTAACTGCGAGCATGAAGCCGGGGGGAGCACCGAGTGATGCAATCGTTTTGTTTGATGGAACCGACTTGTCTCAATGGGTTAGCTCCAATGGTGCTGATCCAAAGTGGAAAGTAGTCGATGGGGCGATGGAGTCGGTGCCTCGTAGCGGGTACATCGTATCCAAACAAAAATTTGGTGATTGCCAGCTACACGTTGAGTTTGCCACTCCCAAAACTGTTAAGGGAAACGGCCAGGGTAGGGGTAATAGTGGTGTGTTTCTTATGGGAGAGTTTGAGGTTCAGGTTCTCGATAGTTTCGAAAATCCCACCTACTCCGATGGAAGCGCCGGATCGATTTACGGGCAGTATCCTCCGTTAGTTAATGCAAGTCGTAAGCCCGGCGAGTGGCAAACTTACGACATCGTTTTTAAACGACCTCGTTTTAGCGAGAAAGGCGCACTGATCAGTGCGGCACGGTTAACGGTTTTTCACAATGGTGTATTGATTCAGGATGGGAACGACGCACTCGGCCCGACGAATTGGATTCGTTTCAGCGATTACGGAAAGATGGCAGGAAAAACGGAAGGACCGCTCAGTTTGCAGGATCACGGCAATCCGGTTCGCTATCGAAATATTTGGGTTCGAAACCTCGAGGAGACGAAAAAACCGAAAGCCCAACTTGCCGTGGACTTTGAACTTACCCACGCAGATGCTGAGCGTTTGGTTGGAAAATATGGTGGGCACAGAGTCATTAAGTCAAATCAGCGTTTGGTGTTCATGTTTCATGGCAACACTCCCTTAACGTTGGTTGCTCTCGCCGCGACAAAATTCGAGTTTAAAGAGTCAGCAGGAACCCTGGAGTTTGAGATTGGTGAGGACGGAAAGATCTCGGGCATGGTCGTTCGACTCGATGCTGCAGGAGTTTTGAAGGCGAAACGTACTAATTGACGTTCACGAATGGTGGTTCGTCTGGAAATGGTCAACGCCGATGTTAAGTCGTTGAAAATTTGAAAAACAGAGGGTGTTGCCAGGTCAAATTACTCGCTTTTCTTTGTTGTAATTTGTTCAAGAAGTGCCGGGGTTTAGGGCCGGCCGGTTAGGACGATTGAGTCGATTCAGTTAAGGACTCGATGCAGAAGTTGAGCAATCGCTTTTTTATTGACGGGCTTGGTCAGAATATCATCTAAACCGGCATTTCGATATTCGACGATATCCTCTTCAGTACAGTTAGCTGACCAGGCAATGATTTTTGGAGTCTCCTCTCCGAGTTTCTCCTTGATCAATCGAGTTGCTTCGAGCCCATTCATTTGAGGCATTTGAATATCCATCAGGATGATATCAAATCTCGGGTCATCCATGGCGGCTATTGCTTCCTGTCCCGAGTTGACTTCCTCAATAGTCAAACCGAATTTTTTGAACATCAGATTCGCAACTTTCCGGTTAACGCTATTGTCATCCACGATTAGCAAGCGGGCAGAATATTGTTGGAAATCGGATTCGATCGCGTGTTGATCTGCTTGGTCGATTTGTTTCGATCGATTCAAAGTAAGGTCAAACCAAAAGATGGAACCCGTTGATGACTCGGCCGGTTTCATCCCGATTTCTCCTCCCATTTGCTCGATGAGACCACGCGTAATAGATAATCCAAGTCCCGTCGATGCAATTTTGTTTGTACCGGGGGCGTCTTTTGTCCAAAACTCTCTGAAAAGAAGCGGTCGATCCTCAACCGCGACGCCGGGTCCCTGATCCGAGACCGAAAAAGATAGATTAATTGCGTTGGCATCTTCTTCTGAAGCCATAACTGCAACTTGAATTTGACCTTCGTGGGAATACTTGATGGCGTTACTAATTAGATTGGTAAGGGACTTCCTAATTTTAAACACGTCACCGTCTAACCACTTAGGGACGTTGGGACTGATAAAAACGGATAGTTTTAGTCCTTTCATTTTTGCCTG
>JAPOIJ010000177.1 GCA_029979005.1 Planctomycetota bacterium | reverse complement strand
GAAATAACAAAAAACAAATCAACATAATCCCGCCGCAAGCCGCAAACCCTGCCAGTGAATCTCCGAGGCCAACCCCGGAGTAAACATCTGACTTAAGCAACGTTTGCCCGCAGGACAGAGTCATTGCCAACACCATCCCACTGTAAGTCGTCCAGTTATATATCTTCTGCTGCGTCACATCCGTAAGCGTCGCAATAACTGCCCAACACAGTAAGACATAAGTCGCAATCATAGCTGTGCTTTTTTACTGACTTTGCGCGTTGATAGATCCATTCTCCAAGTCACTCATGCCTTGCTCGAAGAAGTTTTTCACACGAGGCCAGGCAACAGTTATTAGAAAAATCAAAATTGGCAGGGCGATTGCACCAATAATTAAGATAGTTTCTAGACTAACTCCTCCCTTTTCATCGTTGTGGATTCGCGTCAAAACGCGTTTCACGTCCAACATTCGCTTCATCTCTTTTTCCTTTATTAAAAATTTACTAGCTTTGATCTTTTTACCCGGACACCAATCGATTTCTACATCAATGGCGAACCGATGAGTGTAATAGTCATTTCATACACAAGCTTTATCATTCGAGGCAACAAATAAAATAAGAATGCCGCGAGCGGTAAAATGATTCCAAGAACCAATACCAAATCCAGACTAGCAACCGCGGTTCGGTTGCGAATTCGTTTCCTACTCTCGGAGCATTGACAAAATTTCATATCATGTCTCTTGGTCAATAAATCTGGCCTGGCTTTTCCCGAATCCACTAATTTGTTGTGTTAGGTCGTTTCCACATCGACGCCGATGCCTGAATTCGATCTGCCATCCCGCTTTCATAAGGTTCTTCGCCGAACTGTGGAACACTCCCAGTAGGCGTCAATTGCATCTCAACTCGCTCGTCTGAGTCGGGATCCGCGTCAACGTTCATTGGCTTTAACGTATAGAGTTCATTGAACTGATACTGTTGATCAGCAGTTAAACGCTTGGCTTCTGTTATGGCATGAATTCTTCGTCGACCATCTTCATTGGATCGAGTCAACTGAATAATAACATCGATCGCAGAAGCAACCTGAGCTCTCGCTACGTAGACTGGAATTTTCACATCTGACATCAGTGACAAGGTTTCTAAACGAACCATCGCATCGACAGCAGAACTAGCGTGAACCGTCGAAAGGCTACCTTCATGCCCACTGATCATCGATTGGATAAGATCTAACGCTTCGCCCGCTCGCACCTCACCAACGACGATCCGATCAGGCCGCATTCTCAAGGACGCCCGGAATAGCTCGCGAATGTCCATTTCCGATTGCGTCGATTTGGTGGCAGGCTGTGCCTCAAGATAAAGGCAGTGCTCTTGATGAAGTCTTAGTTCAGAAGTGTCTTCAATAACAATGATGCGTTCAGTCTCAGGAATTGCCCGGGAGAGTGCGCCTAACATCGACGTTTTCCCAGTACCACTTCCGCCCGAAATGATGACATTTTTTCGCAACCGCACACAAATCTCTAAAAACTCACGGGCCGATTCGGTCAGGCTTCCAAAACCCATCAGGTCATCGAGAGTTAAAGGTTCACTCGAAAATTTTCGAATCGTCAAACAGGTTCCCACGCGTGAACTTGGTGGAATAATAGCATGTACCCGGGAACCATCCGGCAACCTCGCATCGAGAACAGGATGATCCTCGTTGATTTCGCGGCCGACTGATTGAGCCAAATTGTTGACCGCTGATCGCAGGGCGTCTTCGCTGTGAAAAGTTGACGCCGTGTTTTGAATCTGCCCTTTCTTTTCGACAAACACCTGCCGATAACCGTTCACCATTATCTCAGTGATCGATGGGTCATCGAGAAATTCGCCGATCGGCTGAAGAAAGTATCTCAGGCTTGCTTCAAAAACCGCTTGTCTTGACATCTTGGCCCCATGAAATGGTCTACTTCGTCGCGCCGATTCGAAGTGTCAGGTGTTTTAGCTGATCTTATTAAGTTGGAAGTGGATTGAGGCCCGAAGGTAAGTGTACCTCAGTAAACGTACGCGGCAAAAAGTTTCCACATCATTTTCGCAGCGGTTCTATCAAATAAACCGAATTTAATGGGTATTTGAGAGCATTTAAACGGCACTATTCCCGTCGGCGCATAAAAAAAGCCTTCCCCAAAAGGAAGGCTTGATTCAGTGGAGACGAGGGGGCTCGAACCCCTAACCCCCGCCTTGCAAAGGCGGTGCTCTACCAATTGAGCTACGTCCCCTGATTTATCCCAAGATAACCATCTATCCCAGTGTTTTCAACCTCATGAAGCCAAACAAGTGGGCGTGCCAGAATTCGAATCTGGGACCTCGTCGTTATCAGCGACGCGCTCTAACCAACTGAGCTACACGCCCTCATTTGACTCGTGGCAACCTATTGTGCCAGAAATCGTGAAGTTTAAGTAAACAACCCATTTGTCAGTTTACCCAACTCTACTCCTTTTCCTGTTTTGGCTCGACGCTTCTTAGAGAAACAAAGCAAAATCTGAAAGGAGTATTCTAGGAACTCATTTTTGACTGTCAAACGGACTGTTAAGCTCAATTTATCGTCAAATTGTCGCCGAAAACCAACCCCAAATTCCATGTTCCTAAAAAATTCTTAATATCGCTGAGAGATTAGGATGACACACGGTTTTTTCCTGCTAAAAAACTGGTTTTTTGATCTGCAAAACAAACTCGAATGAACTTAATTTTTGACGATCACCAATACGGCAAGTTGTTTTTCCCCCGCAACTCCTCCAGTTTTAAACATTCCAGTCAACGACTTATTTAAAACGCGGCCTCCGGCAAAATCCAGTCTTTATTCGTAACGGCCAAATCAGGTAGTCTTATCGAACCTTAGGATCGCGTCGCCAACACACAACGACGCTGATCTTGCGTTTTCGTATTCAAATGCAGTTGGCCGGAGTATCGATCCCGCCAACTGAATTGATAGGATTTACACTAACAGAGTGACATACAGGTGCGGTCAATGAGTTTTGGATTTACTTCTATTTCGTTCCGTTTGGTTTTTGCCACAGCCATTATCCCGTGCACTGTAGTTTTGCTTACCGGGCCTGGCATTCAAAAATCGTTTGGTCAGGATGCTCCACTGAAAAAGGCCTTGTCCATTGAAGCAAAACAGGATGTTAATTACGAACGACCCTCGGATGACGTGATTGACGAATGCGTTTTTGCCAAGACCCAGGATCCGGCGGGATTTGTGGTCCATCACAATAGCGGACGAATTTTGAGACGATTCGTCGATACCAATGGCGACAACAAGCTGGATCATTGGGCTTACTTTAATAACGGCCTCGAGGTCTATCGGGACTTGGACACCAATTTTGACGGACGCACCGACCAATACCGCTGGATTGGCCCGGCCGGTACACGCTGGGGAGTCGACCCCGATCAGGACGGCGAGATTGATAGCTGGAAAATGATCTCCGCTGAGGAAGTCGCCTACGAATGCTTTGAGGCAATTCGGTCCCGCGATTCCGATCGATTTAAACGGTTATTACTCACTTCTTCTGAACTCGCCGCCCTTCAGCTTGGTGAAGAATTAAATAGTGAAGTCAGTAAAAGAATAAAAAACGCAATAGCGGAATTCGACAAAATGGCCAGGCAGCAAAAGGTCATTGATCGTCAGTCAAAATTCCTTGATGCTGGCAATGGCAGGCCGCAGCTGATGGCGGGCGGCTCGTTCGGCAATCGACGCGATCTAGTGATTTATGATCAAGCTTCTTGCTTTTTCGAATCGGAAAAAGGTAATCAGATTGCACTCGGCTCTTTAGTTAGAGTCGGAAACGTCTGGCGGATGGTAGACCTGCCCGAGATTGTTGATCCCAACACTCCCCTTTCGAGTGGCGGGGTCTTTTTCCCCTTACCTCAATATGGAACCACCAGTGCCGCGGCTGCGACGACCACTGTTACAGGAGAAAATCTTTCGCAACTTTATGACGAGCTCACCAAGCTGGATGAGAAACTTGCCTCCGCGAAAGGAGCTCGCGTTCAGCAATTGGAAAAACAGAAGGCCGATATCTTCGTTCAGTTCTACCTTAAAACCGACGACCCCAAAATGAAACAAAACTGGCTAGAGAATCTGGCTGATTCTGTCGCCCACTCTTACCAACAAGGACGTTTTGACGACGGACTGGAGTACCTCGGGAAATTTGTTGCGAACCAAAAGGACTCGACTGGGCTCGACTACGTCGTGTGGAGCAGCCTCTTTGCCGAATACGGACGCGCTAATTCCATGGGCAATAGCAAAGAGCGTGAGTCCGCGTATGCAAAAATGATCTCAAATTTGGACAAATTCCAAAAACAATACCCCAAAAGCGAGAAATCCGGAGACGCACTCATCCAACTGGCGGTTCACGATGAAGTAAATTCCACCGACGATCTCAGCACCGCAATTGATCTATACAAGTCCTGCCTTGAACGCTTTCCGAACACAAAATATGGCCGTCGTTCTCAGGGAGCGATTGCAAGATTAAGTGGCGGAAAAAAGGGAATTTCGTTTTCCTCAAAAAAGGCAAACGGACAGCCTTTCGATCTCTCAAAAACGAAAGGGAAGATCATTATCCTGCACTTTTGGGAAACCTGGTGCTGTCCCGAGACGGATATCAAAGAGCTATCAAGACTTGCAAAAAAATATAAAGACGAGTTGACGATCATCGGTTGTAACATCGAAGGCCCCAATGCTGCAGAAGGAACGAAAAAGTTCCTGGATTTCTTAAAACAACATCCTGAAATCGACTGGGTTCAACTACATGAACCGGGAAGCGTGGAAGACAGTCCGCTCGCCCATCAACTAGGCATCTCTACCGAACCCGCGGTTTTCTTGCTGGACAGTAAAAAAAATCTGATTGAGGGCAATATAGGCATTTCCAACCTTGAGCGTGAAATTGAACGACAACTGAATTAACCCAACCATACCTACTCTTTGCTCGGACGCGAAAGCAGAACGCCAAGGAGTTTCAATGAGCAACTACACAAGCAGGATTCTAAATGTTAGGACGACACGCCCAAATCCGATTAATCAATCTAATTGTAGTCGCAGCGGCAATCTTTGCAGCCTGTTTGGCACCCAAGCTGTCTCTCGCCTTCGAGACGATTGACCACATTCATAACGATGAAATCAGACAACGGACGCTTTCAACCGGCCCATCAATCCAAGACGTAAAGCCGATTTTTCGATACGGAGTTTCAGGCGGCGTGAGGGGCGCTAATCAACCCATTGATAAATTACGCATTTTTGATAACGGAGACATTGTTGTAACCGGTGACGCTGGCGTACCTGATCGGAAAGCAAAACTCAGCCCAACCGAAATCCAGGAATTCAAAGAATTCCTTCTGAAGAAGAACGACTTTTTCAATTTGAATTCCGCCGATATAGAGAAGCGGATGAACAAAAATGGAGCGACCGCAATTACTGATGGCTACAGCTCCATCTTCTCCGGGAATTTTGACGGAAGGATTCATGAAGTTGAAATTTATTCTTTGTGGGCCGCCACCAAGAGCTTTCCAAATTTTGATGAGGTCAAAAAATGCGAATCTATCGAAAAACGATGCAAAACAATTATTTCCAAGGTAAACCTTGGTGATCGCGGACCTAAAGTGCTGGAAGCGATCAATGCAGAGATCTCAAAAAAGAACCTCGGCATCGAGCCGTTTAAGATCGATGAAATGCGCCTAACCTCGCAGCTGCCGGCAGGCCGGTTCCAAGTAAGTTTCAGCAGAATTCACCCGGGCACTAACGAGGATCCGCCAAGAATGATGCACGCGATTTATTTTGTCAAAAACGCCAATGCGGAACCTCAAATTTCTTTTTACAACCTTCCCACAAAATAACCGTAAAACGTCTGGCAGGCGATTCTTGTAATCGGCACCGCCAATTTGAGCTGATTCCAAGTAATAGCAGCAAATTAATGCTTAAGCCCAAATATTACCCCAACTAACCGGTGCTTCATTGGGCATCGATGGTTTTGGGTCTGACATTCGGGCTTCGAGAATTCGTACTTCCTGATCAATCGAAACCAAGAGGTTTCTATAGTTTCGATTGGTCATCATCTCAGGATTGGACCTCGCCTTGTTCTCATAAAGTTGTTTGATACTGGTCAACTGGCGCGCGGCCAATTCCAATACACGGTCGATGTGATTCTCATCTCGAGTCGGCCAAAGATTATCACGGCAGCACATAACCACAAGCGAGGCGGCAGCCCGGATTTCCTGCGGATGCTTTTTTGTCTCCAATTGAAGCGTGCCGTGGATTAACCGCATGGCCTGGTTCCAGGGGGTGAGTTCCTCTAGCCAACGCCGCCCATCCTCCGACTCCCAGGGAGCAACGACTTCCATCGCGTTCTGATCTCGCATAACTTACTCCCAAAAGGGTTGCCAAGACGCTGGTGGCTTAATCGCAGACTGGCGATTTGACATTCCCAATCGCCGACTAAGCAGTTCAATCTCAAGCTTGAATTCTTCTAACGTGTTATTGTACGACTGATGTTCCGCCATGGTTAACGGTTTCCCGGTAGAGGAGGCAGGTGGCGCCTTCGCAATCTGCCGTGCCCTCCTCAAGATCGCCTTCAGAGTTCCGCGTTCATTTTCGGGCCACATCTCGTTTCGACCAAGCAATAGTCCAAACGCAAGTATCATTCGCATCTGGTCTAAAGAAATCGCCCCTTCCGGCTTTTGAAGTTCATCATCAATGACCATTGCCAGATTCGTTTTTCTAAAAAGAGCGTAAAACCAATTTTGTGCCTTGGGGTGAATCCAAGGTGACAAATCATTTAGCTCTTTCATAGCTTAAACTCCTACTTCCATTCGTCATGGCAATTATTACACGACTGATCTATCAAATTGATCGCGGTCGATGCGGCATCGTAATCGTTATTAAGCACCGCGGCTTTGGTTTGACTAGCCGCTTCAATCATTGCTTTTGATAAATCAAGATAACCGTCGTCATCAGCGTCGGTCATATTTTCTTTCATTAACGCATATCCCATCGCGGCCACCAATTCTGATTCGTGGAAGATCTTTTCAGTACCATCGGAAAACTCTTTTTCGTTGGCACTCATTTGCTTCAACAACTCTTTCGACTGCTGAAGCCGTTTCATAATCGGACTACGATCAACCACCGCCGACCAGTCTAATTCTTCAGGTGCTTTTTCAGATGCGTTGAAATTTCCACCGCGAACCATCTCCTCAAGATCACCTTTGCGCCGCTTACAACTTTCGAACGCCTGAATCGTGCCAACTCGTGAATTCGCGGCCGCGCGTTCGAATGAAATCTGCGCCTCATTGGCAAAGCGTTTCCACCTCACATCTGAATCGTACTCACGGACAATGCCAAACAACATCGACAGCATTGAAAATGATTGATGTGCTTTGGAGTATTCACTCTTGAATTTCACAGGAGTCGTAACTTCCATCGCCAATCGCTTTTGAATTGCTTTCACTTCGTCTTCGATTGTGGAAGCCGACACCAGTCCCGACCATTGAGAAGTCGTCTCGGAAACGGCTGAGTCGCCACCTTCTGTCTCAAATCCACCGGCCGTTTTAGTTCCAGCCGACTCGCCAGGCATTAGTTGCGCAGGCCGGGGGCCAACCAGCCCATCCTCAAAAAGATTCCGAAAGTAAATACCGTCCCAGTCTTTTTCGGAAAACTTGGGTCGTTTTACACGGGTTACCTTTTTGGACTTGCGCTCCTGCACCTGAGTTGCCGCAATCGTGCCACCAGCGAAGGTAGAAAAGATCAAAAACCAGACTATCAACGTCTCTCGACACATATAAATTTCCGAAAATAAAAGTCTCGCAGCTTAGAACACAATAATTATGAAGGTCTATTCTGCGTAATACAACAGTAAAATCTCACTTCCAAATGCCATTATTGATAAAGTATAGGATACCTTTTTAAGGCTTAATCGTTCTAAACGGCACCAACGCCCTCTATCCTTGTGGTCGCCTGCAATCCAAAAGCTAACACATGAATTCAGATTCTGAACCCAATCCGGAAAATCCGAACGGCCCCATCGAAAATAAGCTGAGTGAAAACGGGTCGAGTCGTCGAGAGTTCCTGCGTGGTTTCAGCGCGATCGATGCCATTCGGCGCGAATCGGAAAAAGTACTCGACGGCTTGGACAGAGATGAGAACATCGCCACTGTCTCTCAAACCCGTCAATCCAGCTACCTTGAGTACTACTCTAAAAATGCGATGGCATGCGAGTTTGAAATATACTTCAATCTGCATCAATACCGACACGCAGGTATTGCCACAATGGAGGCGTTCCAGCTTATCGATTTACTTGAAGATCAACTTACCATCTATCGAGATCACAGCGAGCTTAGTCAGCTTAATCGCACGGCTTTTGGGCAGGCAATCACAGTTGAAGAACGCTTATTCGAACTTCTATCTCTGGCAAAAACAATCTTCCAAGACACGGAAGGTGCATTCGATATTACATCTGGACCACTGACAAAATTGTGGGGCTTTGAAAAACGACAAGGCAAGCTACCTAACGAGAGCCAAATTCAGCAGATTCTTCCTTCGATCGGCTCCAATCAATTTAAATTG
>JAPOIJ010000295.1 GCA_029979005.1 Planctomycetota bacterium | reverse complement strand
ACCAGATTATTTGGATGAAGCCACGTCGATTTCGACGTGGCTTTTTTATTGAATCAAAATCGCGATTGTGGTTTTATCGTTTTTTCATTGAGGGTTTTACCAGTGACCATTTTCCATACAGTTTCAGACCGAGTAGGAGTCAGCGTCGTCGCGCGGTAAATTTGAATGGAAGAGTGTCAAACGTTAGGATTGAGGCGTTCATTTATTATTGGGTTAGGGTCTAAATGCTGAACTTATCTAAGTTGTTTTCGATCGTTGGCGTGACGTGCATTGTTTTGCAGGTTAACTCGATCGGAGATGAAATTGATTTTGATAAACAGATTAAACCGATTTTGGATTCTCGGTGTGCTGAGTGTCATGGCTCAACGAGTCGAGAAGGGGGATTGCTGTTTACCAGTCGCGATGATGCGATGGTTGAATTGGATTCAGGTGAATTTGCGATCGTTTCAGGTGAACCATTGGCTGGATCGCTCGTTTCACGTATTTCCAGTCGCGACCCGGGTGAGATGATGCCTCCGGAAGGGAAGCGATTGACTCGACCAGAAATTGACTTGATTGTGAAGTGGATCGCGGAGGGGGCAAACTGGTCGAAGAACTCTGAATCCAAGCACTGGTCGTATGTCGCTCCTGTCCGCCCAGTAGTTCCAGCAATTGAAGATTCTGCGCGATTACGTAATGAAGTTGATTATTTTGTTGCCAAGAAATTGGCGAGTCAGGGGTTGAAGCTTTCTGGAGACGCGCCGAATGCTCAGATGCTTCGACGGGTTTCTTTGGCATTGACGGGGCTTCCACCTGAAGTTGAGGTGGTGAAAGCATTTTTAAGGAATCCGAGCGAGGAAAAATTTGAGCAATTTGTCGACGACTGTTTTGATTCGCCCGCCTATGGTGAACGTTGGGCGACTCCCTGGTTTGACGCAGCGCGGTACGCGGATTCCAACGGTTATCAGGCAGACCAGATTCGAGAAAGTTGGGCTTATCGTGATTGGGTGATTCGTTCTATTAACCAAGATCAACCGTTTGATCAATTTACGATAGAACAATTGGCCGGGGATTTATTGCCCGATGCGACTGAGGATCAGCGAATCGCAACCGGTTTTCATCGCACGGTAACCTGTAATGTTGAAGCGGGCGTGCATCCCGAAGAAAATAGAGTCAATCAGGTTTTTGACCGCGTAAATACGACGGGAACGGTCTTTTTGGGTACGACTCTCGAATGTTGTCAGTGTCATAACCACAAGTACGATCCGTTTTCACAGGAAGAGTATTTCGGCCTGTTTTCTTTTTTCAATAACACCCCCGTCGAAGTTAAATTGACATCGGGTGTTTCCTATGATTTTTATGGGCCCAAAATGGACCTCTCCGTCGATGAAAAGACAAAGTTGAAGCAAGATTCATTAATCGATGAATTAGCAAAATTGAAACAGGAGAAGGAACGCATTGGGAATGCGGCGCGTGAAAAACTGGAAGAGTTGAAATCGAAATTGGCCTCTGAGATTCAAAATCAGATAACGTGGACGCCTCTAAAAATATTGAATTTCAGCACGGCCAGTGGCGAAACACATCGGGTTCTCGAAGATCAATCTGTTCTAGTGGGAGGTTTGTTGCCGGGAACCAGTCGTTACACCGTCGACGTATCGAATGAATTGCCACTGGTCACTGCGGTTCGAATTGAAGCGTTGACCCATGAAGAGTTGCCGGGGACGGGGCCGGGGCGCGGAGATGTTGAGCGGCCCAATTTTATTCTTAGTGAGTTTGTTGTCTCGGCAGGCACTTCGTTAACGGCTGAAGTAGATGAATTTGAAGTGATTCCGTTGGATGAATCGTTTGCTGATTATTCGCAGAAAAACTGGGAAGTCCGTAAGGCAATCGACGGGGATCAGAAAACTGGCTGGGCGATTGGCCAGCAATTTTTTAAAGATCACTGGGCGGCGTTTCGTTTTAAAGCCCCACTGAAATTGACAAACTCAAATGGCTCAATGCGGTTTTTGTTAGATCAAAATTATGGGCGAGGTCGGACAATCGGCCGGTTTCGTTTGCTCGCAACAGCGGATGACGTGAGTACGCTAGGGGTATCGGATGAAATTAGAAATATTTTGAAGTTAGAGAAACTGAATGCTGGTCAACAGAAAAAACTGGATGAGTTTCTCAGTGAAGGTCAGCCAGAACTGTTAAAACTGCAAAGTCGAATCTCAGTTGTTGAAAAGAAGCTGGAGGCGTTGAAGCCACCAACGACACTCGTCATGCAGGAAATGGATAAGCCCCGTGAAACGTTTAAATTAACTCGAGGTGATTATCTCAGTCCCGGTAAAAAGGTTAAGGCAGGTGTTCCGGCTGTCCTTCATTCGTGGAATAAAGAGCTGCCTGATAATCGGCTGGGCTTGGCAAAATGGATGGTCGATCCAAAAAATCCGTTGCTGGCGAGGGTGGCGGTGAACCGCTGGTGGGCGAGTTATTTTGGGCGAGGTTTGATGGCCTCGGGCGAAGACTTTGGCACGCAAAGCGAACCTGCTTCGCATCCGATGTTATTGGATTGGCTGGCGGTCGAGTTGATGGAGTCTGGTTGGTCGAGAAAGCATATCCATAAGTTGATTGTAATGTCGAGTACTTTTCGTCAAACCTCGCAGTCGAACGGGGATTTGAATTCGCGAGATCCCGAGAATGTTTGGCTGTCCCGCGGCCCCCGGTTTCGAATGCCGGCCGAAATGATTCGAGATAATGCATTGGCGATTAGCGGTTTGCTATCTACAAAAATGGGGGGGCCGCCAGTAATGCCGTTCCAGCCAGATAATATTTGGCGAACCGTTGGGCGCAATGGTCCGAAATGGAACGCTGCAAAGGATGAAGATCGTTTCCGTCGGGGAGTTTATGTAATTTGGCGGCGGGCAGCGCCGTATCCAAGTTTTGTTAATTTTGATGCGCCAGACCGGGCGGCTTGCGTGATTGAACGTCCACGGAGTAATACGCCTTTACAGGCGCTGACTCTACTGAATGATCAAGCGTTCGTTGAAATGGCTGTGGCATTGGCTTCCACGGTTGTCAGTCGATTTGAGGGAGCCGGCGGATTAAGAGCACAACTGGCTTATGCGATGCAGCGTTGTGTTGCTCGCGTTCCTGAATCAGATGAGGTCGATGTTTTACAGCAGCTTTATGAAGTTGAGTTGAGTCGATT
>JAPOIJ010000231.1 GCA_029979005.1 Planctomycetota bacterium | reverse complement strand
CGTTAACTAGCAAGAAGATTTAAATTCTGATCACCGCTGCCAAATCGACCTACGTCCACGTTATGTTCGTTCAGTATTTCCAGCCACAAATTACAAAGTGGGGTCGGGCGTTCCAGAACCGAGTGTGATTGATGATGAAAGCCGCCACCCGCCACAATCGTAGGGAGGTTATTACAGGTGTGATTGGACGCATCACCGAAATTACTGCCCAACACTACCGTCGTGTGATCTAGCAACGTTCCGTCACCCTCTTTGATTCCATCCAAATCAGCCAGAAACTGATTTACATGCTGGATAATGTCACTTTCAATTCTAAATAATTTTTCGAGAACGTCTTTCTTTCCACCATGATGCGAGAGCGTGTGCCAGCCTCCCGTCGCACCGGGAACTTTGATCGCACCATAAATCCAGTCCATTGAAAATGTGATTACACGCGTGGAATCCGTTTGAAAAGCGAGCTTCGACAGCTCAAGCATATTCTTGATCTTATTCGAAAAAGCAAACTCCACATCGGTGCTTAGAGTATTGGGCACATCCGGTTTTTGTGCATTCAACCAAAACGCATCGTGCTCAATCTGTTTCTCAAGTTCAGTGATTACCACTCGATAAGAATCAATCTTGGCAGCATCACTGTCCGACTTCTCCAACGTTTTTATATCTCGATAGAGAGAGTCCACCACCAGTTGATCATTGGCAATTTGTTGGCGTTTCGCCAGTAAATCTTCTTTTCCAAATAGCTTATCAAAGACCTTCGCCTCGTCATGCATGGGGGGAATTGCCACTCCCCTATTATTCCACGAACACCCCCAACCTCGATCGTAAATACTAAGGGAAAGAAATGGGAACCGTGTCTCAGTTCCGATCTGCTTTGCAAGAACTTGATCTACGGAAATAGAATTAATGAAATTCGGAGACTCGGGTTTAGGGACTCCCGTCAAAAATGATTTCTCCGAGTCGTGATTACTCGTCTCCATCCCGGGATGAAAGAGATTTTGAAAAACCGTTAACTTATCTCTGGTCTTAATTTCAGCCAGATACTTCGAGCTCGCCAAATCACCTCGAACGCCCGGAAAAAAATTAGAACGATAGAATCCAAGGGAATTACAGATGAACATGACGCGACGTGGTGGCGTTGCTCGCTTAGGTATCGCTTTGCGAAGATCGAGCGAATGGAGAGCTAGTGGCAGAGCCGCACCAAACTTCAGAAAATCTCGCCGACTTGTATAGCTCATCTCTCTTCTCCCTCAAGCGAGTATACGAGTACCTTTTTGATCAAGTCCCGTACTCGACAGTCATCCGGATCATTTTCAATTAAATTGAATAAATCGATCCGCTGTTTAAGCGTTGGCTTGTAGCCATTGGCAAACTCAAAAAACTTCTTTGCAAAATTATAGGCCACTTTTTTATGGTCTACCAATAAAGCCTGTTTCAGACCAAAAATGTTTTCAAACTCCTGATTGCCAATTTCCCCTGACGCGTCTACCTCCTGGGCAAGATCGTAGTAACCATTCAAGCGGAATTGAAATGTTCCACGGTGTGGTTTCTCAACGCGGTATTTTGTTCGCCACCCACCAGTGGTATCAAAATTCTCAAGCGCAAAACCATAAGGATCGATGCTCTTATGACAAGCGTAACACGCCGGATCACTCTTGTGTCGTTCGACCTGTTCCCTAAGCGTAGCAGCGGTTTTTCCATGCTCTGGCTCAATCGCCTTCACCTCTTCAGGTGGTGGCGAAAGGGGTGTGCCTACAATGTTCTTCGAAATCCACGCGCCTCGCAAAATTGGCGAAGTCACAAACCCATCGGTGGTCACCTTTAACACGCTCCCCATCGTCAACAGACCGCCACGTGGAACCTCGGAGGAAAATGAAACCTTACGCATTTTCTGTCCAACAACACCTTCGATTCCATAGTGCCTGGCCAAACGCTGATTTAAAATCGAAAAGTTTGAATCGATTAAATTACCCACCGGTAAGTTTTCCCGTATTAAATACTCCAGGTAAGCAGTCGTTTCCAATGGCAGGTAATAATCTAAAAGGTCGTCGTAATGCGGATAAAGTTTTAGCGAAGGCGTAATCGTTCGCCACGACCTTAGATTAAGCCATTGCTCGCAAAACGATTCGACCATTCGGTTACTTTTTTGATCACTCAGCATGCGTTCTATTTGACCATCAAGCACTTCATCGCTGATTGGGCCTTCATTCGCGAGACCGAGGAGCTCGTCATCCGGCACCGACAACCAGAGGATGCGGGCGAGTGCAGCAACTTTGGAATGCGAAGGACTGGAGTGCTTGCCAGGCACCATCAGAAAACGGGGGGACACAATCATGGCTTTCAACGCCAGTTTAGCCGCTTGAGAAAACTCCTGATTCTTCGCCAACCGCCGCAGCCCTAAACCGAAATAAGATTTAAGTTCGTTATCACTCAAATTAGACGAGAAGGCACGCGCTGCAAATCGGCGAACGACTCGTTTTAAATCGTCAGGTGAGTTCGCATCAACAACTACTTTGGTTTTTGGATGATCTAACTTAAACCCTACCAAGACATCTAGCTTACCAATCGACGCCAAAGATCTGCCATCCAAACTAAAAGAATCAGTAATTAAAAACTTGATGAACCGTTTTGTTGTCGGCCTAGTAAAAGGGATCGGTTGCTCATTTGCCAATCTAATTTCAAGATCACCTTCGATGATCGGGTCACCCCACGTCTTGCCGTCATCGGAAACAAAGACTGAAAACTTTCGCACTTGACCATTTCCATTGCCTCCTGACCACGTGGCGTAGGACAGCCCCTCTATTTCGATCTGCCGCGGGTTTTCCAGAATTACAAAATGGGGTGAATCGGCGATGGTCGGTTCGAATCGAGTGTGCCAGAATGTTCGGTTAGAACCATCCTGCATTTTTTCTTTTTCCATTCCCTTCTGGAAACTGCTAACCGTTAGCTTTCCACCAATCTTTTGCAGATTGGATTGGAAGCCCGAAACGACGGTTGGTTCACGCCCTTTGTTTTGCACTCGCTCGGGTGCAATTTTTAGAGGTAGTTCACCAAAAACAGTCGGAAACGATTTTGGCGGCCATTGCTCTCGAATAGGACCTCGCACTTTCAGTTGCTTGATATACGCACCCTCATTGGGATTTTTATTGCGGTACGTATGCCGTGAGTAACAATGCACCGACACGTTCTCTCCTGGATTCAGGAAAACACGGACGGTGTGAGATTCTAATTGCCGATTACCAAGTGAAATGACATCAAGCAATCTCTGAGGCTGTGGTCGGTCATCCGCGTAGTAATACTTCCCCGCGTGAACTTGAATACTAACATCACCCTCGAATTCACCTACCTTCATGGCATCAAAAGTCAGGTCATACCATCCCGCTATCGGCGGCTCAAAGTTATCGTAAAAAAATGAATAACTGTTGCCGTTGTTCGCTCGAGTCCACGATAACAGCGTGCCTTCCTTGTAGTCACGAACGTAGATATTGTATGTCTCATGACTGTCTTTTAGTTTATTGGTTATCCAAATTTTTTCCCGGGGAAAACCATCCACTGGAAATGCATCCTCAACCATTTTATCTGCAACTGAAAAATAGGATTCAATCTGTTCCTTACTTAGTTGAATACGCCGGTCAGAATCAAAATCATTCGTACCACGGTCTTCTGGGATTTCATTCGCCAATTCAAGATTGGTTCCCAACAGATCATTCACGCGATGAACAAACTCATGCCTGCTAATTCGGCGAAATGAACTTGGAGCCGTTTCATTCTGACGGGCGGCAAGCCATTTTAATATCACCTGTTTTTCAGCAACCGTTGGCTGCTCCATGTCGCTTGGAGGCATCTTGCTGGTAATCAAGTTTTCAAATATGAAAGTGGCATTAAAACCGCCTTTCTCCAACAATCCGACAAGATTAAGACCACCTTCTCCTCCCTCGCCGTGGCAATCAAAGCAATACGCTGCAAGAAGCTTTTCCGCCCCCACCTGGTTGGACTTGGTAGATGCAATTCCTTGAAAATCCGCTTGTGCCTTCGTCGAAATCGCTATTAACACCGTTAGACAAACCGCGATGAAACTAATCGGTTGATTTATTTTTTTGATGCACACGTTTTTTCTGACCCAATCCATCTATCACCTCAAAAACCAACCTAACATCTATTGTAGCGAGAGCCTCACTTCGATCTCTTTCGAGAACGTTCCGATTTGGTTTTGAACTCAGGTGCAGTATTTGTTGGCAACCACTTCAGTAGCCGATCTTGAATTACCTTGTATTCGGGATTACCGGCAAGATTATGAAACTCATCGGGATCATTTCGGTGATCGTATAATTCTTTTGCTCCGTCTTCATAGACAATTAACCGCCAATCCTTACTACGTATGGAGTGATTCCCATAGTACGAAGAGGTAATTGCCGGTCGCTCTCTTTCTGATGCTGGGTCTTGGAGCTGCGGAACAAGAGAGAGCCCTTCAAGGCATTGGTTTTTCGGCAACTCGCACAAATCGATTAACGTCGGATAAATATCGAGCAAGCTGGCAGGCTGTTGGCATGCTTTGCCCGGCTGGATTCCGGGCCCTGAGATTAACAACGGAACCCGTGTAGATTCTTCCCAGAGTGTTCGCTTGGCCCAGTGCTGTTTTTCGCCAAGATGAAATCCGTGATCACTCCACAATACGACCACCGTGTTTTCAGCATGCGGACTGGATTGAAGCGCATCCAAAACGATTCCCACACAATGATCCGCAAAACTAACGGTTGCTAAATACGCCCGGGTAAGGCTTCGCTGCTTGCCATGCTGGACGACTTCGGCATGGGTCGGTGCTACCGCATAATCGTTGATTCCTAAAAAATTATTTGGCAAGTCGTCGAGATCAGACTTCGGATTGTTTGGTAACGCTAAACGGCTCGCATCGTAAAGATCAAACCATTTAGGCGGAGCGTAAAGTGGCACATGCGGGCGAAAGAAACCGACGGACATAAAAAAGGGTTTATCAAATGTTTCCTGTAGTGCTGCCGCGGCATTTTTTGCCAATTGATAATCCGCCATTTCGACGTCATCCTCTGGATACTCACCCCAATCCCAGGCTCGACTCCAGTCGGCAGGCCGGTTGAGCGGTTTTGGAGAATTAGGACCTTTTTTTCTACCAAGCGAGCGATCGATGTCTCCAGCTAATCGTCCACTAAATCCGTGGTGCAAAACCTTTCCACCTGACAGCGTGTAATAACCATTATCTTTGAAATACCGCTGCATGGTAGGGATGTTGTTTAGTGCCGGAAGGTCGTCGTACTTGGGGCCGAGTTCGTAACTACCGTGGGTCGTCGCGGCAACCCCTGACATCACGCTCGCACGAGACGCGGAACAGACGGGAACATCGCAATGTGCATTCGCGAAATTTCGACCGCGCGCCGCCAGCGCGTCCATATTGGGCGTTACCACTCCGGGGTAGCCCCCGAGAAAACCCGTCCAGTCATTAAGATCATCAATACAAATCAAAAGAACATTCAGGGGAACAGCAGGATCATCTAACTCCTGAGCAGCATTTACCTCGCTCGCCAGTAATACTAAAAAAACCAGAGTGACAAAGAGCCTTGTTGCGTTTTTTATTACCATTATTTTCCGATAACCTATTTCAACGACCAAACAGCG
>JAPOIJ010000176.1 GCA_029979005.1 Planctomycetota bacterium | reverse complement strand
ATACAGATAAAACAAACCATCTCGATTAACATCGGCAGCGGAGCCCGCCAGCACAAAACGGGTGTCCGCAAGAACTTCGTTACTTTCTTCATGCGGATTAAAAGTCCCGTCCTGATTTTCAAAAAACAGACTCGGCCCCATCGACCGACCAACGAAGGCATCCGAATCCCCATCATTATCAAAATCAAAGAAGCAAGTGCAATTCGCAAGTTCATCCACCAACAGGCCACTCAACTTCGTTACGTCTTCGAATGTTCCATCACCATTGTTCTGAAGCAACTGAGCTTGAGACCAGCGATCCGTTACAAACAGGTCGTCAAATCCGTCTTGATTGAGATCAAGAACACTTACCGAAGGATACTGAAAGGCCGACTCCCAGTCATCGAAGCTTTTATATTCATTGCGAGCATGCTTGAAAGAATTAGTCGAGCTTACTTCGCCGGTAAACTTTAAAATCAACTCCTGATGCGAAGACTTTTGCACCTGAGCCCTCGTAGCCTCATCCGGAATTGCGACCTCGGTCACATTTTCGAAAAGCGGTTGGGCTACCTCAAACAGTTTTAGTTGAGTTTGTCGCCAGCCCACCAATTCCCAACTCTCATCGTCGCGAACCTCCCAGGTCAGAGTTTGATACCCTTTCACTCCAATTAAGTAGCCATCCGGTTCTCGAATTTTACCCTCGAGCTTTGTCTTCATCTCAAAGCGTTCTCGTCCCTCCACAAAAGAGCCCTTAAGAACACCGATTTGCCCGTCTTCAAATTGACCGCTTGAGAGTAGCGGGGCGAGTAACTCGCTCCAATTTATTGACTTTTCTGTGGCATCGATCGGCCACTCTGAAACTACTGCCGTTTTATTTGAAGCTTCAGTACGTTGCTTTCGACTGCTTTTTTCAAAGTCAAAATCCCCAAGTCCAATGTGCGTAATTCGGTCGCGAATAAAACCAGTTACATCGATCTCTGAATCACCTAACGACCTAACAATAGTCTTCATTTGCGGGGACAATGCCTGCAATAGATTCTCTGAATCTGCGATTGCTTCAATTTTGACCTGCTGTGGTGACAGGACTACATCGGCGGACTTATCCTTTACTGGCTGATTCTTGGTGACCTCGACGCCCTTTTCCTTTTCGCATCCAGCATTGAAAATAATCAACAGGGCGAATCCCAGCAGCAAAATCCCCTTTGACGGTGGACAAACACAGTTGGTTCGATGATTGTTAACTTGATTCATAACCATTATCTGTTTACCTGAACTGCAAAAAGCTAATCAAAACGAAATCAGTCACTCAGTTCGTTCGAGTATCTTAATTTGGCTTCCCGCTGGGACATCAACGCGTGACGTTTTTTTTCCACTGGGCCATTGGATTTCGATCTTGTCAATTTGGTCGACATCACCAAGCCCCACATGAATTCGGTTTGAATTCTGACTGGAAAGTCCTTCTCCACAAGATAGCTGAAATATCCTCGTTTGTGTTCCAATGGTCACCAAAACCGAAGCTCCGATTGGATCCCGCGAACTCCATTCCAATGTGGGTTCGGCACGATCATGTCCACCTACCAGTTCAATATCCACAAAACCGTTTGGCTTCTCTTGCCGGTCTCCAATCATATTCCGGGCGATGCGGAATCGCGGATTGTTCGGACTGACGACAACGATATCGAGAAACCCATCTTGATCGTAATCGAACAACGCAAACCCTCGACCGTCCTCGCGAAAATCAATCCCCGACACCAGTGTAAGATCGTCAAAATTACCGTCTCGCTGAAGGAACAACCGATTCCGTTCCCCACCGCTGAAAGGCGCGCTGCGAAAAGGTGGTCCTTCGCCGTCAATCGCTTCTTCACGTTCAAATAAGCGAATGTCAAAATGGTTCAGACCGCCTCCCCATTCTTCAGAAAACACAAACTCTTTATCTCGACTTGGATCCGTGCGCACGACCGAGCGCCAGAGGCAACTTCACCAATCTCCTTCTTTTCGGACTTCATCAGGCGGCGTATAGAACCCACTGGGTACGTATAAATCGAGTTTTCCGTCGTTGTCAAAATCCCCAAATTGCCCGCCAAACGACCAGCCGACCTGAGCCACATTTTGAAATCCGTTGTCCGAACCAGCAACTTGCTTGAATTCCCCATTACCAAGATTTTGATAAAGAAAGTTCCCACGTGCTGAAACTTTTACCCGTTCATCAACATCGTCAAATTGTCCAACGATTCGATTCCCCGCCTTGGAATACATGTTTGAAACATATAAATCCTGAAAGCCGTCATTATTGTAATCTCCCCAGCTCGCTCCCATACCGAATCCCATGGTCCCTCCCGGAACAAGGTCATCAGAAACATCGGTAAATTTCAATTCAAACGACCCGCGTTCCGTATCATTCCGAAGAAAGCAATCGGGGGAGAAATCATTGCACAGATACAGATCTTGATCGCCATCAGAATCAAAGTCAGACCAGACGGTCTGGTAGGAATTTCGCCATTGCGCCAACTCGTCACTTACCTCAGCACGAATTAACTTTCCATTTTTATTCAAAAGCACAATATTGGGCGCACCAGCTCGATCGAAGAAAAAATGAGAACGTTCCACTTTCATTCGCATCTTGACTTGGTCTTTCACCCGTACCGAATCGCCAATCCATTCTGTAGAGTCTCCCGTTCCCAAACCGTAAGTACTCAGATATATATCTAAGCATCCATCGCCATTTATATCAGCGACGGAACCGGAAACTACAAATTTCACAAACTCGTACTCTTCAGTCATCGATTCGTCGAGTTTGAATTGACCTTGAACGTTCTCAAAATACTGACTCGGTTCGAGAGTTCCGCCAACAAATACATCGGAATCGCCATCGTTGTCAAAGTCAGCGAACAAGGAACAGCAAGCTAATTTTTTCACATCAAGTCCGACATTAGCTGTCACATCTTCAAAGGTTCCATCCCCAAGATTTCTCAATAACTGTCCCGACTGCCAGCGATCCGTGACAAACAAATCATCAAATCCATCCTGATCAAGGTCAACCACGCTCACTCCGGGATACTGATAGGCTGACTCCCAATCATTAAAGTGCTTGTACTTGTACTGGGTATCCTTTAACTGACGACTATCGATCTTTGTGTTGGTCAAAATAAGATCGACGTGCGATGAATTTTGAATTTTCCTTCGTGTCTCTGGGTCGGGAATGACTCGCGTCGTTACTTCTTCAAAAAGAGGACTTCGAGATCCAATCAGTTTTAATTTCTTCTGATGCCACGCGGTGATTTTCCATTCGCCTTGGTCATTCTTCCCCCAACGCAGCGTTTGATATCCGCGTAGGCCAACCACCAACTCACCCTCTATTCGAAACCGCCCCTCGATTTTGGTGTCCGTTTCAAAATCGTCTCCAACAAACCGTGTCGCAAGCGTACCGATTTGACAATCCTCTAATGTTGCGTCCGCTATCAGCGGCTCCCAAATTTTTACTGGATCGACAAGCTCTGACTCTACTTCGGTTGTTAAAGGCCAATTGCTGTGATTTCCCAAATCGGCATCTTCTATTTTTAGTGCTGCCCGGAAATCAAAACGATCAATTCCGGAGTAACTAACCTTGTCAGCAAAGGGAATCGGGCTGACCGAGTTTGGAGCTGATAACCACTTAGGAACCCGGCTCATCTCCTGGGCAAGTGATTGTAGAAGCTCCTCAGAAGCATTGACCGATTGGATCTGAATGTCGACTTCCGATCGGGATTCGTCGCTTAAATTCTGGTTTTTGTCGACGCTGGGTGTTTCTCTGGGACTCTCAGTCTGTCCGCAGCCAAATGCGAGGAATAGCAAACAAGTGCAAAATAATCTCGCCGAAAGTCGCATGTCTTTTAAAACCTTAAGATTACAAAGTTCCAGTATTGTACTCTGTTTTTATTGGAACGGTCAGATACTTCAATTTAGCTTCGAATCGAGTGCCTAACAAATCGAAAGTATTCCAGCACCCAAAGGAAATTTGAGGCCAGACAATCTATGTAGGCACAACTGTTCTATACGTGCAAATCCGAAGACGGGTCGTTAAGATCTGGTTTGATGTTTAAACTGAGTGCCGTTGGATGGCGTCCAGTTTAATGCCACCTAATACATAAATCTTGTTTTTTGTAAATTTAAACACAGAGTCGTTCACGTGAAGGCATTAGTAACCGGAGCCAACGGATTCCTGGGGTTTTGCTTAGTCCAGCAATTAGTGGAGCGCGGGTACGAAGTCACTGCGATGGTGCGCAAGCCTCACCCGCCTTTTGAATCTATGGACGTTGCCACAGCCATTGGGGATATCCGTAGTTTTGACCGTGTTTTTGAAGCTTGTTCTGAGCAAGATCTGGTTTTCCATACGGCCGCGATCTCAGGGATTTGGGGACCTTGGAAACAGTTCCACGGCACCAATACAATTGGGACTCGGAACGTCGTCGAGGCTTGCCGCCAGCATCAGATCAAGAGGCTTATCTATACCAGCTCACCCAGTGTGACATTTGACGGGCATCACCAGAGTAATACCGACGAATCTGCTCCCTATGCGAAGAATTGGCTTTGCCACTATCCCCACTCCAAAGCCTTGGCTGAAAAATATGTGCTGGAAGCAAACGACGACGAGATCATGACATGCGCTCTGCGTCCACATTTAATCTGGGGACCGGGTGACCACCATCTCATCCCGCGGTTAATTCAGCGGGCTAAGTCCAATCAGCTTCGCCGCGTAGGCGATGGCTCCAATCTTATCGACACGATTTTTGTCGAGAACGCGGCGGTAGCGCATATTCAGGCCGCCGAGGCCATGGAACTGGGATCGCCAGTTTGTGGTAGCGCCTATTTTCTTTCCCAAGACGACCCTGTTAATTGCTGGGACTGGATAAACGAAATTCTTGCCTTAGTTGACCTTCCACGTGTTCGACGCTCGATCTCGTATCAATGGGCCAAACGACTTGGCCACACCCTGGAGACCATTCATCATCTTTTCAATATCGAAGCGGAGCCGAGAATGACGCGTTTCCTCGCCGCTCAACTCGCCAAGAACCACTATTTTGACATTAGTCGTGCGAAACGGGATTTTAACTATCAGCCGGTGGTTTCTAATGACGAGGGAATGAGACGACTTCAACAGGCGCTCCAATCCGAGAGCCTTTAAAAATTACCGATTTAACGAGGATCTAACAGCGAAAATCGTTTGTTTTGAAATCTCGGATTCATGGAGATCAGAAGTTTCAAAATTCGGTCAAAATGCAAGCATCTTAAAAATCGGTCCTCGAACCGCGGCGAGTGTCACGGTAACGTAATTTTCCGGTTATTCTCCCCTTCAAATCGGCTCCAACCCTTTGTAATTATCCGGCGAAAACGTAAATTATAGTTGATCAAACTAAGAACCTAAGGACACATATGATTTCGTTTCCCAAACCCGACGATCTACCTGATTCCCAGCGAATCGTGATAACCGGAATTGGCTTGACGTCCCCCAATGGAAACACCGTCAGCGACTTTCGCGAATCATTGCTCAATGGCAAAAGCGGCGTGCAAGAATATGAGATTCGCTACTTTGGAAAGACGATAGCCGGGATTTGTGATTTTGACGTCCGGCGGCACCAAACACGAAAAGATTTACGTCGTGGCACGAGAGCCGGCAGTGTTGGATGCTATTGTGCGAACGAGGCAATTCTTGATTCCGGTATCGATTGGGAAAATACTGATTCGTCGCGCGTCGGAATCTATATTGGTGTCACCGAACATGGAAACGTCGAAACCGAAAGTGAAATTCACGAAATTCGTGGCTTCGACTACGACACCAAAGTCTGGTCACATCACCACAACCCGAGAACCGTCGCCAATAACCCAGCTGGCGAAATTGCTCTGAATTTGTCCATCACCGGTCCCCATTACACCATCGGCGCTGCCTGCGCTGCCGGTAACGCAGGCCTGATTCAAGGTCTCCAAATGTTACGGCTCAACGAGTGCGACCTCGCTCTCGCTGGCGGCGTTTCGGAAAGCATCCATACATTCGGGATCTTTGCAGGTTTTGCCAGCCAAGGCGCACTTGCCTCCCACGATGACCCTACCAAAGCATCCCGACCTTTCGACAAGAATCGAAATGGAATCGTTGTTTCCGAAGGTGGTTGCATTTACACCCTCGAGCGACTCGAAGACGCAAAGGCGCGAGGCGCGAGAATATACGGGGAGATTGTCGGCTACGCAATTAACACCGACGCGACCGATTTCGTACTCCCGAATCCAGAGCGACAGGCTCAGTGCATCAATATGGCTCTTAATCGGGCCTGTCTGAATGCGGAAGATATCGACATCGTCAGCACCCACGCGACTGGCACCGGGATGGGAGACGCCCTGGAATGCGACGCCATTCGTCGCGTTTTTGGGAATTCGACCAAAACCCACATAAATAACGCAAAAAGCTTTATCGGGCATACGATGGGAGCAGCTGGCGCGTTAGAATTAGCGGGCAATCTAGTAGCGTTCGATGACAAAGTGGTTCACCCAACAATCAATCTTGACGATTTAGATCCCGAGTGTGAACTTCCTGGACTCGTTAAAAATGAGGCTCGCGAAATCGAAACAATTGATTATATTTTGAACAACTCGTTTGGCATGCTTGGAATTAACTCGGCAACGGTCATTCGGAAGATGTAGCAAATCAAACCCGTTAGAGCATTAACGGGATTAAGATTTGAACCAGACTGAGTAGATCACGACTCGTGACGGTTTGTAACTAACAAGCTGTCAAGGAAATGGAGAATAAGAGTGGCACCTGAAGAAATAAGAAACGTAATCATTGATATTCTGACTGATATTGCTCCCGATGAGGATCTGACGTCACTCAAAGATGAAATCGACTTTCGAGAGCAACTCGAGCTCGACAGTATGGATTTCCTTGATATCGTGATGGAATTACGAAAAAGATATAGTGTAAATGTACCTGAAGAAGATTATCCACAACTCGCGTCGATGGCGAGCACGGTAACTTATCTTACCCCTAAAATGGTCGACTGTGTTGCCTCTTAAGGCGTTCGGATAATCGGTACCTCAGACAAAATTTGATTCTCGATGGGCTCCGCGCGTGACGACGGAGCCTCATTTTTTTGGACGATCGTCGATGTACGACACCATCATTATTGGCGCAGGAATGTCGGGGCTAGCCGCCGGAATTCGCCTCGCGCATTACGACCAAAAAGTCTGCATTCTTGAGCGCCATTATACGATTGGCGGGCTGAATTCATTCTACCGAATGAATGGGCGCGACTACGACGTCGGACTCCACGCGGTGACCAACTTTACCGCAAAAGGCGCACGCAAAGGGCCACTTGCCCGCATCCTTCGCCAGCTACGATTCAAATGGGATGACTTTGCCCTCGCTCCGCAAAAGGGATCTCGCATCGCCTTCCCTAACACAGAGCTTCGATTTGACAACGACATCGATCTGCTCCGTTCTGAAATCAAGAAAACGTTTCCAAGACAAGTAGATAATTTTGAGGCACTCCTCGAAAAGATTGCCGATTACGACGATTTAGATCAAGCCTCGTTCGAATTATCCGGACGGAAGGTCTTGGAGGAGACCATTTCTGATCCGCTGCTGATCGAAATGATTCTTTGCCCGTTAATGTGGTACGGAAACGCAGCCGAGCACGACATGGCCTGGGGTCAGTTTTGCATCATGTTTCGAAGTATCTTTATCGAAGGTTTCGCCCGCCCGTACAAAGGGGTGCGGTTAATTCTCAAGAACCTGGTGAAACGGTTCCGCGGACTTGGCGGCGAACTAAAACTCCGGTCGGGTGTAAAGACCATTCATGTTGATGGGGACCATGCCGTTTGCGTCGAACTGGATAATGGCGAACAAATACAGGGAAAACGGATCCTCTCTTCGGCAGGTAATCTGGAAACCTTGCGACTGTGCTCCGACACCAGCGAACCTGACCCGCGAACCGCTGGCCAACTTACGTTCATCGAGTCAATTTCAATTCTCGATCGCCAGCCTGAATCCATCGGCAATTCTGACACAATTGTGTTCTACAATGACTCGGAAAAATTTCATTGGGAACGTCCTGCCGAAGGATTGTGCGACACACGAACGGGAGTTATCTGTTCTCCTAACAACTACGAATACTCTGACGAGGATGGCAAGCTGACCGATGGCGTCGTTCGGATTACCACAATCGCAGATTTCGACGGGTGGAACGCACTTTCACCTGAAGATTATCAGCGAGAAAAACTACGGTGGTACGACCGGAGCGTTGCAGAAAGCATTAAATACACGCCTGATTTCCGGTCCTTTGTAATCGACACGGACCTGTTCACGCCTACCACCATTAGTCGATTTACGTGGCATGACAATGGCGCGGTTTATGGTGCACCTGCTAAAGTGCTTGACGGGACAACCCATCTAAAAAACGTCTTCCTGTGCGGAACCGACCAAGGATTTGTTGGAATCATTGGCGCGATGATGAGTGGTATATCGATGGCCAATCTCCACTGCTTGCGTCCGTGAAGTCTTGTGCACTGTCACCCTCAATCCCATTACCATCTGAGTCCGGCTTGCTGAGGCTAACAAATTCCCTGATTGCCCGACAACTGTCGGTCGTTATTTGATCTCATTGAGCGTTTGCGTTTATATTGAGTTCTTCGCTCCGCCTCTTTT
>JAPOIJ010000151.1 GCA_029979005.1 Planctomycetota bacterium | reverse complement strand
GCAAAACGATGGTGACGCCTAGCGAAGAGATCCGTTTTTGACCGTGCCGAACACAATCGGTTTAGTATTTTCAATATTGAAACAATCGACATCAGGAATCATTAATGTTGGCAAGAAATGCGATAGGGATACTGTTTGGAATTTTTCATTTGGCTTTATTTCCTGCAATCGTCAACGGGCAAGACAGGACGGACGTAACAAAGCAACGTCCCAACATCGTATTCATGATGTCCGATGATCAAGCGTGGAACGGGCTTTCTGTGCCAATGCATCCGTATTTAACATGGTCAAAAAGTGCCATCGTTGACACGCCGAATCTGGAGAAACTTGCAACACAGGGAATGCGATTCTCTGCGGCTTACGCACCTGCGTCAGTTTGCGCACCCACCCGAATCAGTTTGCAAACGGGCCTAAGCGCCGCAGCTTTGCACTGGACCAAAGCGTCCCGAAGCGTCACCGCTGCGGATGGTTACAAAATGATCGGCCCTCGAAACATCCGCGAAATTGACAGCGATTATGTTACGATCGCAGAACTGCTTCGCGATGCCGGCTATTCAACTGCTCATTATGGCAAGTGGCATATTAACGGGAACGGTCCCGCGGCTCACGGTTACGACGAAAGCGATGGAAACATTGGTAATGAATACGCTTTTAAGTACGCTGATCCAAACCCTGCAGACATCTTTGGAATGGCGAAGCGTGCGGCAACATTTATGGAAAAAAATAAAAAGGCAAACAAGCCTTTCTTCATCCAAATGTCCTGGCATGCCTTGCACGCACCCCAAAACGCAATGAAATCGACACTGGCAAAGTACGCCAAACGAATCGGTGGGAACATAGAGGACAAGCGCGTCGGCAGCGCTGCGATCGCTGAAAACCTCGATTCAGGAGTCGGAATGGTAGTCGACGCGATTGATCGGCTAGGACTCGCAGACAACACTTTCGTGATTTACATGTCCGACAATGGTAGTGGTGGAGGCGGTGGAAAAGGCAAAGCAGGTAAGGGACAACGTAATCGACTTTCTGGCGGCAAAGGAAGTGTTTGGGAAGGTGGAATTCGAAGCCCGTTGATCATTCGCGGCCCCAACATTCCAGCAAACTCCTGGTGCCATGAACGCGTTGTCGGGTACGACTTTTTCCCAACGTATTGCGAATGGGCCGGAATTTCAAAATCAAAACTTCCCAAACGGATCGAAGGAGGCAGCATCGCAAGCCTGCTTGACGACGGCAAGGGCTCCGTCAAGCGACCACGAGAAGAAATGGTCTTCCATTTCCCTCACTATCAGAGCGGGGACGGGCCCCATTCAGCTTTGTTTCTTGGCAATCTAAAGCTGATGAAATTCTATGAAACTGGCCGGCTTGCACTTTTCGACATCAGCACCGATGTGTCTGAACAGAATGACCTGGCAAGAGAACAACCTGCAATCCTCGCCAAGCTCAATTCCAAATTGGTGAAATACCTCGAAGAGGTCAACGCTCAGATGGCCGTACCAAATCCGCAATACGATCCCACCAAAGCCCCTGCTTCGCGGAAAGGTGGCGGAGGACGGAACAAGACTAACAAACCGGAAAACCGAAGAAAAAAAGGGAATAAGCAGTAGTGCAACCTCTTGTGAAGATCCTTATTTTTCTACGTCGCTTGAATTTCATTTCAGCGACGATCGTTCGACAACATCCGGGCGAGATGCAGATGGGAAATCATCACGGTCAATTTTTGACTGCACCGCATCAACCCAGCGCGGCTCAAAAAAGAGCGTAGCGGGGATGCTTTAACTGCACTTTATTGACTGCCCGCGAGGCGACTTTTAGCTACTGAAACCAACTTTAAACACTCATCCCAAAATTGATCAACCGGAATACCAGCATGTCAAAGTACGCGGTCATCACAACAATCATCGGCATTACGATTGGAATTCCAACATTTGCATTCGCACAGAATGCACCGCGCAAACCGCGAATCGAAGACACAATCAAAGCCAACGTTTATGCAGACAATTCATTTAAGCTTTACATCAACGGCGAACTTGTCGCTGTCGATTCAATTAAATTCGTGCCACACAATGTTGTTTCAGTTGATGTACTGCCTGCCTACCCTATGACGATTGCCGTAATGGGAATTGATAATGCAGACCCAAAAACTGGAATGGAATACGCGAACACAAACATCGGTGATGGCGGATTTATTTTGAAACTGGGCGATGGAACGGTTACCAACGCTAACTGGAAAGCCAAAAAACTCTCTTGGGGCCCCGTCGACAATAATACTCAACATCCCCGTGTCGAGAGTATTCCCGCTCCGAAAGACTGGCATACAGTCGGATTCGACGATAGCCAATGGGCAAACGCCAAGGAATTCACGGAAGAGCAAGTCGGACCTAAAACACCATTCTTTGAACACGATTTTAAGGGTGCCAAATTTATTTGGTCCGACAACCTCAAACTCGACAATATTGTCCTTTTCCGAACTGTTGTGAAATCACCACCTGACGGGAAAGAGCGTCCCGATTTTCGTGGACTGACCGACGTTGTCCCCCAAGGTGGAGGTCGGCGAGAAGGTAAACGGCGCAGCGGACAAAAAGGTAGAAACAATAAGGGTAAGTAGAAGTTCCAAAAACGCTCTGTCGAAAATCACCAAGTGCAAAAAAACCTTGATGATCAGGCACTACACTTCATAAACGAAATTTAAAATGATAAGCATAAACAAATTTTTGGCACTTTCGTTGTCCTTAGCCTTGGCGTCTGTCGTTCAGGCGCATGAGGGTCATACCCATGCTCCTTCAACGACCTCTCAGGCAAAGATCATTCAGCTTAACACCCAACCAAAAACCTGGCTGACATCAGCCGGAGCCGTCGTTCGCATGAAGCATGCCGAACCGGAAATTACCCAGCACTTTCAAACCTTCGTTGACTCAAATACCATCGAGCTTCGTTGGGACAACGAATATCTGTTTATCGAATCCAATGGCATGCCCCGCCATGAAATGATGGTCGGTATCACAGCCTGGCAACAGCAAATTCCAATCCCTCAAAACTACACGGGTGATAACGCCTGGAGAATTCCACTTAAGCCGGTTCCAGCTGACAAACCAATGTCAACGAAAACCGGTTTTTTTCGCGGAGCCATCGCAATCGCGGTTAATGGAATACCAATTTTCAATCCAATCAAAAACAATGGAAAGACTGACACGAAACTCGCGGGTGAGCTCGATGAATTTGGAGGTCACTGTGGGCGTGCAGACGATTACCACTATCACCTTCCTCCACTTCATTTGGAAAAATTTGTCGGCTCAGGGAAGCCAATTGCGTTTGCACTCGACGGCTATCCAATTCTCGGACTGCAAAGCACAACAGAGGCCAGTCAATCCAAACTCGATTGGTTGAATGGACACAAAGATGAAAACGGGAACTACCACTATCATTCGACTTTGACTTACCCCTACCTTAACGGTGGTTTTTACGGCGAGGTCATTGAACGAGATGGACAAGTCGACCCGCAACCACGTGCCGAAGGTATACGTCCAGCTTTACAAGGGCTTCGTGGTGCCGAAATCACAGGTTTTAAAAAAAGTAACGACGGCAAATCTGTATCGGTGAAGTACATACTCCGAAACGAGATGCGTTCCGTGAGTTATAAAACCGACGACTTCACAAACTATGAATTCTTGTTCGACAACGGGCAACAAGGTAAGTCAACTGAGACTTATTCAGTTCGCTCCAACAATCGTGGCAAGCGAGGTCAGGGAAACCAAGACAATCGCAAACCCCAACAAGAGGGACAGCGTGGAAACAAGCCTAACCGTCGCGAGAAAGAAAGGCGAGGAGGAGGTGACAAACGTGGCATGGCAGAATCGCGTAAGGGTAAACAAGATCGAGGCCAACTTAGCCCCCAGACTAACGACGGTCCAAGACAGCCCTGGATTATCGTTCACGCCGATGAAATTGACCTAAACAATGACAAAATCATTAGCCGCGACGAGATGGTAGCCGAATCAGAAAAAGCATTCGTTGGCTATGACAAAAACTCTGATGGCAAGCTTACCGAAGCAGAATTATCGGGCCGGGGTGGTTCGAAGAGTGCCATGGGCGGTTTTCTCCGTGGGCATTCCCAAGAAATTGATCGCGACGGTGATGGTGTGCTGACCCGGGAAGAAGCCGTCGGCAACGCCCGGCGAATGTTTGAGAAAATGGATGGTGATCAAGATGGAATGATCAACGCCACAGAATTAGCTGCTGCAAAACGCAGCGGAGACGACAAGACAAACAATTCCAATCGCCGCGGCAAACAAAAACAAGGAAATGCGAAAAATCGCGATGACATGTCCCGCGTGGGATCGCAACAAGAGGGAGCAAATCAAAAGGACGCGAACCAAGACCGCGGACGCAATGGCCAGCAAAAGGGCAATCAGCAACGCGGAGGGAAGAACCAGAGTGGAAGCCGACTTGGTGGATATGAAACGCCGCCACCGGCAAACAATGTCCCTAAACATGACTATAACATTTTGCTCGGACGTCCAACCGACACTTCAATCACCGTCAGTGTCTTACTGTTCGATAATGCCGACGCACTGATTTCCTACGGAGATTCACCTGACGAAATTTCAACCAATACCAAGCCGCACAAAGTAGTCGCGGGCACACCGGTCGAGATTGAAATTGATGGATTAAAACCGAATCAGGATTACTTTTATCAACTCAAATATCGAAATGCTGGGCAAACGCAAACAAAGACGAGCAACGTCTATTCATTCAATACACAACGGGCACCAACAAGCTCATTTCGTTTTACGGTTCAGGCGGACTCGCATCTCGACGAAAATACGAGCGGCGACGTTTACCTGACGACGCTGAGAAACGCATTGCGGGATGACTCTGATTTTCACGTGGCGCTTGGTGATACATTCATGACTGGAAAATACGTTCGGCCGGAACTTGCTGAACCACAGTATTTGGCTCAGCGATATTACTTAGGATCACTCTGTCATTCGACGCCATTGTTTTTTTGCCTAGGAAACCATGATGGTGAATCAAGCAAAGGAGGAAGAGGGAAAAGTAAAAGCGGAGGGAAAAATCGGAATCGTGATGATCAAGATATAGTAGAAAATCCGATAAGAAATTGGTCTGTTGATGCCCGAAAAAAATATATTCCAAACCCATTTCCCAACTTAAAAGACACGAAGTCCTTCTACTCCGGCAACGAAGTGATCGTTGATAACGTGGGTCAGATCGAGGACTATTACGCCTGGGATTGGGGCAACAGTTTGTTTATCGTTCTCGATCCGTTTTGGTATTCAGGCGGACAGTCTCGCACCGAAGGCAATCATTGGCACCAAACTTTGGGGGACGCGCAATACCGCTGGCTTGAAAAAACCCTAAGCACAAGCAAAGCAAAATTTAAGTTTGTTTTCATTCACCATTTGATTGGTGGAGCAGATCGAAACAATCGGGGTGGGGTTCACTCAGCTCCCTTTTTTGAATGGGGCGGCAAAGAACTCGACGGCACCGATACGTTTTCAAAGAATCGACCGAAATGGAAATTACCCATTCACGATTTGCTGGTCAAAAATGATGTATCCGTCGTTTTTCATGGTCACGACCATTTGTATGCAAAAGAAGAGCTGGACGGCATCATTTACCAAGCCGTTCCACAGCCCGGACACCCTCGCTTTGGTAATGTGCGCAGTGCAGAAGAATACGGTTACCACGGTGAAGTGATCAGCAGCTCAGGGCATCTTAGAATCAGCGTTTCCTCCGATTTTGCTCGCGTTGATTACGTGCGAGCATACCTGCCTAAAGACGAGACAAGCCAGAGAACCAACGGCGAGATTGGCTCGTCCTATCTGATTGAATAGCTAATTCACCGACTCAATCCACCCATTGGAACATCGACCGGCGAAAGACTGCCAGTCTTCTCGACTCAAACAAGTCGGGCTGACCGGATTCGAACCGACGATCTCTATACTACCAGTTTCGTCTTTCCCAAATGCCTCAGCACCCATTGAGCATAAACAACGGTGATCACTGTCATGAACACATTGGTTCCCGAGATAATCCACCAAACCGCAGCAATCTCGAATTGCCAGGACCACACAATCACCCAGAAAAATGGAAGCGGCAATAGAACCTTTCTAAGCACTGATTCAAAAAATCCATAACGTGGCCTCTTAGTCGCCTGTAACATTGCTAAGTGCGTCGAAGTCATCACATAAGACCACTGAACCAGCATGATGATATGCAGACACTCAACTCCAATTTCAATAACGGATGGATCATCTGTAAATACTCGCATCAACCGCTGAGCGAAGAAATAGATTGTCCCTGAGGTCAGCAGACTCAGCGTTAAACCAATGCGATTAGCAACTCGCATCGTATGCCGCACCCGATCGAAATTCCCTGCTCCATTGTTTTGACCAACCAGCGCCATAATTGCGGCATATAACCCCATCGTCGACAGCAAACCAATTTGTTCAATTCGAGTCGTAACACCAAACGCGGCGACCGCCTGATCTCCGAAACTCTTGAGGAAATAGGTTGTTACGAAAAAACCAAGCGCAACCGACATAATGTTAAAGCTTGCCGGCAAAGCCTGCTGAGCAATTTCACGATAGGTTTTCAAATCCGGCAATAACACATGCCATGTATTCAGATCCAGCAATCCCCGACGAACCACCGTCGACACCATGTAAAAACTACTTCCAATTTGAATAACGACGGTCGCCAATGCGATTCCCGTAATCCCCATTGCGGGCAGGCCATAACCACCGTACAAGAACCATGGATCAAGAACCAAATTGAGAAAAAAACCTACCACTAAAACTTTGCTGAGCGTCTTACTGTCACCCGAAGCAATAAGAATCGCATTACTCAGGCTTGTAATAATAAAGAAAACGGAACCAATAAAAATTGGGATCATATAAGCCATGGCCATGGACAGGCATTCCCCCGTCCCACCAAGCAACTGAAAAAGGGGTTTCGCGACCACAATCCCCGTGACAGTCATTACCATCGAAACCACTAGGCCCAACGAAATACTTTGAGCGATGTAACGGCGCTGCTTGTCCTCTTCCTGAGCTCCAATCGCATTGGCAATCAACGCCGAGGCACCGCGAGACAAGCCGCCACTGGTCGCAATGATTAAAAGGAAAACTGGAAAGCTGAGGCCAAGTGCGGCCAAAGCGGCCGTCGAAATCTCTCCGGCATAAAAGGAATCGACGACGTTATACATCGTTTGAAAAAACAAACCAATGCTCGACGGCAACGCTAGATCCCTGACGTGCTTAAGGATAGGGCCCGATGTAAGTGACTTTGTTTTCAAAGGAAAAATGGATATCCCGAGTCGGTTAAAACAAACGAATCAGGATGCTTTCTAGGGCTGAAGGATTTGTTGCAAGACCTCTTGGTTACGGTTCTGCGAATCGGTGGTAACCGAAAGATGACAGACCGTCGTTATATCTCCATCGCTACCCGACTCAAATGCCGAATGCACTAAGACTCTCGCATTTTCGATAGTTTCTACCTCAGAGAGCAGTTGGCTAAAACTTCCCTTAAATCGGCAACTTGCCTGATAAATCCCTTCATTCAAACCTTCGCGGGCAAAGATCCGCGATGCCATCAAAAACGGGGTAATGCCTGTCAGACGGGGATTCACGTCCACGAGAAACAGTTTGTTCGAACTATCTCGCAAAATATCAATTCCAACCACCCCAACATATCCGCATTCATGAAGGTACTTTCCGGCCGGCTCAATCATCTTACAGAACTCAGGAAGCAACTGTTCCTGCAATTCAGATGAGAACGTACCGCCACACCATTTTTTGTTAGCGTCAAAATGCTGTTCGGTAAATCCAAGCCATAAGATGGTCCCGTCTGAGCGAAGATAGAATTGAACTCCAAAGTCACCGACGATATTCTCAATGACGGAATTGATTACCAAAACAGCGTCGTCTCCGTATTGAGTCAACTGCTTTCTCATCTCCGCTTCATCTGATTCAGCTCGAATCAAAAAATTCCCGAGACCAGCATAACCATGGCTGAGTTTGACAATACATGGCATCGCGATTGATTCAAAAACGTCTGCCTGTGGACAATCGATTTTTTCAATGACTTCTTTCGAATGAAGCCTATAATTAATATCCGGATCCAGAACTTGCTGATCAGCGGAAATTGACTGATGAGGAAACAATGAGATGTATTTCGAATCTCGATCCGAAGCATCAAACGAACGCCACTCTGGTACGCCATCCGAACCAAAAACAGCCTTCCAGTGATCCAGAAGAATAGACGGAGGTGGCACCTCGGACACAATTTCCATTTGCTGTCCCCAACCACACATTAAATGATGCGGCCCAAGAACCTTTAACAACTCGCGAGGAGGAGGTGGAAACGGATCGTGGATAAGATACTTCGTTCTGTTTTGAAAAAAGGTTTCATCGCTATTAGAGGATGGATATTCCGGCAGCAGGCAGGCCGAAGAATAATCTCGAGCATATAACTCCGAAAGAAATTGGAAAGAGGGATGGGTTTCGATACTCATTGAAATTTCAGTGTCTTTAAGTCACGCAACAACAAATGCGTTAGCAAACTGCAGCCCAGTTTAATGATCCGCGATGACCGTTTCAGAACAAAAACTACCTCGCTCAGATGAGTTAGGAGTTTACCATACTTACGCTTCAGTCATCACGCATTGATCGCTCCAAAAAAACCATTCAGAAACGAAAAAGTGGTCATACCAGTTACGGCAAGACCACTTTCATCTCTGAGCTTTCAGGATTAGAGACACTCAACCTAGCTATTCAACCAATCGAGAAATCGTCTAGAAACCTTACTCACTCTTCTCCCACGTCGTCAATTCAGAAACACCATATTGGAATTTTCGTTTTGTTTCGCGAAGAGCAAACGGAATATCCACCGGTTGCCCAAGCATTTTAAATTCAGGGCCGAGGGCTTTCTCAATCCCTTCCACTGCCGTGAATGACTCGCCTGTTGCCGCCTTGAATCCACCAAGCCATTTATCACGGGGAGTATGTTCTTCTGACCATGTGTAAGGCGATACCAAAACGAGCATCCCACCCGGGCGGATACGCTCCTTGATGTCCCTTAAGAACTTCATTGGATCGTAGAGGCGGTCAATAACATTTCCAGCGAATACTAAATCATAGTCCTTAAACTTACTGACTAGATTACAGGCATCTCCTTGCATGAACGCGATCTTGTCTTTCACCTCACGGTAACCTTCGAAGTCTTCCAGCTGGATCTCGTGAAACTGATTTAACTCTCCTTCTTCAACGCAAACATACCGCTGGCGACCCTTTTGCTGCAAATTGGCTGGGGGTTCAATTAATCTGACAGAAAGATCGACGGCATCCACATGGTCAAACATCTTTGCGAGTTCGAAGGAAGACCTTGCGGTCGCACATCCGATATCGAGTGCCCGTCCTGTTGCCCGATCGCCCAGTCGCTTTGCAACTTCTTCAATGCAAGCCACTGGAAAATTTGGAAGACCAAGGTTCTCTGCACCGTAGTGAAACTCAATGTACTTGGAAACCATTTGGTCGGTTTCATAAACACTCACCTCTAGCTCTGGAAGAGGTTCAGCTTCAACGTACCGAAGACCAGAGTGCTGAAAGAAGTGCCGACGAAATGCATATCTGGCATCTTTGATTGAGTAATTTCCAGTCGATATCCAACAACCTCCTTTAAAGAGGTTGTGTTTTCCATCGAAAGTTGGTGTAGAAAAATCGTCATACGCAGGATGCACTTTGAATCCGTCATAACCGTCGATTGGAGTTTCTGTCCACTGCCAAACGTTCCCAATAACGTCGTAGAAACCTTCACTAAACTCGTGTCGATTTACGGGGCACGGAGACATCTCATACTCTAAGTTGATATTTCCAGGAGCCGAATCCCAGTAAGGCTGGTCGGTATCAACGATTTCCCGCAGCTTGTACCACTCGGCTTCGGTTGGCATCCTGATCAACTTGCCCGTCACCTCGGATTTCCAATTACAAAATGCTTTTGCCTCAAGGTAATTGATTTCCGCCGGCCAATCCCACGGCATGTCAATCAGTTCCAGCATCGTCCGATACCGGTAAGTCTCTCCCTCTTTGAGCCAATAAACTGGATGCTCTGCCTTACGGTACTCAGCCCAGCTCCAACCTTCCGCAGTCCAATATTTACTATTTTGGTAGCCACCGGCTTCCACAAAATCCAGAAACTCGGCGTTCGAAACCAAGTACCTAGATGCCTTGAAACCCTTCACGGTTTCGCTGGCATATCCGTACTCCAAATCCCAGCCGTACAGCGGGTTGCTTTTCGCTTTCCCTAATTCTACGTCGCCACCATCGACAGCAATCAACTCGTTTTCAGGCGCCATCGAACTGTCTCGACAGATGTTCCCCCAAACTGGATGCTGCTGGACACCTTCCAAGGGCAACTCACGAATTAAGACAGACGTGGTTTCCAGGTGAATCCGCTCATGCTCAATACCCATCAGAATAATCCACATTGGGCTATTCCAATCGATCGGCAAGCTGAAGTCACACTCCCGAATGAACCGATCTACGATTTCTCGTGTCTGATCGCGATACGCTTTAACCTCTTGCGGAGTTGGCCAAACATAATTGTTTTCATTAAGGTCATCCCAAGACATCTCATCAACACCAACCGCAAGCGTTGACTCGATGTGTGGATCAATCCTAACGTCGATCCAGTTTGCCACATTGAGCTTATTGATGTAGAAGACCGCGGTGTGGCCATAGTAAAAAATCAAAGGGTGTCTCAGTGGATTGGCACGTGCATAAAACGCATCATCGTCCGCCAGACATTCAAAAATACTCTCGTACAGCGTAAAAGAATCGTGAAAATACTGGAGAATTTCCTGTCGTTTTGTTTCGACATCTCCTTCATCGAGAATGGGAGTTCGGGTTACCAGAGACGCGGAATTATCTCCACATTTCACGAGTTCGCTAAGTTTAATTGACATAAGAATTTGCAGTGGTTGGACGTGTACTGAACTTTTGAAATGAACTTTTCACTTTGTGGTTCGCTCTTTCCCCGTTAATCAAAACCAAAATTAACAGTATTAGGGTAAATTGGTTCTTCCACGTGCTGCAGTATGGACATCGATGACATAATCGGATCCTTTGATTATGTTCTCAAAGATTCGCTTAGCTACTCTAGATGTGGTATTGCCCTTCGATGAACCGGGCGATTCGCGATTCAAATCTCTTCCATCTGGGAAGTAACGGCTTCGCATCCGGTATCCTGGGAGATTAACAACGGGTACAACTCGAATAGTACCCGCCAGGTTATCTGGATCAATAGGACGATCAGGTCCACAGAATTGTGAGCCTAATAGATGAGTCAACGCCATGGGTCCAATAAGTTCGTCACCATGAACTGCGCCAAGAAGAGTCAACACTGGT
>JAPOIJ010000223.1 GCA_029979005.1 Planctomycetota bacterium | reverse complement strand
AGCCATTGCATCGCAAAAGCTGCATGCCGCCGGCGGTCGAAATTCGTCAGTTTCCATGGTTTGATGCGATCATCGAGTCGCTCAACATGAGTTGCGATCAAATTGGGCTTCAAAGAAAAGGGGATTGCAGTGAATAGGGGATCATTTTGAAGTTGAATTGAGATTCGGCGTCCTCGGTCCGCATCGCGATAAAGAAGTGCGATTGGTAGCCGGCGAGTGCGCCAGTCAGCTCTCAATTGTTGAATGAGATTTCCATAGCTCGGATTGTCCAGCGTGTCGGTTACGACCAAGACTTCGAGGTCGGGATCGGAAGTTGCCGTTTTAAAGAATTCGCGACTGGAACCGGCAGCGCTGCCGTAAAGACCAAGCGAAAGCATGGCCGTTGCGTAATTTTGAGCCAATTCTTCCCGGTTGTGTCCGATTAGTCCGGAAGGGCGATTCTCACTCTGTGCTAAAAAGACGGCAAGTTTTACAAGGTAGCTATTGCCGGCAAATGCCTTTTGAGGATCAATCGCCGCGATCGCTTGCATTGCGGCGAACTGAAGATACCTGTCGCCAAATACAATTGCGTCGATGAGTTCAGCAGGTTGTCCCTGAACTGCCGTTAGAGAGGATTCGTTTCCAATTTTTTCAAGTAACTCGCAACAGGCAATGGCGGCAGGCACGAGGTCAAGTTTCAAGGCTTCCCCGAGAACTGCCTGCGTTTCCTCCCGGGTAATTCCGAGTGTTTTTAGGATAAGCTCGACGTTGGTTTTTTTACTCGGACCGGCAAGTCGTTTGGCGGCTTCAAGCTGAGTCAGCAGGTACAATTCGCGATTTCGATCCGAGGCAGGATTGATCTCATAAAGATCCGCGGCACGTCGGGCGGCGGTCACCCGCGTCGCGGTGAGATGATCCAATTCGGATGCGGTCATTTTTTTCTTTTGATTGTCCCAGTACCAGATGGTGACGGAACGGAGAAGAGCGTTATCAACAGGCCGTTTGCCAGTCAGAAACGCTTTTGAGCGGTGATAAAGTCGTTCTTCGATGATCGCTGGATCGTAGCCAAATTCTGTGCGCTCCAGAGACTTAAGTGCGATTGCTTTAAGTGAATCGGGAACCTTGGGTGAAAGATAGGCTCGCATCATGACATCGAGTGACTCGGAGGTCCGGTAGTAGCCTAATGCTCTGAGGGCTTCTGCCTGAACCTGAATATCGTCTGCTCGTGCGGCACCAAGGAGTGGCCCCTGTGCGTGGATTCCCATGCTCTTGAGAGCGCCACGGATTCCGGGGTAATCTGCAACCCGATCTTTTTGTGCAAAGACATCTAATAGCTGAGCAACGGCTGGTTCTCCCAGGCGTCGAAGTTTTCGGAAAGCTTCTGAGCGAACCGAAATATCAGGATTATTAAGTGTTTTGATGAGGCCATCGATACGTGCAGGCGAATTGGCCACGGTTTGGGAAGCTTTGAGGACTTTTCGCGCCAGCTCTCGCCCTTCGGGTTGGAGGGCCGCGTTCGCGTGAATGGCAGCAAAGAAATCGGCACCGATTTCGTCTTGAAGAAGATAGAGTTGTTCGCTGTTTAGGTTCAGCTTAGAGATTTGACCAAGGTAGAACCTTGCATCCTCGAAAAGGCGGATGTCAATCATCAGCTTGGCGGCGTTTGCTAACTCATCGGAACGTTGAGGATCAGAATCACGAACGGTACGTAAAATTAACCGTGTGGCTTCGTCGATTCCCTGATCTACCGGGGTCAGCTCGGGCGGTGACTTTAAATCCTGATCCTGAGCACTTAGTGATGGTTGCAAATGCGAGGTCAGTCCAACGATCGAGAGCATCACGATGGCGCAAAACAAGAGCTTGAGCTCCCAGCGAATGAGGCTTTTGTGTGGGGGTCGTGGTTCCGAAGCTTGCATAGACATGACCGGAGTTCAATCGTCCTTTTGACACCCACTTCAACAGGCTTAGATCAATTCTAACGATTGTATTTTGCGGAAGAGATGAGCCAGATCGACTTGAAAGTTTTAGAGGGATTAAACGGGTTAGGGAATTTATGTATCTACTGAGACTGGCGTTCTTATTTGTTCCCCATTTTTGCTCAAACAGCCAAGGAAACAGAACAAGCACGCAACGACCCTCACTAAACTACCTTCAATAACGGCCAATCACCAATGAAATTTGGTTAAATTTACCGTTAAGAACTGAGGTTTAAACGGTTTTTCCACATCGAGATTTGTTCAGAGACAAAGCGAGGGCCGGTAGAGCCGACGCTCTCGAATGCTTCGACCGCATTTTTCACGCCGAGAACTCCGTAAACGGAATCATCGAGGGTTGGATCGGCAGCCTGAAAGTCTTCCAGAGGGAGCTCAGCCAGGGTGACCGATTTTTCAGTCGCCAAACGCACCAGTTCACCAATCATGTGGTGTGCTTTTCGTTGTGGAATACCTCGTTTAATCAGGTATTCCATCAGCGTTGTGGCGTCGAGGAACCCTCGCTCTAGTCGCGAATTGATGCAATCGCGTTTCATTTTTGCGCCTTCGACGAGCGGCGCAGCTAATTCAAGGCAGGCGGTCACCGTGTCAAACGCATCGAAAAGTGGAGGTTTATCCTCTTGAAGGTCGCGGTTGTAGGCGAGGGGAAGCCCCTTGGAAAGCACCAGCAACGTCTGAAGGCTACCGATTACTCGTGCGGTTTTGCCTCGGGTTAATTCCAAAACATCCGGATTAATCTTCTGCGGCATAATGGAAGATCCGGTGCAAAACGCATGTGGCAATTCGATGAAATCGAATTCGGAGGTCGCCCACAAAATCCATTCCTCGGCCCAGGTGCTGAGGTGAACTGAAATGGTAGTCAGGCAGAAGAGCGACTCCATTACAAAGTCACGGTCGCTCGAGGAGTCGATGCTGTTGGCGACGAGTCCATCAAAATTAAGTCGTTTTGCGGTGTTTGCTCGGTCGATGGGGAGTGTCGTTCCCGCCAACGCGGCCGTTCCGAGGCTGCATAAATTGACACGTTTCCGGCAATCCGCCAGTCGCTCTCGATCGCGTTGGAATTTTTCACAATACGCGAGCCAGACGTGTGGCAGCAAAACAGGCTGGGCTCGTTGGAGGTGAGTGTAGGCAGGAACGACGACATCGAAATCGCCATGGCATCGATTCACAAACGCGATTTGCAGGCCTTTTAAAAGGTCATCTACACGATCAATGGACTCTCGAACCCACAAACGTAGGTCGGTCGAAACCTGGTCGTTTCGGCTTCGACCTGTGTGCAGTTTTCGTCCAGTATCACCAATTCGGTCAATTAGAGCCTGTTCGATATTCATGTGAATATCTTCGAGTTCTTCACGGATTACGAAAGTTCCGCTTTCTAGTTCATGCAGGATCTCGTTGAGACCGGTCTCAATCTCATCGCACTCCTGAGGCGTCAAAATCCCTTGATCAGTCAGCATTTTTGCGTGGGCGATACTTCCCGTGATATCGTGGCGGAAGAGTCTTTGGTCAAAGCTGATGCTCTCGGTGAATCGTTCCACCCGTTTGTCCACGGCTGAATCAAATGCTCCGCTGCGGCTGGGACTGGACAAGATAAACCTCGTTGAAATGGCGTGGTTGGCGGTTGGCCAATTGGTACTGGGAGTTTCGGATACGCAGAACTACAGTTATGCCAGAAAAATTGCTGGTCGAAAACCGTCTCATCGCCTTCGACAGTTAAAAGCTGTAAGAAACTCGCCCCGACGGACGCAAGTCGCAACCCAGCGAAATCCCTCATTCCTGAAAGCATCGGGGAAGAATAGGATCGCAGTGAAATAATCGAAATTCGTTTTTATTCGTGGCGGAGAGCTTCAATTGGGTCGAGCTGGGCTGCCCGGACGGCAGGGTAGAGACCGAAAAATACACCCACGACGACCGAGATGAAGAACGCGACCGGAATAGAAATCGGAACAATGGTTGGACGCATCACTCTGGCTACCTCAGGGAGTCCTGCGTAGAGTTGTGGCGCAAAGTATTCCAATCCCCACCGAGAGATATCGACAACGATGGGACAGAGCAAACCCATGAGAATTCCGGTAATTCCACCAACGATCGAAAGCGTAATTGTTTCAACTAGAAACTGAAGAATGATGTCTTTTTGCTTACCTCCGAGCGCCCTGCGAATTCCGATTTCTCGCGTTCGCTCGGTCACCGTCGCAAGCATGATGTTCATAATCCCGATCCCACCAACGATTAGCGAGATTGCAGCAATTAGCCCCATGAACATCATGAACATTAAACGGGTTGTTTTGGCCTGCTCCAGAAGTTCGTAGGGAACCACAACGGAAATGTCTTGACGATCCGGATCATTTTGTCGCAGCGTGGCTTCCACTAACTCTGCAGTTTTTGGAACGTCTTCTGAGTTGCTGACTTGAACGGTAATTTGGGATAGTTCGAAAAGTTGACTTGAAAATGAACCGCCGGCCCGTTTGGTTTCCTGATCGGTCATTCTCACCCGCATCGTTGTGACTGGAATGTAGATGTCCAGGGAAAAATCTTGAGCGGCAAGCGATCCACCAATCGCGGCCGTTGCATTTCGATGTTTCAGTACCCCGACAATTTTGAAGTACTCTTTCTTTTCCGGAAGGTAGATTTGTTTGTTTAGCGGGTCTTCAGACGGGAATAGCTTATCGGCGAGTCTCGCGGCGATCACACAAACCGGGCGATTGAGTTCGACTTCTCTTGTGGTTAGGAAATGGCCACGTTCAATTTCTAACCGCGTAACCTCGGCGTAATCGGAGGTGCAACCGACCAGCCTGCCGTCAATTGGTTTCACGTTTGGATTGCCTGTATACGCAAATTTCTGCGTCAGTTCCCGGATGGGTAAAACTCGCTTAACGGTTTGGATTGTGTTACCGATAAGTTTGCATTCGTTTCTTGTAACACCAAAAGCGTTGATTTGCCGAAAGTTACCACCACTCTCATCCGGCGGCTTGATGCTTCTAACGATAATATTTTCGGCGCCGAGGTCTTCAATTTGACGCTGAGCTTCTTTACTAATCCCTTCACCAATCGCCAACAACCAAATCACACTGGCCACACCAATGAAAATACCTAGCACCGTCAATAAAGACCTCATTGGGTGCAATAAGAGACTTTTGGTGCCTAGTTTGATTGTTCGAAAGTAAAGCATGACAGGGGTCGCTTGAATTATTGGGAAAGCACGGAGATGGCTTGCGTCCGTTTTTAATTATTCGGAACCTCGCGAGGCCACGTCGGCGTTGTGAGCAATTTCCTGAATTTGTTGGGGGGTGAAAATTTTTCGGTCTTTAACAGCTTCGTCGATCTGAATTTCACCGTCGCGCAAACGAATCACTCGCTTTGCGTGTTCGGCCACTTCGTCTTCATGAGTCACCATAATGATGGTTTTGCCCTCATCGTTCAGGCGTTGAAAGAGGGCGAGAATTTCTTCGGTTGTCACCGAGTCAAGGTTTCCCGTTGCCTCATCAGCCAGAATGAAATACGGATCGTTAACTAGTGATCGGGCAATGGCGACGCGTTGTTGCTGACCTCCGGAAAGTTGGGTTGGGCGGTGATCGAGACGCTCCCCAAGTCCAACCATTTTGGCGAGTTCGATACTTCGTTTTCGGGATTTTGCGTTTAGGTTGCCCATATAATACAGGGGAACTTCAATGTTCTCGACAACACTCAGTTGGGCGATCAGGTTGTATGACTGGAATACAAAGCCGATGCGGGACGCACGAATCGTGGATAGTTCATCGTCGGTCATTTGTGCGACGTCGTCATCACCAAGTAGAAAGGAGCCGTGCGTTGGTTGATCAAGGCAACCAAGAAGATTCAGGAGCGTACTTTTGCCAGATCCCGAAGGACCCATGATGGCAACGTAATCTCCTTCGGGTACGTCAAACGAAACACCCCTCAGAGCGCGGACTGTTTCGCTTTTTAAGACATAGTGTTTTTGAAGGTCGCGAATAACCGCGGCCATTCTGGTGGAGGTTTGGCTCACTGGCGACCTCCACTACCACCAAATCCACCTCCACCACTTTCTCTCATTCGTTTCATAGCCTGAATTGAGGTGTCGAGCTCAGATTCACTTAAATAGAGGTCACCGTCGGTATCGACTCTGTCAAAGAAAAACGTATAGGGTGAGCCGGCTTCGTCTTTGGTTAATTTGCCGTCTCCGTCGGTGTCCTTTT
>JAPOIJ010000095.1 GCA_029979005.1 Planctomycetota bacterium | reverse complement strand
GACCAGCAGCAGCGTAGACAACCAAGCTTTCACCGTAGCTAGGAGCCGACTCAGCATTCGTCGAAACGAAGCTTTCCCGTTCATGACTGGCAAATTCCACGGCCTCAAAGCCAACAACCGCAGCGGCGTCTGCCCCCGCAGCAACCAGGCCGTAAACACCCGGTTGTAGATCGGGAACCACATACTCTCCGTTTTCAGCACTCATCACACTGGCAACCGAAACGCCGTCTTTGAGGATATCAATTTGCATTTTGGCGATACCGTTGCCGCTTAAATCAAGCACTTTTCCGATCAGGTTACCATCCATGACGGCAACGCGATTGACTCCTGCCTCGATCAACTCAGCACCACCGATTCCGCGCTGTTTTGCTTTAGCTTGCACTTGCTTATTAATCAGACGATCAACAGCTTTGACTTCAGGCACAGCAGCAACTTCGACTACATTGGGGTGTTGCCCAGTCGCATCGGAAAGAACCCGAACGCTGTAGGCGGCGTATCCCTTTTCACCCGAAGCGATAAATGAGTAAACGCCTTCAGGAACGTCGTTAATACTAAAAACGCCATCCGCGTTCGTTTTGCCTTGTCGAACCGTTTTTCCGTCTTTGACAAACCGCACAACAAGATCAGAAAGTCCGCGATCAGCTTCATTAGAGGCAAACGAAACAATGCGACCGTCGACGCCTCCGATTCGATTCAGAGCGACGGTATGACAACGTTCAACACCGATGTTCGCCAACTCGGAAACCACAGGGGTGACTTCTAAACTGATCGGCGTCGCATTCGCGATCCGCTGGTGTGCCGACGCGGCGGCCGTAACGGCCAACGGCAATGCGACCAAAGCGAAACCGTATTTAGTGATAGTCCAAAAATTGCTCATGTTTTTACCGTTCTAAGCTGCTCATTCCGTGGTGTTTTGTTGCGTTTCTACAACACAACGCAGGGCATTTGCCTAAATTTAGGCATAATAACCGATACAATCTGAATTCAAGAATAGTTAGAGCCGCACTTATAGTCAAGGAGTTTTTCAATTGAAAATGAAAAACATAGGCAAACTACATGGGGAAACAAAACTAAAAAATTTCCAGCGAAATCACTGCTGACGCTTCGAAATAACCCCTACTTCAGGGGAGCTCGCAGAGGCGTACCGAGACTGCGGGATACGACCGCTTTGGAATGCTAAACGCCCTGCCCTCACGCCATACTTCATCGCCTCAGCCATACGGATAGGGTCCGCCGCCCTTGCCACAGCAGTATTTAGCAAAACTCCATCAAACCCTAGTTCCATGGCGATTGCGACATCGCTGGCTGTCCCCACTCCCGCATCGATAATCACCGGATAATCTGGATCTCCTTGCTTGAGATCCTCCAGGATGATCTGCAGGCTGTTCCGGTTAATTACTCCCAGGCCGGAACCGATTGGACTCCCTGCCGGCATGACACTAGTCGCTCCAGCGTCCTTGAGTCGTCGAGCAACGATCGGATCATCACTGGAATAACAGAGGACCTGAAAGCCATCCTTCACCAGCACTTCTGTTGCCTTAAGCAACTCTATTGGGTCGGGCAAGAGCGACCGGCTATCACCGAGCACCTCCAGTTTCACCCAATCAGCACCAGAATTTTCCAATCCTCGAAGTATCTCACGGCCCATTTTGGCACATCTCACCGCGGTATCGGCGTCATAACAGCCAGCGGTATTAGGCAACAGAACCAAACGCGAAGGATCAACAAAATCCAGTATGTTTCGCCCAGAACTGTCATGCAGTTTCTCGCGGCGAACCGCGATAGTAACACATTCCGTCTCCGCGACCTCAAACGACTCGCGCATCACTTCAAACGAGTCATATTTTCCAGAGCCTAAAATCAACCGGCTCTGAAACTTATGTCCAGCGATGCAAAATTCGTCGAGTCCCGTCGAGGAATCCAAAGCCTGGCTCGGCTCTTCCGAAATGGAATCTGTCACGTTAGCCACCTCCCACCAAGGTAACAATTTCTAAAACATCCCCGTCTTTTACTTTGACGTGGCTATGCGTGTCACGAGGTTGTATTTCCTGATTGATTTCAACTGCGATGGCCCGCGAATTCATCCCGAGTGAATCAAGCAACTCCACGATCGTAAGCCCTTCCTCGCAGGGCTGCTTTTTACCATTGATTGTCACGTCTATCACGTTGCAAGCTATCCGTTTTTTTGTATGAGAACAGAAAAGTATTGACCCATCCCCGAAACTCTCAACCGGTCTATCACTCCCATTCACGCAGAGAAAAACCGATAATAGCGGGGCGGCGAAAGCCCAGCCGTCAGAAACTAATTCAAATTTCAATTTAGAAGCTTTCCGCCATATCTCGAGCGTGGTAACTACTTCTTACAAACGGGCCACTGGCAACTTTTTTGAACCCCATGCTCTTTGCTTTTTCCCCTAACATCGCGAATTCTTCCGGCGGAATGTAACGAACAACGGGTAAATACCTATCCAGCGAGGGCTGCAGGTACTGTCCTAAGGTTAAAAAATCACAACCAATATCAAGGAGGTCTGAAAGTACTTCGTAAACCTCTTCATGGGTTTCTCCAAGCCCCAACATCAAGCCACTTTTGGTCTTAATATCGGGATTCACTTCCTTTACCCGCTCGAGCAAACCGAGCGTCCACTGATAATCCGATTTGGGGCCTCGCACCCGGCGATACAAGCGAGGCACGGTTTCTGCATTGTGGTTAAAGACCTCAGGCGCCGATTCAATCACACGGTCCAATGCAGGTTTATTATGTACGAAATCAGGAGTCAGTACCTCGACCGTAGCCCCGGTCTTTTCCCTCACGGCCACAACACACTGATAAAAATGATCCGCCCCGCCATCCGGCAAATCGTCCCGAGTAACCGACGTTATCACAACGTGCTTCAACCCAAGCCGATGAGCAGCTTCCGCGACGCGATCAGGTTCGTCCAACTCCAAAGCCCCCGGCCGTCCTCGCTCCACCGCACAAAAACCGCAAGGTCGGGTACAAGTCTTTCCGAGAATCATAAATGTCGCAGTTTGCTGCGAATAACACTCCATCCGATTAGGACACTTCGCGTTATCACAGACCGTTTCAAGGTTGAGCTCATCCAGCAGTTTGGCGGTCGCCCCAACATTGTTTCCCTTGGGAATTTGACGCTTCAACCATTTAGGCAACCGCGCGGTTGACTGAGACGCACTCCCCCCCATTGAGCCACACGAGCCACCGCCGCAAGATCCACCCTCGGTCGAATTGCCACCGTTAATCACGGGTAAACCGCTCATTGCAAACCTCTACTCTCAAAACACAAACACAGGATAGGGTTGAGCGTTCCAGACAAATTCTAAGCCTGTGTCGGCCCCCGAAAAAACGCATCCGGCCGGACTAATATCCGTCCAAGCCCAATAATAATAACGCCTCGACGCAGAACACTCGTATCGAACGAGCCTGCAAGGCAGGCTTTTGTTTCACGAATTTGCTATTTCTAGCCGCTCCAGTCTAGGCTTTGCCATGTTTTTTCGCCAGATGCTAAATCCACCCATTTCTTCCGCAGTTTCTCCGGTCCGACCGAAATCCGAGGAGCATCAGGGCAAGGTTCGGCCGCGAATACTCAACCGCACATACTGAGAATCTCCTAGCAAAGCCCCACCAGACGAAGACGACAGCTCAGTTTCCTCACAACCGGTGCCCCGTAGTGTGTACCTCTCTCAAATTCTGGTGTAAGTTTCAGTTTCCTTTTCCACCGACGAAGTGCCATGGCCGCTCAAAAGAAGAATAAAAAGAAAACAAAAAAGAAGAGCGCTGACGATCAAAGTCAGGTCATTTGTGAAAATCGCAAAGCTCGTCACAAATACGAGATACTTCAGCAAGTCGAATGCGGGGTCATGCTCATTGGTAGTGAAGTTAAAAGTCTCCGTGAAGGAAATATCTCGCTCAATGAAGCCTATGTACGGGTAGAGAATCGCGAACTGTGGCTAATTGGCGCGGATATCGCTGAATACAGGCAAGCCAGTTTTTGGAATCACAAACCCAAACGGTCGCGAAAACTCCTAGTTCACCGAAGAGAATTGGACAAACTCTCAACGAAAGCGTTTGAAAAAGGGTTAACGCTTATTCCGCTTCGAATGTATTTCAATGCTCGAGGTATTGTCAAAGTCATGGTCGCGGTCGGCCGCGGCAAAAACCTACATGACAAACGCCAAACACTGAAAGACGCAGATAACAAACGTCGGCTCAGTCGTGAAATTCGCGAGCGCAACCGTTAAATCGTCCTAAAAAAGCAGCGCAATTAAAATTGAAGAGAACGAATGACCTAATCTGGGCGTAACCCAAGTTAGTAGGTAGGATTTTATTTTAGATCGAACAAGTTTCAAACGGAATGAGCCAGGCCTCCCGCCCCTGACCGGCCTTCTCTCTGCACCTTTGCTATGTGGAAACCGTAACTCTCAAACCATCAGAATTATCCTGAATGCTTAAGCTCCATCAAATCAAGAAAAGCTTCGCTCAACCGGACAAAAAGCGAGTGCCAATTCTGGACATTCCCGAGTTCGAAATTGCACCCGGCGAGCAAGTGATCCTGCTCGGTCCCAGTGGATGTGGAAAAACAACCATGCTCCACACGATCGCCGGGATCACTCAACCCGATTCAGGCAAAGTTTTTCTCGACGATGTCGAACTAACACGGTACTCAGAATCGGCGAGAGATCGGATTCGCGCTGATAAACTTGGGTATGTTTTCCAGACATTTAATTTGCTTCCCGGTTTTTCCGCCTATGAGAATGTCATCCTAGGGATGACTTTTGCCAGTAAAAAAAGATCGCCCGAACGCGCCAGGGCACTATTGGATCGAGTCGGTCTTGGGCATCGTCTGCACAACAAGCCATATCAATTATCGGTTGGTGAACAACAACGCGTCGCCGTCGCCCGAGCATTGGCGAACCGACCTTCGCTACTCCTCGCCGATGAGCCTACCGCCAATGTTGATCCTGGAAACCAGCAACAGATCATCGACCTGATTAAATCAAGCTGTGAATCTGAAAAAATTGCGCTCCTCATGGTAACGCACTCAATGGAAGTCGCAGAACAATTTGAACGTGTCGAGAGACTCGATCAACTAAACCTCGTTGTCGGCGATGCAAAGGCAAAACCGGGAGATTCAAAAACCCGACAACCTACTCCTGACACCCAGCTTTAAGATCAAACAGTATGAATTCATTTAAGATCGCATGGCGGAGCATCCAGCAACGTGGCTTTGGTTCACTACTGACCATTGTCTCTATGGGTCTCGGTGTCACGATGGTCGTGGCGGTGCTCACGATCCACGGAGTTGTTTCCCAGTCTTTTCGAGCCAACAACAGTTTTGGCTACAACATTATCGTGGGTGCGCGCGGGGGTGGACTCCAGCTGACCCTAAATTCAGTTTACTATTTGAGTAAACCAGTCGAGAACATTCCCTACGAGTACTACTTGGCCTTTTGCGATAAAGAAACGCGAGGACGCGATCTCAAGAATTCCATCGCTTACCATGCCAAACAAGCTGTAGACGAAACAATGGAACTTACTTCGCCCAATTTACCGGGATCTACCGGCATTGGTGCCGCACTTTCGAACGCGTTGATCAAGGACGCATTTGACTTCCAACAGACCTCGGCGATGAAACTCAACGAGCGAGGTCTCTACAAACGCTACACTCACATCGCTGTCCCTTTGTGCCAGGGCGACTACTACGTCGACCCGGAAACTCAACTCGCTTTCCGCTGTGTCGGCACCACGCCTAACTTTTTTACTGACCTCGTTCTCGACATCGACTCGGATAAAAAATTCCAGTTTGCTGAGGGAAGGAATTTTGTTGAGAAGAGTGAAGAAAACGGCCTCTTTGAGTGCGTTGTTGGTTCGATCGTTGCCGACCGTTGCGACATAAAACTCGGCGACAAACTCCAAGCTACACACGGCGACCCAGACAGCAGCAGCGCCCATATTCACGAACAAGACTACACCGTTGTCGGAATTATCGAGGGTACAGGTACTCCTAACGACCGAGTGGTTTTTCTGAACATGGAAGGTTTCTTCCTAATGGAAGATCACGCCAAGACGATTGAAAAAGATGGCGTTCTAAAAACCGAGGATGATCTCAACGCAGAAACCGAAGATGAGGTCGTACTCGACCCACTCGACGATTCATTTTTTGATGACGAAGGGGACGCCCCCGAAACTGCCGGTGACAACCCTACCGCCTCGACAGACGAACCAACCCCTGATACTCCGGCACTTTCGGAAGAAGATGAGTTCGCGAGAAAACAAAATGCCACAAGAATTCCGCTGCCTATCGAACAACGAGAGGTTACCTCTATTTTAGTTCGCACCTCTTTAAGCGATGAAGTTGGAGCAATCGGCTATTTCTTACCCGGACAGATCAACGAAGGCGACCTCGAAACAACATTGGACTGGACTCCCTATCGGCCTGAAAGATCTCAAAAGGCAGCACAAGCGGTCAACCCAGTCATGGAAGTCGCTTCCCTTTTCCAGGTGTTCGTCGACCCCATCCGCTGGCTGCTGCTGGGGCTTACCTGCATGATCTGCATCGTTTCTGCCCTCAGCATTCTGGTGGGAATCTATAACTCCATGAACCAAAGAAAATACGAGATCGCCGTGATGCGTGCTCTCGGAGCCAATCGCTCCAGAGTGATGACTATTATTTTCTGCGAATCTGTTTTGCTAGCACTCATGGGAGGGTTGCTTGGCTGGTTCCTCGGTCACAGCCTAAACGGTCTTCTTGGAATGTACGTCGAGGACTCAACGGGAGTTCCACTTGGCTTCTTCGATTTCGCGCCTGCCGTCGACATTTCAGTGCTAACTCTCGGCTTTATCCCCGACAGTCTCATCAGCGTCTCAGTGTCGCCGGAACTGCTGGTAATTCCCGGACTAATGATGCTTGCAGTGGTCGTTGGGATCTACCCGGCAATTTCGGCCTACCGAACTGATGTCTCTAAATCCCTTGGGAAATAGCAAAGTCTTAAATCTTGGTAATTTCCCACACTTTTTCAGGGATTTTAACATATCTTTGCAATAGCTCGTTTTCTTTTTTTTGCCAAAACAGATACGATACGAATTGCGTAGACTCAGCGGAAACGAGTGCGTGATCCCCTTACAGATCCGGACACCATTCAGTCTCGCACCAAAACACATTTAACCACGAAAAACTAAATTCGTTTTATGTTTAAGAGAAACCACAGAATGCTTCGCTTACTAACTGCCATGGCCGGTCTCCTGTCGGCAGTTGCAGTGCTTAACCTCCCTCGCGAGGTCGAAGCCAATCATACCGAAGCGACGATGGCGTTAAGTGCCTGTCCGTTTTGCTCTGCCGTGGCAATGACGTTCTCTGACCAACTTAACTCAAACGATATCGCGGTTGTTGCCAAGCTAGTTGAAATCCCACCACCCAGCGATGACCCCAATGCCGATTTCCCCAAAGCCAAGTTTGAGATCGAGCAAGTCTTGAAGGGAAATAAATTCGTCAGTGAATCAATGACCTTCAACACTCAGTTGGTGGGCAACTATCCTGTCGGGCAGAAATTCTTGGTGATGGGCGTCGATCCTCCTAAGGTTTCGTGGACAACTCCGATGAAAGCCAGTGATCGCGTCTTTAAGTACCTTTCGGATATCCAGACACTTCCGGAAAAAGGCCCGGAACGATTAGTGTTTTTTCAAAACTTCTTTGAAGACAAAGAGTCGGTTCTTGCGTTCGATGCTTATGACGAATTTGCTCAGGCTCCTTACGAAGACTTGATCGCGATGAAAGACCAAATGGATCGCGAAAAAATCATTGGCTGGATAAACAACCCGGAAACTTCGGTTAGTCGCCGACGTTTATATTTCACGATGCTCGGTGTTTGCGGAAAACCCGAAGACACCCAATTGCTTGAGGATCTCATCAATTCCGGCAGTCGCAAAAAAAGAGCAGGTCTGGACGCACTAATTGCATGCTACCTGACACTCAAAGGCGAAGACGGTGTCGATTTAATTGAAAAAACATTTTTAGAAGACCAGGAAGTCGATTACGTGGACACGCTCGCTGCCGTTTCCGCACTCCGCTTTCACGGCACCGAAGTTGACTTGATTCCAAAACAACGAATCGTTGTCGCTATCCGACACCTACTCGACCGCCCCAAAATGGCAGACATGATTATTCCAGATCTAGCTCGCTGGAAAGATTGGTCGGTCATGGAGAGACTGGTTCAGATGTTCAAAGACGCAGATTCGGAGTCGAATTGGTTACGTGTTCCCGTCATTACCTACCTTCGCGCCTGCCCCAAACCAGAAGCCAAGCAGTACATCGAAGAACTTCGCAAGATTGACCCTGAATCAGTGCAGCGTGCCGATTTCTTCCTAGGCGTAGGTGACAGTGATGACGACTGGGACAGCGACGAATCGGAAGACGATCAAAAAGAGGAAACCGAGACTCAACCTTCCGCTGAAACTGAATCAACTGAAACTGAATCAACGGAACCAGATAAGCCTGAGTCTGAAAAGAAAGCGACCAAACTTTCAAAATTAAATTTACCGACTTTTGAATTCTCGGAGAGCACCTCACCTTCGCTGGTAGTGAAAAAAATCCCTCTCTTACAAGAACCAGTGAACGGCTCGATTACCAGCACTTTTGCAACCCCCGCGAATGCCTTAGCCGCCGAGGTGGACTATGCGGGATCAGCAATTTCCGAAACCCAAACTCTTTTGACCGCTACTCCCGAGGACATTGATTTGGTCAAAGCTCCAGCCCCACTGAACCCTCCCCGCGAAGCGTTCGTATCACAGAGACAAGACGCTTCGATCTCAGGTTCAGAATCGGGACAACCGACCGCCACCGTTGCGGCAGCCGTCACACCGAACCTGACGTGGCAAATCCTGTTGATTCCTTTGGCATTCTCCATTGCGATATTTGTTTTACTTTGGACAGTGGTAAACGGGTGGTTTGAGCGGTTGATTTTTTAATCCGGATTTAAAATCTCCGGGTCCCAGACAACGAATTGCCGTTAAAAACGGAATTAAACGTTCAATAGCTTGTATCAACTTGCCAACTGGCTCGTTTGGCTTCCCAGCATCCACTCATTTTGAATTACCATGGGACGACGCAGGGTTTCAGATCAGCAGCAATTTGGAGCCCTCCGGCGCTGAACTAACTAAAATCTTTAATCGTGTTTGTCTAATTGCGACCATGCAAGAAAATCATTCCGAAATCTCGGCTCACCACCCCGGCAACGAATTCGAATACCGATCTATCAGCAAGGCTGCTGTCGCGTCTTTTATTTTTGCAATCATGGGTGGCTTGACCTTTTTAATGGCAGCCCATTTTATCCTGTTGCCTTTTTTGGCTGCCGTGTTTGGATTAGTCGCCCTCGGAAACTTCCGACGCTTTCCCGACGAATTATCAGGATTGCTAATCGGCAAAATAGGTTTTGTCGCGGGACTCGTCCTTACGGTCTCAGGCTTGATCTTTCATGTCTACGATTATGCGACGGAGGTCCCGGACGGTTACCTCCGAATCTCTTATGGTGACTTGCGCCCTAATCAAAAAACCGCCCTGCCCTTTTCTGAAAAAGCAATAAAATATGACGGGACTAAGGTCTTCCTGAAGGGCTATGTTCGCCCCGGAGCAAAGCGAACCAAGCTTAAGAATTTCATTCTTGTGGGAGATTTTGGAGACTGCTGCTTTGGCGGCAATCCGAAAATCACCGAGGTCGTCGCGATTAAGATTATGGGGGATGAAACCGTCGACCATAATTACTCTCTACGAAAAATTGCTGGAACTTTCCGGCTTAATCAGGGAACAAAACAGACTTCAGAAGACGAAGTTCCTCGGGTATACTATGAGATTGAGGCAGACCAGATCCGCTAACCAATCAAAGCCACCAACCGGTTGCTGATGTTGCCTTGAATTTTAATAAAATCAAAATCAGGCAGTCCATCATGAAAAACCAATCCTCTGTTATTCTGCTTCTCGCCAGCATCTGCATTTCATGGCTGGCCACCCAATCCCGCTCAGAGGCACAGCAGACCTCGCCTGCCGCACCCAAGGCAACGCAAGAAAAGACTTCTGAGCAAACTAAACCCCAAGTTGCTCCAAAGAAATTTGACTTAACGTTCGACGATCTTAAATTTGAAATGGAGAAAGGGAGCCCTTTTCACCGAAAACTTCTGACGCCAAAGATCAACGAATACCACAATTCTACCGTCAAACTTCGAGGTTACATCAGACCCAGTTTTACTCAAACCGGACTCTCAAAGTTCATTTTTGTCAGAGACAATAAAGAATGCTGCTTTGGGCCCGGTGCAGCGATTTTTGATTGCGTGTTAGTACGCCTTGAGGCGGGGCTTGAAACCGACTTTACTGTCCGCCCAATCTCAATCGAAGGAAAATTTTCCTTGAAAGAATACAAAGGCCCGGACGGAAATGTGTGGTCGATCTACCGAATGACCGATGCCAAAGTCAAATAACCTCTAATCCGCAACACTTCGCTTACAGTGACCAGACACCCGTAGCTGCAGCTCGCGTGTCATTCTTCCGTTTAAGCCGGTTTTGATTCAACGCTCCAGTTGATACAATTCGTGCTTAATTTTCATTCCAAATCGATGAGTGACAGAATAACATGGCGTTTACGGATTGGGTTAATCGACGGATTTTTACAACCGTCCATGGCAACAACCTCGTTTACAATACCTGCTGGGAAGACCCGCGACTTGACCGGGTGGCACTCGATCTGGGGCCAGACGACAACGTGCTCGTCATCACGTCGGCCGGATGCAATTCGCTTGACTACGCACTCGCCGAACCTAATCACGTCAACGCAGTTGATATGAATCCGCGACAAAACGCGCTACTCGATCTTAAGATGAGTGCGATTCGAAATCTTGAATTCGATGATTTCTTCAAGATGTTTGGCGAAGGACGGCTCTCCGGTGCGAGAAAAATTTATGAGCAAAAACTTCGCGCGAGCCTACCTGCCTGGTCGCAGTCGTTTTGGGACAAAAAAATCAAATGGTTTGATCACCGCAAAAAATCATTCTACTACCGGGGCACCTCGGGCACCGTCGCTCGAATTATCTGCGCTTATACCGATAACGTAATTCGTGTCCGCCCCCATCTCGACGCACTGCTAAACGCTGAGACAATCGAAGAGCAGCGAGAAATCTACGAGAACCATTTGCAGAAAAAATTCTGGTCCAGCCTGATGAAGTTCGCGATGAATCGCGATACAACTATGTCGATGCTCGGAGTCCCAAAAGCTCAGCGAAAACAGATTGAAACACAATACGAAGGTGGCTTGGTTAAATTCATCCGTGACTGCATGGAAAGTGTTTTTCTGGATCTACCGCTAAAAGACAATTACTTCTGGCGTGTCTACATGAATGGCGCCTACACACGAGAGTGCTGCCCCGAATATCTCAAAGAAGAGAATTTCGAAAAGCTCAAAGGGGGCCTCGTCGACAAAGTCTCGACGCACACCGATTCGGTGCAGGGATTTCTCGAAAAACATGAAGGCACCATTTCACGGTACATCCTTCTCGACCACATGGACTGGCTGAGCGATCAGTTTTTCCCACTTCTCGAATCGGAATGGCAGGCAATCTTTGACCGGGCCGCTCCCAATGCTCGCGCGATTTGGCGAAGCGGAGGATTACGAACGGACTTCATCGAACAGGTTCAAGTAAATCGTAACGGTCAAATCCAAAACATAAGCTCGTCTTTGAGTTACAACGAGTCGCTGGCAAACGAACTCCATCAAAAAGATCGAGTCCATACTTACGGCAGCTTTTATATCGCGGATATAAATGTCTAAATCTCCACGTTGATTTGCAGTGATCTTTAACAGTCAAAACGACTGACGACTGTCCTTACCCCAAGACAATTCCATGGCGTTTATCTCTGACATGAAAGTCCTTTATCACATGCTGGTTAAACCAGTTCGTGGCGACAACCATGCGGAGAGGATGGAAAGCTTTTATGGAGGGCAAGCCGACGCCTATGATGATTTCCGTAGACGGCTACTTAAGGGCCGTGAAGAGTTGTGGGAAGCCATCCCCCGACCAGTCGATGGAGTATGGGTGGACATGGGTGGAGGAACGGGAGCCAACATTGAAAACCTAGTCGACGACATTGAATCGTTGAAAAAAGTCTATGTCGTCGATCTCTCCGAGTCCTTATTAAAGGTTGCCACCGAGCGTTTCGCCGCTCGAGGATGGCAAAATGCAGAAGCAATCGCTGCCGACGCAACTAAGTTTCGCCCAACCGAAGGGCAAGCCGATGTCGTTACTTTCTCCTATTCGTTAACCATGATCCCCGATTGGTTTTCGGCAATCGAGAATGCCCTCGCGATGCTGAAACCGGGGGGATACATTGGCGTTGTTGATTTTTACGTCGGTAGAAAACATCCACCTGCCGACCTCCGGAAACAAGGCTGGCTTGCGAGATCTTTATGGCAACCATGGTTCGCGACGGACAACGTTTTTCCGTCACCGGATCACCTCCCTTTTCTCCGCAGCCATTTTGAGCAAACGCATTTGGTCGAAGCTCGAAACCGAATGCCATACGTGCCGTTATTGAAAACGCCGTACTACCAATTCATTGGGCGAAAGCCAGCAAAAACTCCATAATCGAATTTAAAGCTCGCAACGTGCTTGCTCAACCAACTATGTGGCGCACCCTTCTCACCGGCAAGCTAACTATCTCAATCGCGGGTTCGTGCATCATCGGCTACCTATGCCTTATGCACCCGGCGAAACACGATATCGCAGCATTAGCGGCAGTTCGTTGGTATGCACTCGGTGGCTTTTTTCTTGTGCTCGCCATCGCTCAAATCACAGCCATTGTCCTGCTCACCAAACGAAGATAGCAAGACAAAACGATCGGCTATCGTAAACGCTGGACGACCTTCTTTAGTGCCTCGCCCATTTTCTCAACTTCGTCTAACGTGTTGTATAAATAGAAACTGGCCCGGCAACTTGCCTTGATTCCTAACTGTTTATGCAACGGCATTGCGCAATGATGCCCCGCTCGAATCGCGATGCCGAGTTGGTCAAGCAAAATCGATATATCCTGTGACGAAACCCCTTCGATCACAAAACTAACTAAACCCGCACGGCATTCTGCCGCGGGACCGAGGATCTTTGCCCCGTCAATTTCCGTGATCAATTCGTAGGCTCGTTTTACTAAGACCTGCTCATGTTCTTCAATCTGGTCAACATCGATATTTTCGAGATATTCAATTGCACTTCCCAAGCCGATTGCTTCGACAATGGGAGGAGTTCCCGCTTCGAATCTCGCTGGCAATTCGCCCCAGGTAAAGCCATCAGTGGTGACTTGGTCGATCATGCTTCCGCCCCCGAGAAAGGGCTGCATTTCCTCGAGAATCGACTGACGCCCCCAAAGGACTCCGACCCCCGACGGCCCAAGCATCTTATGCCCGCTAAAGGCAATAAAATCAGCTCCCCAGCTCTGCACGTCTGTCTTGTCGTGTGGCACTGACTGAGCTGCATCGACCACAACCAACGCACCAACCGTTTTCGCCATCGCCGTTAATTCAGCCACCGGTGTTCGGCAGCCGAGAACATTGGAGACCGAGGCAAACGAAACGATTTTTGTTCGTGAACTTAGCAGCGAATGCATATGGTCGAGATCCAGTTCTCCGGCCTCCGTCAGTTGGATAAATTTTACAACGGCACCCGTTCGCTCTGCCAACTGTTGCCAGGGCACAATATTGGAGTGATGCTCCAGCATCGTCAACAATATCTCGTCCCCGGATTTCACATTCGCATCGCCCCAAGACCGGGCGATCAAATTAATGGATCCTGTTGTTCCCGATGTAAAAATGACTTCATTGCCGTGAGACGCGTTAATGAAACGCCGAACGGAAGTCCGCGCCTGCTCGTATTGTGCCGATGACTGTTCACTGAGCCAGTGAATTCCCCGATGGACGTTAGCATAGGTCCGGACATAGCAATCATCCATCGCCTCAATCACCTGCCTGGGGTGCTGAGTCGAAGCGCCGTTGTCGAAATAAACTAACGGTCGTTCCCGATGAATCGTCTGATTGAGAATTGGAAAATCTTCACGAATCTCAATAGGATTAAATGTTTTTTTCTGTTTTGGTTCCATTCGCCCAGTCTAACTCATCTCAGTCTAACTCTTAACCCGTTGCTCAAGAAACAGTTGATTGCACCCTCGCTTAACCGCAGGCTCACCGCACAACCGAACACCGTTACACAGAAAACACTCTGATTAACTACGCAGGAGCCTCAATTCACGCTCAATCGTTCACAAAACAAACCCGGTGATCCAGTTAGGCCGGCGCTGTTTTGGGGGTCCAATTTAAATCTGACATTTCAGACAATGTCATCTGTAAAGCATGAGTGCCCAATTGGCCGTCACCGCGCGCGACGACTCGCTCATAAAGCTCGCAAGCAAGCTCCAACCCCGGAAGTGTTAACGACATCCGTTTCGATTCCCGCATCGCAATGCCAAGATCCTTTACAAAATGCTCCACAAAAAATCCTGGGTCAAAATTACCGGATACGATTCGTGGTGCGAGATTGGACAACGCCCAACTACCCGCCGCACCGCTACTGACCGATTGCAACACCGTTTCCAGATCTAATCCCGATTGCTGTGCATATAAAAGAGATTCACAAACCCCAATCATCCCTGCGGCGACTAGGATCTGATTTACAATCTTCGCGTGCTGGCCTGAACCCGCTTCTCCTTGACGAACATAAGTTTTCCCCATCGCTTTCCAACATGGCTCCAATGCAGTTACGACTTCCGCATCCCCTCCAATCATGATCGAAAGCGTGCCCGTTCTAGCTCCGACATCTCCGCCAGAAACAGGAGCATCAACCGAGTGCACCCCCAGACCGCGAGCAGCATCAGCGAGCTCGATCGCCAATTGCGGTTCGCTCGTGGTCATATCGACCACAATATTTCCGGGCTGACACCCTGCCAGCACACCTCGGTCACTTAGAAACACTTCGCGAACATCGCTCGGCATACCGACAATTGAAAAGATAACATCGCTGGCCTGGGCTACTGCCTTCGGTGACTCGCACCAGTTCGCACCGGCTGCGATTAAGTCCGCTGCCTTATTCTGAGTGCGGCTATAGAGAGAAACCTGAAACCCCGACTCCATTAAATTGCGACACATGCTGTGCCCCATCACGCCCGTTCCAACCCAGCCTATTTTTGATGTCTTTGGAGTAATTAACATTTTGCTTTCGAATCTTTTTTTGAAAAGGCACGAGAAATTCTCATCGGTTAAATCGAATCGATGCCAACAGCGACTAATTTACTAAATCAACGCTTCGTCGCGATGATAGCTCCCTACCTGAGATCAGAGATATCTTGAAAGAATGAAGATCTCTCGATCAGCAACAGGCTGACCGTATTAATCAAAATCAGGACGCCGGAGAACTTCCGAAAGCAGGATTGCGTGTCCAACCGTTTTCGGATTTTTCAACATTTTTCGCAATTGCTCAGCCATGGAAGCCCCCGTGTCCTCCATGGCAGCAGCCGACAGACTATCAGTGACCGAAGGTGTATCGTCAATCGCAGTCAAATCATGGTCTAAACGCTGGTGAATACTAGCGTCTACTTGATCGTGAACATTTGCAATGCGATCGCCTAGTTGTTCGGCATGTGTCGCGATACTCGATGTATCGATATGATTCCGAACATGTTCAGCCACACTCTCTTCCCGAAGGTTCCGTTTCGGAGCCGGCTTTACTCGGGCTGGTTTCGGCTTTTGACTTTTAACCCGTGGATTCATGGGTTGCGCCCGAACAACCTCCGCTTCAACAACCTCGGGTTGCAGGCGTCGCGGTTGAGGCGATGGCGACTGCGGGCGGGCAGCAGGCCTACGACTATCTGGAGATTTTCCCCCGCCGCTTTTCTGTTGCCGACGTTCCGCCGCTTTTCTTAAAAATTCTTCGATGTCTCGCGCCATGGCCGAGTTAACTCCTCACCCGGGTTAAGTTGACGACGAACTTCCACTGGACGAAATCGATTTACGCATTTCCGTATCAGCTTGAACATTCCTCAATTTATAGTAGTCGAGGATACCCAATTTTCCGCCACGAAAACTGTCCGCCATCGCCTTCGGCACTTCAGCTTGCGCTGAAACGAGTTTCGCCCGACTCTCTTCGATCGCAGCGCTGTTCTCCTGCTCCTGTGCAACGGCCATCGCGCGTCGACCCTCCGCCCTCGCACGAGCAACGCGAGTATCAGCTTCAGCTTGATCCGCTCGCAATCGAGCGCCGATATTGTCCCCGACATCGATATCTGCAATATCAATCGAAACAATTTCAAATGCAGTTTGCGAGTCCAGGCGGCGCGCCAGCACCGCTTTGGAAATCATATCTGGGTTTTCAAGAACTTCATTGTGCGTCAGGGCAGAGCCAATGGCACTCACAATACCTTCACCCACCCTCGCGATGATTGTGTCTTCGGTTGCACCACCGATCAACTGTTGCAAATTAGAACGCACGGTAACTCGCGCCCGTACTTTTAGCTGAATACCATCCTTTGCCACCGCGTCCAAAGACCGCCGTGACGAACCTCTCGCCGGACAGTCAATCACGCGCGGGTAGACGCTGGTTTGAACCGCTTCGAGAACATTACGACCCGCCAGATCGATTGCGGTTGCCTCTCGAAAACTCAAATTAATCGTCTTCGCCTTGTTCGCGGCGATCAAAGCCCGGACCACCATCGGTACATTTCCACCAGCGAGATAGTGAGCTTCTAATGCTTTTGTCGTCATTTCGGGCTCATCGAGACGAGCCTGAACTGCCATGATTTTACTCGGCACAATCACGCTGGCTTTGACCTTTCGGAAGGACATCCCCACGAGATCAAAAAAGGAGACCTTGGCGCCGGTGAAAAAAGACTGGATCCACCAACGAAAGTAAGACAGAAAGAAGATGAAAAAAATGAATAAAAAGAAAAGCCCGAGCAGGATTCCAGCGATACCCAAAACCTGCATCGTGGTCAATTCATTTTGAGCGGCTATTAAATTACTGATCATGGGATTGTTCACTAGCGTTGTTTCACTTTGTTAAAACGGCCGAACCGTTTATTCTAAAAGATTATCCCTGGCAAATGTAGAGTGCGAACAAAATAAGCTGAACATCACTCGACCGAGGGGCATCCTTCAATTGTTGACGAATTGGGGTGTATTCTCAAAACCCCAATGAAAACAAGCAAGTTCACACTTGCGGCACTGCAAAAATCGGTGCCAAATTATAATTTTGTCCACGCCGCATTATTCTTTGACGAATTGACTGCCGCTTCGATAAAAGCCATCCCCTCAACGCCGTCCGCTACCGTGGGAAAATCATAACCGTCTGGTCCCGTGTAGGTTCCACTGACTTCGTCCGCAATCGCTTCGGCCGCCCCCAAATAAACATTTGCAAATGCCTCAATGAAAGCTTCTGGATGCCCGAACGGAAGTCGGGTGTATTTTCCACAGACCTCTCCGTTGTAGACGTTACCTCGTCGATGAATTTGCCGCGGCTGCTCAGCGAATTTCACAATTAATTCGTTGGGATGTTCTTGATGCCATTCTAAAGAGGCCTCCGTGCCATAGACTCGAATGTTTAAATTATTTTCATCTCCCGTCGAAATCTGTGACGCGTACAACACTCCCTTGGCTCCGCCTTTGTATCGGATCAACAGGTTTCCGTCATCGTCCAGCGGACGACCCGGGATAAAGGTTGTTAATTCAGCTGCCAATTCGTCGATCTCAAGCCCCGTGATGTAACGGGCCAAATTTTCCGCATGCGAACCAATATCGCCCATGCAATTGGATACTCCGGAAACCCCGGGATCCATCCGCCAATTCGAAATTGCCCCGTCTTCTTCATCCTTGAGTGCCGTAATCGCATACCCTTGAGGATACTCGGCAACGATTTTTAAGATTCGCCCCAGCTTACCATCAGCCACCATCGCTTTGGCTTCTTTGACCATTGGATACCCGGTGTAGTTATGCGTCAGCGCAAAAACCTTGCCACTTGCTTCCACCACCTCAGCCAACTGCACTCCCTGCTCGTGAGAAAAAGCCAGTGGCTTTTCACAAATCACATTAAAGCCGGCTTCGATAAACGTCTTTGAAACATCGTAGTGGAGATCATTTCTGGCAACGATTGAAACAAAGTCAATTCTTTCGTCTTCCGGAAGAGCAGCCTCTTTTTCAGCCATCTCCTGATAACTTGAATACACGCGTGACGGAGCAAGCATAAAATCCTCACCAGAGAGCCGGCTCTTTTCAGGATCCGAAGAAAAAGCACCCGCAACTAGCTCAATTTTACCGTCCAACGCTGCAGCCATTCGGTGCACTGATCCAATAAACGCACCACGGCCACCACCGACCATTCCCATCCGGAGTTTACGATTTAGCGACATCTTATAACCTCAAGTTTATCTGATTAATTAATAAATAGGCGGCGGAACGACCCGAGCGCTTTCAACCAACCCCATGGCAACCGACCCCATGGCTTTAAACTGCAATTGGAGTTCCCGAACTGGCCGAAGCGTAAATGGCATCAATCGTCCGCATCAAAGCCAACGCTTGTTCAGGCGTATTTAAAGGAGCCTCGGTTCCTTCAATGGCACCGATAAAGTTAGCTGCCGAACGAATTCGCCCCATATCTTCACACTCGTCGACTTCGATTGTCTTATCTACCGACTTGCCGTCTTCCTGAACGTAAATTTCACAGGTGTCAATTG
>JAPOIJ010000020.1 GCA_029979005.1 Planctomycetota bacterium | reverse complement strand
CGTACCATGGCGTTGGTGGACAGTGAAATTCGTTTCGAGCAAAAAGAGTTTAGCAACAACATGGCGACGGGGCTAAATCGCTGGGCTGAGACTCGCGGAAGCGAGTTAGATGACGGCAGTTGGCAAGAGGACGAATTAACCAGAGAGATACTGGCGGCCAGTGGCAGTCTGGACATTGCGGAAGGATTCAAGGATCTAAGTTTCTTTAACACTGACGGTTATTACCTTCAGCAGTCTAACTGGATTTCGCAGATTGCAAATCGAGTCACCAACCCTGAAGTCCAAATGGCTCCTTTTGAACTTTATCGTATGGCTGCTGATAACTATAAGCCGGATGAAGACGTGGAAGCACCACTGGTCGAGGTGGTAAAAAAACTCCACCCAGAGATGGGAGAAGAAGCAGGACAAACGGTCGCCGATAGCATGAGCGTCTTTGACTGGGTAGTGAGGAACGTTCAATTGTTGCCCGAATCCAAGTTAACGAAAGAAGAACAAGAAGAGGCAAGGCTGAATGAAAGTGAATCGGCTGCCGCTGCGGGGATTCCCGGGGTCGGTTACCAGCGCTTTCCGTGGCAATCGTTGCTTTACGGCCAAGGAGATTATGTCGATCGAGCGAAAATATTTATGCTTGGTCTTCGTGAGATCGGAATCGATTCGGTGATGTTGGCGACCCAGAGTGAGAATGGGGAGCCTGTGCCGTGGGCGGTTGGGGTTGTCGTTGGAGAAGATTATTATCTGTTTGACACAAAGCTAGGTCTCCCAGTACCTGGTGAGAAATTGGGTTCGATTGCGACACTTGATCAAGTACGAGCCAATCCGGAACTGATTTCATCGCTCAGCTTGACGAACGAAGAGTCGCTTGCGGACGATACGGACTACTGGTTAAAGCCTGAGCAACTCGATGACCTTGTCGCACTGGTTTACACCAGTCCTGAATCGGTTTCCAAGAGGATGTTTAACCTCGAGGCGGCTTTACCAGTCGATCTAAAAACGGACTTAGCTTTCACAACCGCGGAGATCGCGTCGAGACTACCGGCAAAAACGGGAGTTAAGGTTGAGCCATGGGATGTAGGCTACCAAACGCATGAGTTCCGTCAGGCAATTCGAAATGCATTGGAAAAAAAATCTGATGACGTGATTGCCGCGAAATTAAATGATTACTATTTCAACGAGTTCTACATTGATAATTTTGTGGTCTACCGAACGGCTCGCGCGAGATTTTTCAAGGGGAAATTCGGCCTCGATTCGGAAGGTCGATCGCTAAATGCGATTCAAAGTTTTCAACGACTGAAATACACGCAAGAGCAGATCGACAATCTTGGTTCTGATTCGGATCAACAGCGAAGACTTGGCATTCGTAAAGAAGCGGAGCAGAATGTAACCGATTTCAATAGTGAGGTTAGAAGTGTGCAGGGCCAGATGGACTTGATTCGCCGCGATGCCGGATTATTTTTGGCTCAGTGCCACTTTGATAACGGTAGTATGAATGCGGCGGCAAATTGGCTCGAGAATATTCGAGCCGAAGACGGTGTTGATCGCTGGAATGACGGGATTACCTATTTGCTGGGTCGAAGTCAGGAAAAGCTAAAAGATTACGACCAGGCGATCGAGATTTTCTCAATTGATGATCTCCAGCAGTCTCACGGTAACTTGATCCGTGCGAGGATGCTGAAAAAAATCGTTGACACGCTCTAAACTTGGAAGTTTGTCGGGCTCGTTCGGTTTTAATTACCGTCGATGGCACTTCGGATGTGCTTGATCGCGTCCTGGATTGCTTTGGGGGCACCATGCTCGTCGACCAGACCGCTGTTGGGGAAGCGACAGTCGTCTCTGTCGCTCCATTGTTGCCAGATCATGCCGTGGACGGAGGGGCGTGCAATCATCATTGGCATCACTGTCTTTAGAAACGTGATGCGGTTTTCGTCGGTTAGATTGCTGGAAGTGCCGTTAACGGGGCGGTGGTGAGAATCTTCAGGAGTTAACTTTGCACCCGGGCCGGTAGGCATGCGGAGGCAGATAACCAACGGTAAGCCGAGTTGAGCCCAGACGTCAACCAAATCGATCCACTGAAGCGGATCGCGAATCATACTTCCGTTGGGCCAGTAATCTAGATTGATATCGAGGCCGAGAAATGAAATTGGAAGTCCCTGTCTCATCAAGGAATCCGCAATTTGCAGTGGATGAACGCCACCGACAGCGCCGGCAAGCCGTTCGGCCCATGGGAAGTCAAAACTGATGAGTGTCGGTAAGTCTGTCTGTGATTCTTCGATCAGGCGAAGCATATCAACGGTGACGCTTAATTGCTGCGGGTAGGAGAGGTGGCGGTGACCAATGCCATTGAGTCGACTGACCACATGGATTAGCGATGTCGTCCTTGGGATTCGGCTGAGCTGTTTTCGGCATTCAATCAGCAACTGTTCTTTTCGGGCGCCGAAGTCATCCACGTTGATCAACCGGCTGTCCATACCGCCAATACTTGCGTCCAGCCATGGGCCGACGATGACTCGTTTGCCTAGAAGCTCTTCACGACCACCGGAAATCTTTTCTTCCAACTCGATATTCTTGCCGTTTAGATTAATTTCGAGCAGATCAAAATCTTTCGACGCCAAACTAGGCTCAAATTGATCTCCAGCGCCTATCGAGTTGGCCATCCAGAAGTTACTCATTTGCTCATGTTCACGTCGGAATTTCGAGATCTGTGCGCCAAACGAGTTGGATAGGTCAAAGATTCCGTCCATGGACGCTTCGATGGACTGGCGAGCTGCGTCGTCTCGCATCTTGTTTTCGGTAGCGAGAATTGATTTGCTGAGTAAGCGTGTCGCCAATTGAACGTACGCATGAACACCGTTTTCGATATAGAGTCCACCTTCCTCCCAAATCGAAATTTGATTACGCAATCGGTTTAGCGTACCGCGCGCCAATTCCGTGAGCAGTTCATAACGCGTTTCTCTGACCGGGAGCGTACCGGTGCATATCAACATTTCTCCCCGTTGATCCATCGGATAAATCAGATAGAGTTTTCCGGATTCATCGCGATTGCGGCTGATCGTTATTGTTTTATCTGAATCGGTGGGATTATCGAGTTCAGGGGTGGCAGCTTCAGATTTGTCCGATTCGGACACGGAAATCCGGCATGGCCATGGAATACCATCGAGTCCAATCACATGGATTGCGTTTCCGTGATAGGTATCCAGATTCCATTCGTTTGGTACTCGAAACCGAAACTCGCCCATCAGTTACTCGCGGAATTAGTTGACTACAGATGTGCCTATTGTGCCGTTTGTTGTCCAGCGAAGGAATAGCCCGTCGCAAAAAATGCGGGCGATTTCGTGATAATTAGGCCAGAACTTTCTAAATTCCGCGTTTCCGTGGGGGGCGAAGTGTCGCGGGTTTCGGGGCGAATTAAATTACGGTTTTCTACCAAGGCAGACGAGGCACATGTCGTCGATGGCGGGATGACGTCCGCTGTGGCGGGCAACTGATTCACGGATCAAATTACCGATGGCGTCAGGATTCTTAGCCTGACCCGATGCCATATCCTCGATCATCGCTTCGGTTGTCAGTTGCTCACCATCGGCATTCATTGCTTCGTTGATTCCGTCGGTGTACAGCACAATCTGATCGCCTGGATCGATTTGGATTTCGATCGATTCGTATTCGAAATCCTCCATAATTCCAAGGGGCAGTCCTGACTCTTCTATGGCGAGTTGAGTGATTTCGCCAGTCGCGGCTTTTTGCAGGATGGGAGGCATGTGGCCTGCGTTGACGATTGTCATTTTGTTGGTATTTAGGTCAAGGACGCAGAGCGCGAGTGTCACAAAACGATCGATGTTCAATCCAGAGAGGCTATTGTTCATTTTTTGAACTGCCTCTACCGCCGTTTTTGAGGTTGCCAAAGCGAACCTTGATTCAGCTGAAATTTTAGCCATGTAGAGAGCCGCGGCGATTCCATGGCCCACCACGTCAGCCATAATGATGGCAAGCCGATTGTCCTCGAGAGTTACAAAATCGTAGTAATCACCTCCAACCTGCTGCATGGGCCGGTAAAACGAAAAGAACTCAAATTCTTCGGTTTCAGGCGAGCTTTGCGGTAGAAACCGCTGCTGCAACTCATGCGCGAGTTCAAGGTCAGCTCGTATGCTCTGGGCTCGTTTGAAGTCCAGAAATAAATCACTTTTTTGAATCGCTAAACTCGCCTGCATGGCGACGGTAACGAGCGTTTCGAGATCTTCGTTATCGAAGGCAATGGATTGCTTAAGCGTGTCGAGTTGAATCACCCCAATTGCTTCATCCTTGCTGTTGATCAAAGGGGCGCACATGATTGATCGAATACGAAAGTCAACGATACTTTGGCTCATATCAAAACGATCGTCCATCGCGGCATCACTACTGATAATTGGGTGCTTGTTTCCCATCACAGTTTTAACGATCGTCTTACTGATTCGAACCATTTCATCGGTTCGCGCACCGCGGGTTTTAAAACCAAGTGGTTCGAGTTTGCCCTCGTCGTTCTTAAGAACGATGAAACCGCGGTCTGCTTCGGTGAATAGCTGAAAAAGAAAATCTAGAATCTTGGTGAGGACTTCGTCTCGTTCAACAGACTCACTGAGCGCGTGTGTGATTTTTGTTAATGCGCGAAGCTTTTGTTCCGGCTTAGCGTGATTGTCTGAACGGGAATGATGCGAAGGAATGTCGAGTTGAGACATTACGCTTGCTGAGACATCTCCACTTTCTTCAAACTCGTCAAACATGACCGAGCTTTGATTGATGGACGATGATGATATTGTCGGATCACTGTTGATACCCTGAGCGACGGTAAATTGGTCGAGATTACCACCGGGGCGTCGAGAAACCTCTCCATCTGAGAAAATGAAGGTGACTTCACAGATTTGAATCTCAGATTGATCCGGTAAGCGAGTCGGTTGTAAGACGGCTTGATTGTTGAGTAGTGTGCCGTTTCGGCTTTTATTGTCCTCAATGTAGTAAACGCCGTTTTTCTTGGTGACTTTCGCGTGCCAACGACTTACGGTTTCGTCTTTGATGTGGAGGTCATTGCCATCATCACGCCCAATCGTAATCTCATCTTTATCAATTGAGAACTGACGTTTTGCAACGGACGGGTTGGAGGTGGTCAAAAATGCCATAGATAATATTTCAATTCGTTTTTGGCGAAATGCGGTTGTCGCGGGCTTTATTTTAAAATTTACAATTAGTGTGGGTCAACGCGGTGACATCCCGAATTGGATAATTCGTCGATTCGCCGCGAAAAATCGACCCGCAAAAACCTATTTAGCCTTATCAATGGGCAGTCTGTGGGTTACGGGAAGGATAGGTTAAGGATTAAGCGATACGGGGATGAGTTTTTGACTTTTGGAGATTTTTGGTTTCCCTCGCCCCTCGTGCTACTGATAAGGCGTAACGATTCGGTTTTTGACAGTTTTTCCAGCGGTAGTTGCCAGGTAAGATCAAAAATTACTAGCCCTGAATGGGGGAATCATCGCCAGAAATAGATTTTCTCTCGCAACTTTAGAATGCGCTTGCCGGCTCGAAATAGTAAAGTTGATTCCTTTGGAGCCAAAAGAAAATAGTGGGCTCAAGCCATACAATCCTCAATCGATTAATCCTCAATCGATTTAAATGACTTCGACGAAAAAAATCCGCGTGATTCAATTCACGCGGATTAAAGTGTCAAAATGAGCCAGTAGCATTCACCAGTTCGCACCGATTGGAATGCTCCTGCTTCTCGATCCTAGAGTCGCACTCTAAGCGAATTCATCAAACATCCGGCTCACAGCGGCCTCGAGCTTTTCAGGCGTCTCGTACTCGCCGCTGGCGATCTGTGCACGAAGGTCAGCGACTCGGTCAGCTCGAATATCAGTCGCACCCGACGTGCTAAGCATCTGTGCTTCCGCTGAAATTTCAAGCGAATCAACCGGAACAGAATTAGTGTTCTGGGTCGCATTGGTTGAGTTTTGTTTCTGCAAGTTGACTGCAGAGGATGTTTGAATATTTGATGTTGATCTAATTTGCATATTGTTCTCCCCGTAACGGGCCAGTGGCTTGAACGTTCGTTATGAACAGCAAACCATGTTTATTGATTTTGCACAATTCCAATTGATATTCGCGATCAAATTTCTTTTGATTTAGCCTGATGTCACTCACGATGGTCTTGGCCGTGACAAGTCATTTTTAAACAATAAGTGTAAATCGCAAAAGATCTTCCAAGGCTGCATCCTTGTCGTAGAACGTGCCATCCGTAACTGGGGTTTGACAACGCAAGCACTCGAGAAAGTACTTGGTTTATCGACAGTGAGTGCTAGCATCTTTTCGGGATCTTTTAAGTTTTGTTTCGTGACGTTAGCGAAACCGCCGACGCCTATGACGTATTTAAGGTTTGAGTCGTCAAAAATTGTTGTTTCGATCGGGCTCTTCATTTTTGAGCTTACCATTGAAAGTGATAGGCACCCATGTTTTGCCAACCGTGATTGGTGGTTCAATTCTCTTCGAAGTTTGAAAATTTCGTCACTAATCATTTGACTCGACCGGTTATACGTGCTCTGCACGGTAATGGTTCGGTATTGTCAATAAAATAATATCTGCTTGCATATTCCCAGTTTTGGAGCGTCTTATCGGTGGTTGGAGTTAAGAGAACCAGTAGAGGTTTTGGAGTTAAAACTCGGTTATTGAATTAACTGTTCGATAAAATCTGCAAGCGTTTGAACCGTTGAGTTGATCAGTGCGTTTTAAGAGAAGTGGCCGGAAGGTGATTGCCGGTTCTACCACGCAGGGATTGCATTTAATTGACTTGAACGTGAGGTTGCAATGGTCATTCGCAATTCCGAGAGATCTGTCTTGAATTTGGCGAGAAACAAGTACGAACCGCCTTTCTTTGTGAACATGGAGTCTTTCTTTGAATTCAGTTTTTGGATTTCTGAAGAATTACTCGATCTGGAGGCTCAGTTTAAGCCTAGGCATGCGGTCCGGCTTCAGCCAGTGTCCGGCACTAACCGGCTGAATTGAAGAAATACCTGGCTGTGGCGCAAAAAAAAACTGCTCCCGAACTGGGAGCAGATTTAGTATTTATTAATAATTGCCTCGGCAAACGACATCAGCAACGGTTATTTTCTACCAAATTCAACCCGGCGTCGACCAAGTTGTTGTTGTAGGCGTTGAACGATGCTGCTGTGCATTTGACTCACACGACTTTCACTGAGGTCGAGTGTGGCGCCAATTTCCTTCATCGTCAGTTCTTCGTAGTAGTAAAGGATGATGATGAGGCGTTCGTTACGGTTCAGACCCTTGGTCACCAATCGCATCAGGTCATTTTTCTGAATGCGGCGGGTTGGATCCTCACCTTTTTTATCTTCGAGGATATCGATTTCTCGAACGTCTTTGTAACTGTCGGTCTCGTACCATTTTTTATTGAGGCTGATGAGGCCAACCGCATTGGCGTCGCTCATCATTTTCTCAGTTTCTTTGACGGTCAACTCGAGGGCTTCAGCGAGTTCAACCACGGTTGGAGCGCGCCCAAGCTTAGTTTCCAGACGCTTGGTTGCATTGTTAATTTTGCTGGCCTTAGAGCGTACCAAACGAGGTACCCAGTCCATGGTTCGAAGTTCGTCCAGCATGGCACCACGAATACGCGGCACGCAGTAAGTTTCGAACTTAACACCGCGTTCCATGTCGAATGCATCAATGGCATCCATCAGGCCGAAAACACCTGCAGAAATCAAGTCATCCAATTCGACACCGTCGGGCAATCTTTGCCAGATTCGTTCGCCATTGTATTTGACTAGATGGAAGTAACGTTCCATTAATCGATTTCGGAGGTCCTTGTCAGTACAGTCAGGTTTGTACTGTTTCCAAACTTCCAGTATCTCGTCCGCTTTTGCAACACTTGTCGCCATGCAATCCTCCGTGATTGTTATGCGAGTCCACATCTAAACGATGGGTTTTTTTTATTGTCGGGCCGAAGCCACTCACTTGTCGTTTGCAAGACACAATCGTTTGTGTCAGTCTCGAACGTTTCCTTGTTAACAACTTGGATCAATTCGATGGACGGTAAATATCAGATTTAGCTTTGTCGCGTCAATGAATAAATTACATGGTTGCGTAATTTTTTATCGTTTTTTCGCTCGTGTCCCTGCTTTTCCGGTTGCACGCGCGCAGGAAAGCACACGTGCCAAAATTTGCCGTAATTCATTCATCGACGCAACGGGATTGAGACTTTTGTTGAAAATTCAGATTATTTCAACAGGGTGGTTTTTGCGATAGCACCTTTGAAAGTTAAAGAAGATCATTTGTCGTTGCCTGTCAATTTTGTTGGCAATGGCTACAACTGTGTAAAAACACAAATGTTTTTGTTGGTGCGTTGCCCCATCTCTTTTTTAGGCAGCTTGTGCAACTACGTGAAGCTCCTCAGGAGAAATCTCGCCAACGATCTCAATTTCTGCTCCCATTGCTTCCTGGCGACCCAAAACAAACATATTGCTAGCGTTGTCGAAAGCCAATTCGGCTATCACAGGGCGAATCGACTGATCCACCAGTGCAATCGGCTGAATACCAGATTCCCGCATCTGCTGAGCCGCATTTTGAATAGCTCCTGCAAGATTTTCGATTATCTCACGCGGGAGATTGATTCTTATTTCATCATTTTCACGATGCCAGGCAGTGGCAATTTGCTTTTCAATCTCAGATGAGATCGTGAATGCCTGAATTGAGTTTCCAGATTCCCGCGTTAGTTTAGAAACGATGTGCCGAGACAGTTGCACCCGTACCTTTTCTGTAAGGTCCCAGCGATTGCCAATTTCGGAAGCATGATCACTAAGAGATTCGAGAATCAACGGTAATGGTCGAATTGAGATCCCTTCCGAGATTAGTCCTTTTAGCACTTGCTGGACTTTAGCAAGGCTCATTACATCAGGAATGAGTTCTGATACTAATGCAGGAGACGTTTTGGCAATTTCATCGACGAGTTGTTTGGTCGCGTCTCTTGTCAAAAGATACGATGCGTTTTCGATGGAAACTGCTTTTAACAGTGTTGCGAGGACTTCGGTTGCTTCCAGGACGTGGTAGCCAAGCCCTTTTGATTCTTCGACGGCGTTGGCATCAATCCAATAGGCGGGGGACGAGCTAAGATGCTCATCCGCAAAGCCTCTAACGGCGCCTTCTCCAAGCGGCCCTGTTGCCCGTCCATCGTCAATGGCAAGGGAATGGTCGGGCTGGATTTCTCCTCGCTGTACGATGTTTCCCTGGATGCGGATACGAAATTCGTTCGGACCAATCTCAAGATTGTCGCGAATTCGTGTTTTGGGCAAAATAACACCAAGCTCTGCCGCAATTTCCTTACGAACCTGAGTGACTCCTGCGAGTAATTGGCCACCTTGTCGTGCGTCAGCTAGTTTAATTAACCCGACTCCAAGTTCCATTTCGAGGATGTCGTTACTCAATAGTTTGTCAATGGTAGCTTCAGTGGCACGTGGCGGTGCTGCTGGCGCGGGGGGCGAATGGTTGGCCTTTTCGGCATTTTGTTTATGGTTACGCGAAATCGAATAGGCGGCTCCAAGACACCCAAGCGAGATTAACATAAGAGGGATTTTGGGCAAATCGGTCAGAACCATCAGCCCTAAAAACACGGCGGTAATAATGAGCACGATGGGGCGGGCAAAGACTTGATTGACGGATTCGCGAGGTAAGTTTGTTTTTTGAGAACTGCGAGTGACTAGCAAGCCGGCGGCAAGGGAAATTAAGAGTGCAGGTACTTGGCTTGCCAGTCCGTCTCCAATGGTCAGCTTGGTGAAGGTTGTCGTCGCTTCACCGATCGACATCGAGCTCGAAAGGCCAATTGCAAGTCCGCCCGCGATATTGATAAGTGTTATGATCACACCGGCAATCGCATCACCGCGGACAAATTTACTTGCACCGTCCATGGCGCCGTAAAAATCTGCATGCTCAACAATTTCTGCACGTAACGCCTGTGCTTTTTGGTTATCGATCAAGCCAGCGTTGAGGTCAGCATCGATCGCCATTTGCCGACCGGGCAGGCCGTCTAACGCAAAACGAGCCGAAACTTCCGAGATTCTGGTCGCTCCTTTGGTGATTACCACAAATTGAATGACCACAATGATCGAAAAGATCACGACGCCGACAGCTAAATTGTCACCGGTAACAAACTGGGAAAAGCTTTGGATGACGCCGCCTGCAGCACTATCACCCTCCAAGGCTCCCTGCGTCAAAATGAGACGGGTCGTTGCAACATTGAGTGCCAACCGAGCGAGCGTGGTGCCAAGTAAAAGCGAGGGAAAAACACTTAGTTCGAGAGGTGTTTTTACATAGACCGTTGACAATAGAAGCATGACAGCCACGGTAATGTTGGCAGCCAGCAACAGGTCCATGACTCCCGGAGGCAAAGGAACGAAAATCACCATCAAACATAGAATGATCCCGATTGGGAGCAATAAGTCAGGCAATCGTTTTGCGAAATTCATGAAATTTTGATCGATGATAAATCGTGACCAGCCAGTCGTCGGTTAATTTAGGCTCGAACGTTAGTGAAAAATTAAAAAAATCTCTAGCCCGTTTGAGTGCAAGCACTTTTGAAGCCGAAACGCGAGAATCTCGATTTCACCATCGATTTCGCGGTTTTGAGAACCAGAGAAGAACCAGTGCTAAGTTCGGTTGGTCGGAGGAATAAGCGGGGGTGCTATCGCCGGAGGCGACTCGCCCACATTTATTTTTTTAATTCGCGAGTGACCTGAGCAATCATTTCACCGGCAGCAATCGCATCCTCGGAGCTGATGTGGAGGTGGGTAACCGCACGTACATCTTGATGGCTGAACGGGAACATCCAGACGCCGGCCGCCTTCGCAGCGTCGCAAAACTCTGCGGCAGTTCCTATTTCTGGAGCGACTCCAAACACGATAATGTTTGTTTCAACTTTGGAAACGTCGAGTTGAAGTCCATCGGTTTGAGAGATGATTTTTGCGATTTCCTGCGCGTTTTGATGATCGTCTGCAAGTCGGGGAATATTGTTTTCCAAAGCGAATAAGGCTGCTGCGGCTAGAAAGCCAGACTGCCGCATCCCGCCGCCGAACAATTTTCTGTGTCGACGCATTTGGTAGATCATGGACTCGTCGCCCACCAAGGCTGAGCCGACCGGAGCGCCGAGACCTTTGCTAAAGCAGATGCTTATCGTGTCAAAATGCTGTGCCCATTGCTGGGCCGGGATTTTCGAAGCGACAACCGCATTGAACAATCGAGCCCCGTCAAGATGCGTCTTGAGTCCAGACTCATGAGCCCACTGGCATGTTTCTTTGACCGATTCGTAAGGCAGAACCACACCTCCGCCCTTATTGTGAGTGTTTTCTAGGCAAAGCAGGCGAGTTCGCGTGGCGTGTTCATTGTCGGGGTGAACCTGGTTCACGAGCTGCGACAGATCGATGGAACTGTTGGTGCCCTGAAAGGTTCGCGCCGCAACGCCGCTTAATTGCGCAAAGGCTCCTTGCTCGTAGTTATAAATGTGGCAACCGGCTTCGCAAAGGAATTCATCCCCCGGTCGGCAGTGAAGCCGCACCGCAACCTGATTGGTCATTGTCCCGGAGGGCATGAACATGGCCGCTTCTTTGCCAAGTAATTTAGCTATTTTGGATTGTAATCTAGCGACGGTTGGGTCGACATCGATTACATCGTCGTTGACTTCCGCCTCCATGATGGCTTGCCGCATCTCGCTGCAAGGTCGGGTAAGCGTGTCGCTGCGTAAATCGATCATGTATTCATCATCAGTAAATGGATTTCGATGGTTCTGCTAGAGTTTGGCAAAGGCATCAAGCGCCTGTTGGATATGGTCGTCAGTTAAAGCCGCTGAGACCTGAACTCTTAGCCTCGCTTCGCCTTTGGGTACAACGGGGAACCCGAATCCAATGACCATCACGCCCAAATCGAAAAGCTGTTTAGATTTTTTAATCGCCTCTGCTTCGTCACCAATCATGATGGGGATAATAGCGGTTGGCGATGGCGTGCAATCAAAACCAAGGTCAGCGAGTCCTTGACGAATCGTTGCGACGTTACTGTGAAGCCGGGCGACAATCGAGGGGTCGTCTTCGATTACTTCAATGGCTTTACAAGCGCTGTAGGCGACTGTCGCTGGTAAAGCGTTCGAGAATAGACTTGGCCGTCCTCGCTGCTCCAGAATTTGGATGGCGTCGGCTGAAGCCGCAATATAACCACCGGCGGCACCGCCGAGAGCTTTTCCGAGTGTGCCTGTGATGACGTCGACTTCGCCAAGTAAATCAAAATGCTCGTGTGTGCCTCTTCCGCCACTGCCAAGAACGCCAACGGCATGCGAATCGTCAACAACGAGCATCGCATCGTACTTTTTGCAAAGATTGACCAATTCGGGGAGCTTGGCAACGTCTCCTTCCATGCTAAAGACACCGTCAGTCACTACCCAGCGAGTTGGGTTAGACTGGGTTTCCTGAAGTAGGGTCTCCAATTGCTCTAGCGAACTGTGTTTGTAAACTTTCTTGGTCACTGATTTGGACATCAGACGCATGCCGTCAATGATGCTCGCGTGATTGAGTTCGTCCGACAATATGGCATCTTCCGGGCCAACGAGTGTCGGGAATAAAGCTTCGTTTGCATTCCAGCAGCTAACGTAAGAAAGTGCACTATCGGTGCCGACAAAACTAGCGATTTTGGATTCAAGGTTGCGATGGCAGTCCAGTGTGCCGCAAATGAACCTCACCGATGCGGTGCCTGCACCATAGTCGCGGAGACCTTTGACGCCAGCCTCAATAACTTCCGGATGATCGGCGAGCCCAAGGTAGTTGTTGGAACACAATACGAGCACTTCACCTTTACCCGAGATTTCGACCATCGGCCGCATCGGAGATTCGATGTTGTAAAACGGTTTTAACTGGCCAGAATCAGTCCAGTCGGTAATCAATCCTCGGCAGCGGGCATCAAATTGGCTATTGGGCATGTCAGAAGTCCATTGGAATTCAGGTGAACGAACGCTTAGTCTAACGTGAAATTGCTTTGAGATTAATCGGGCATCTTGATAACGACCTTGATGGCCTCCCCTGTCTGCATCATTTTGAGTCCCTTTTCAAACTCGTTCATTTCGAGCACGTGCGTGATGATTGGGTCGAGTTCCAGCCTTTCAGACAGCAGCAGATTTTCCATTTGATACCAGGTTTCAAACATGCGTCGACCGTTTATTCCAAGAATCGTGGTTCCCTTGAAGATAATGAGTTTGGCAAGGTCGAGTTGAATTTCATTGGATGGGATTCCAAGCATGGCTGCCGTTCCTCCGCTGCGGAGTACCGAGAATCCATCACGAATTGCATCGGGGTTCCCACTCATTTCGAGCATGACATGAGGGCCGTGACCACGGGTCAGTTTTAAAATCTCAGTGGTCCAATCGTCGGTGGCTTTAAAAGCGCGGTCGGCACCTAATTGTTCGGCTAACTTTAGTCGTCTTTCATCCATGTCGGTGACAAAAATTTTACCCGCACCTGCGGCTTTCGCGACGGTGACCGCCATGAGGCCGATAATTCCAACCCCTGTGATTAGAACCGACTTGCCACTGACACCTGCCGACATCACGGTGTGCACGGCATTTCCAAGTGGATCAAATACGGCAGCGATTTCATTTGAAATTCCTTCACTCACTGGCCAGCAATTTTCTTCCGGAATCGCGACGTAGGGAGCGAAGCAACCATTGCAGTCAATGCCGAGAATAACAACGTGCTCGCAGATGTGTCCGTTGCCCGTGCGGCACATTTCGCACTTGCCGCAGCCTATATGCCCTTCTCCGCTGACCCGTTGGCCGACCTCTACGCGGTCGACTGCCTCGCCAACCTGGATTGCTTCACCAACGAATTCGTGGCCGGTCGTAATCCCAACCTTAACTCGATCCTGGCTCCAGGCATCCCATTCGTAAATGTGTCGATCCGTTCCGCAGATTCCTGCATGGGTTACTTTAATTAAGACCTCACGAGGCCCGATTTTCGGGATTTCCACGGCATCGCACCAATCCAAGCCGGGGGCGTCTTGGAGTTTGCGGATTGCCGGCATGGTTGGCGGGAGTTGGGTGGTCATTGATATTCCTGTGGATGAAGGAGAGCCGCTCGCCGTCTAGTATGATGGAATCAATTACAGTATGGTAGACAGCAGGGTCGGACTTGGCAACCAGCTACCTTCCTCGGTCGATCGTTGGAAAAGTGGAGTGATTCTGTGCCCAAATTCGAATCTGAAAATAATAACGTGAGTTCCAAACGGAACAGCGAGGCAAATTCCGTTCAGCCGCTGGATGTCGAGCCCCTTAATCAATACGTTTGTGAGCGGGTAAAGTTATTGAGGAAAAGAAAGGGCTGGACGCTCGAGCAGTTGGCTTCGCTGAGTGGTGTTAGTCGCTCGATGCTCAGCCAGGTGGAACGGGGGATTGCAAACCCAACTTTGGCAGTTGCCTTTCGAATTGCTCAAGCCTTCGGGGTATCCTTGGCCGACTTGGTTGATGCTGCGACCGCAACACAGCGGATTTCCGTAATCAGAAATGATGATGCGAGTGCGATTTTTCGGGACGACAAGGTTTGCAGAATCAGAACACTCTCCCCATTGAACCTTGAAAAGGATGTCGAGTTCTATGAACTTCGATTGAAAGTTGGCCAGAGGCTCAAGAGCGCCGGCCATTTTTCAGGTACCCGAGAGTTTTTGACCATCCAAACGGGTACCGTAAAAATTGAGTCAGGGGGAGAATCACTGACGATGAGAAAAGGAGATAGCGGCCATTACATTGCCGATATCGACCATGTGATTGAGAACATTGGCAAAACCGAGGCAGTTATCTTTTTAGTAGATATTTATGCGAGCGATCGTTAATGTGTCTCCGGCGACTTGTTGGTGCTGTTGCCAAGGTCTACTGCCCTGCTCTGTCTACGAAAAAACCCGAAAGCCGTCCGCGAAATTTGCGGATGCTCTCGGGTTTGGTTAACTTGCAAAATCCAGAGGCAGTTATCCGAATTGACAATTAGTCGTTGACATGAGTTTCGAGAAATCTTGCCAACCGATGGAAGTCGCTGTCGGTATCGATGTAACGGACGACGGTAACCAGAGTTTTGGGGTCAACCAGTTTTTCAAATGGTTCGTAGTGCAGGTCGAGTTGCCCGCTGATACTGACCATTACGCCATTGAGATTTTTCTCGGCCAGTGCACGGAACGCACCGACTCCAAGTTGGCTTCCTAGCATGGCATCGAATGCATGTGGTTTGGCACAACGGGATTCATAACCGAGTTGAAGTCCTTTGACTGCGCGAGTACCGCCGGTTTTCTCGGTGTATTTCTTTTGAACAGCGTGGGAAAGGATCGAGTAAAGATTGACCTGTGAGATATTGATGTGTCCGTGGTCGTCACGCGATACCCCTTCGACATAGCTAAAGGGAAGGTATTCAGCCAGGCCTTCTGCAACAACGATCACGCCGTATTGTTTGCCCTCGGATTCTCGGGCGAGCATTGTTTTTACAATGCGTTCGGAAACACGATCCATATCCATGCATTGACGGGTCATGGTTTCGCCGGAATCGTTGGTGAATTCTTCTTCGACCAAATATCCCGCCATCACGTCTTCAACACTGATGACCAAGCTCGCCTCGCCAGCAATCGCAGCACCATAGGAGAGCCAACCGGCGCTACGACCCATGGTCTCTGTAAGGAAGTAGGATTGTGTGGCTTCTGCATCATAGATCAGGTTGCGAATCTCGGTTGCGAGGAAATCGACCGCGGTGAAAAAGCCGAAGGTAAAGTCAATTCCGTGATAATCGTTATCGATCGTTTTTGGTAAGTGAACGACTGGAATATTTTTTTCCGTTTCGTTGACTTCCTGATACAGCTTGAATTTGTTGGCTGTTTTCAGCGTGTCGTCGCCACCAATTGAAATCAAAGCGTCGATTCCAATTGAAGAAAGCGCTTCATAGACACGTTTCAGGGGAGCTGATTTTTCAGGGTCTTCCAGATCTGCTGGACAAGTGATGTGTTTTCCAGGATTGGTTCGGGCAGTCCCGATCATGATGCCCTGAGCATTTCTTGTTCGACCAAGGACAGGGTGCGTCAACTTAATAAAGTCCGTCCCCTCTACTAATGGTTCAGCTGCATCGAAGTCAGCCAAAGAGGAGTAGCCGTGTTTGATTCCGATGACCTCTACATCTGCTCGTAGAAACGAAGCAGCGGCAGCAGAAATTACCGCATTGGCTGAAGGTGCTGGACCACCGGCAAACAAAATTGCAACGCGTTTGAATGAATGATCTGGTTGAGCGGGAGGGGAGAGCGAATTTGCCACGTTAGATAGCCTCAATCTCAATAACTATGGAATACTGAAAACAGGAGTTTATGCCAAAAAAAGCGACTTGAACACGGGCGTTCCTGGACTAAAGAATCATGCCTGGCAGGAGTACGCCCTTAGCGGGCAATTGGGGAGCAATGGCTTGCATTGCGGGGAGGCGTGGGTGGTTTTCTACCGGTTATTTCAGGGAAAAAGGATGGATAATCGAAGGCGATCCTAGCCCATTCAACGTTTGTATTGCCATTTACGCAACAAAAGCATCAAGGAGACCTAACAGGATCGGAGCGTCGAGCAAAGCACGACCGAATCGAGCGAGAAAATAGCTTTTGTTCTGCGCCTAAGATTCCCGTCGGGAGTGCGTATCAGAAGGTCTCCCGTTTGAATCGCGCCCAGGTCGCCGTCAGCTGCACTCATGCGATCTAAGGGGCGGTGACTGAATGACAAATAGCCAATCCCCAAAGCGACCTACATGTTTCGCTCAACCCACTTCGTGTCAACTTTGCCGTTTACGAAGTCTTCGTGCTGAAGAACCGACTTCTGAAATGGAACAGTCGTTTTGATGCCTTTGATTCGAAGTTCGTCTAAACAACGAATCATGCAAGCAATTGCCTGTTCTCGTGTCGGTTGGTGCACGATCAATTTGCCGACCATTGAATCATAATATGGCGGCACAGTATATCCAGCATGAACATGAGTATCGAAGCGAACCCCTAGTCCGCCCGGGATACAAATGCTTTCGATGGTTCCAGGACTGGGTGAGAAGTTATTTGACGGATCCTCGGCGTTAATTCGACATTCAATCGAAACACCGTTGCATTCGATTTCGTCCTGAGTAAACGAGAGTTTTTCCCCCGCTGCAATTCGAATTTGCTGTTGAATCAAGTCGATTCCAGTAACCATTTCTGAAACTGGATGCTCAACCTGAATTCTTGCATTAACTTCAATGAAGTAAAAGTTGTTGTCTTTGTCAACAATGAATTCGACTGTCGCCGCGTTATAGTAATTTGCGTTCTTGATCATTCGAACCGCTGCGTCGCAGATCGATTGGCGAACGTCGGGTGGCAACGTAGGAGCGGGACTTTCTTCGATCAGTTTTTGGTGGCGACGCTGGGTTGAGCAGTCGCGTTCCCAAAGGTGGACGACATTGCCGTGCGTGTCTGCAAGGATTTGGACTTCGACATGGCGGGGCAATGCAATGAACTTTTCAAGGTATACACCAGCGTTTCCGAACGCAGCTTCCGCTTCTTGAGCAGCCTGTTCTAACGCGTTGGTTAAATCCTCTTCGCTTTCAGCGATTCGCATTCCTTTGCCGCCACCGCCAGCGGTTGCTTTCACAAGAACCGGGTATCCAATTTCTGCAGCGGTTTTGAGCGCGTCGTCTGCATTCTCAATCAGCCCTGCACTTCCCGGAACCACCGGCACTTCAGCTTTTCTGGCTAATGCCCGCGCTTCATTCTTATCGCCAAGCATTTGCATCGCCTCAGGTGTTGGCCCGATAAAGTCGATGTTGGAAGCTCTACAAACTTCGTTGAAGTGTGCATTTTCAGCCATGAACCCATAACCTGGATGGATCGCTTCCGCGTTGGCGACTTCGGCCGCGCTAATGATTTGTTCGATGCGCAGATAGCTTTCATTGGAGCGTGCATTACCGACGCAATAGGCTTCATCGGCGAGCTCAAGGTAGGCACTCCCCCGATCACCTTCGCTGAAGATCGCTACGGTCTCAATTCCCATCTCTTTACAGGCACGAATAATACGAAGGGCGATTTCCCCACGGTTGGCAATCAGGATGCGTTGAAACATGATTCTTAAGGACTCTGTAGAAAGTTACGGCCCCGTCAATTAAATCGGGGAGGGTTCAAGTAAAGGGCGGTTCCGGTGAGTTGAAATACGCCGAACCAAGGTTAGGCAGAATAAAAACGATCAGCAAACTGCCCAGGTGTTTTTAAGTAAAGGTAATACGGTCGCTGGCGTACTAGCTCTTCAATACTTTGAAGAGCGGCTTGTTGTTGTCCACTGGCTCTTCATTAGCGACGAGGCATTCAACAATTTTTCCGGAAACCCCTGCTGTAATTTCGTTGAACATTTTCATGGCTTCGACGATACAAACGACGGTGTCCGGTGTCACCATGTCACCAGGTTTGACGTAGTTATCCGATTCAGGTTTTGGCTTTGAGTAGAACGTTCCGATCGTTGGACTTTCGATAAAGACAACGTTGGGGTCGTCGGCCGGTGCTTCAGCAGCCGCGGCGGCGGGAGCGCTGGCAGGCGCGGGGGCGGCCGCGGCGGGTGCCGGGGCATAAGTGATCTGCTGGTCACTGCCGCGACGCAATCGGATCCGCTGATCGGCTTGTTTGAGATCGACTTCACTGAGTTCATGCTCTTGCATTAGCTCAATAAGTTCTCGAATTTTTGTGACTTCAAAAACGGTGTCTTGTTTCTCTTTCGCCATGATTACTCCACTGGTATTTAATCGTCAACAAACGGACCCGGACGCAACTTGCGTTGGTGCCGGCTCAATTTGGAATATTAACTGTGTTAAGAACAATTGATTGGCGCGATTCGCCGTTCTCGCTCTTTGGTCTTTTCAAAAAATTGAACGCCTAGTTTAGCGTGAATTACCTCCCAACGTCCACGGTACATTCGTCAATCTGCCGGGGTAAATCGCTAAGAACTTCACATCCGTCGGGTGTCACCAGGATGTCGTCTTCGATGCGAACGCCCCCAAAATTAGGAAGATAGATCCCCGGTTCAATGGTAATTACCATGCCTGGCATCAGTTTTCCCTCGTGAATTGGCGATATAAACGGCGTTTCGTGAATTTCCAGTCCAAAACTATGCCCCAAGCCATGGCCGAATTTCGAGCCGAAACCAGCGGATTCAATCACGCCTCTCGCCGCGTTATCTACGGTTTTTAGCGATATCCCGGGGCGTATTTTTTTTATCGCAGCAGACTGTGCCTGAAGAACAATTTCGTAAATTTTCCGATATTTTGAGGGAACCTTCCCTGTGAAAATGATTCGCGTCAGGTCACTCATGTAGTGATCGACTTCGGCTCCCCAATCAATCAGAAGAAATGGGCTTTCCCCCACTTTTTTGTTGCTCGGGCGACCGTGGGGTAAAGCGGAGCGATCACCAACGCCCACGATCGGGTCAAAAGCGCAACCTTGGGCGCCGAAGGATCTCATCTGGTGTTCCAGATTGTGGGCAATTTGCCGTTCCGTTTGATCGAGATGGAGTTGGTGCCTAATGACTTCAAACGCCCGCTGATTAATATTTATTGCCCGACGAATTGCTTTGATTTCAGTTTTGTCCTTAATTGCTCTCGCGGATTCAACCAAACCGACCGAGGGCACCCAGTCAATCGTTGGGGTCATTGAGGTCAGTTGATCGTATTCATGTTTTGTAAGCGAAGTCGATTCGAAGCCAATGGAAGCAAATTTTGAATCTTCCGCGATTCGTTTTACTGAATCCATCATGGTTGAACCGGCGGTGCGAATATCAACATCGAGTTCCGCGCATTCGTCCTGTAATTGAGCGAGGTATCGACTGTCGCTTAATAACACCTGTGTCTTGGGTGTGATGAACAAATAGCCAGCGCTGCCGGTAAAGCCCGTCAGATAGGAAACATTCTTGATGTTGGAAATAAGCAGTGCGGAGACGCCGATTTTTTTTACCGATTTACGGATTTTGCGAAGTCGTTTTTGGTGGTGTGGTTTCATGATGGAGTAACGTGATTCTTTTAGTAAATCAAAACGGCTGGGTTGATTAGTTTCAAACAGTGAGAGCGTGGATTGATAACTGGTTACAGTCTAACCCAATATTGGCCAGTGTTGCCAATAAGCAAACCAGTCGTTTTAAAGAGTGCTTGCGCGCCAATCCGTTCAGATTTCCCAACAGCCTGAGGGCTTGGCTCATGTGCCGGCTTTGATTCCATTCGTGGATGGGATTTTTTCAGAATTAGCTATTTAATTATTTTGACAGTCGATCGCCCTGTCGATGTGGATTCAATTTGTCGAATTTGAATCTCAAACGGCGTTAGAAACAATTTTTCGGTTTCGAAATCGTTGTGGTTCGTGCGACGCGCGCGGCACGTTTTGATCGCAAGAAAACTCAGGGGCATTGAACGTTTAAAAAACAAGCGTTCCAAGCATTCAATTTCATTCAACCGAAAATTTGTGGACTGTGGTTTCCCGATAGGTCTCGCCGGGTTTCAGCAGGGTTGATCCGAAGGAAGGTTGATTAGGAGCGTCGGGGAAGTGCTGAGTTTCCAGGCAGAACGCACCATATTGACCGAAGCCGCCACTGCCCGGCTGTCCGTCTAAATAATTGCCTGTGTAAAACTGGATGCCTGGTTGAGACGTGTGGATCTCCATTTTTCGGCCGGATTCTGGACAATGGACGGTTGCTGCAAGTTTCATAGCGTCGGTGGACCGCAAAACGTAGTTGTGGTCGTATCCGACGGGATCGGCTTGGATTTTATCCAACCGGGCACCAATTGGTGTGGCCGTGCGGAAATCAAAAGGCGTACCTTCGACATTCGCAAGTTTACCGGTGGGAATCGACTCGGCATCGACCGGCGTGTACTGTTCGCATTCAAGTTTAAGCAAGTGATTCTTGATTTCTCCACTGCCTGCACCGCCCAGGTTCCAGTAGTTGTGGTTGGTCAAATTAACGTGAGTTGGCTTGTCGGTCGTCGCCGTGAATTCCACTTTCAATTCATTGGCATTATTCAGCGTGTACTCGACGGATACATTTAGTTTTCCAGGGTATCCTTCGTCACCGTCTTCACTGACCAAAGAAAAGCGAACCCCGACAAGGTCTGCATTTTCGTAAACTACTTTTTCAGCGTTCCACATTCGTTTATCGAATCCGACCTTTCCACCATGAAGGTGGTTTGCTCCGTTGTTCGCCGCGAGTGTGTATTCCGTTCCGTCGATAGAGAATTTGCCTTTGGCGATTCGGTTGCAATAACGGCCAACCGTGCTGCCAAAGTATGACGAGCAAGCTTCATATCCAGCCATGTCGCTACAGCTAAGGGTGACGTTCTCGAGTTTGCCATTCTTGTCGGGCGCCCGAAACGCGGTAACGGTCGCTCCGTAATCGATCATTTCTAAAACATAGCCGTTGGCATTCCGGCAAATGAATTGGGTGACCGCGTCACCGTTTTTAGTCTTACCGAAGGAACGTGTTACGATTTCCATTTCCAACGCTTTCGGGGATTCTGGTTGGCTCGCTGGGTTGACGCTCTCGACACCCGTCTCAATAGTTGATCCGCTGGCAGAGGCACTGCGCGGCGCATTTGCCTTGAAAGATACCGTCACAAAACAACCTACGATGAATGCTGCTAAGCAGAAACCGATTTTCATATTTACTCCACTCAGGTGCTAGCTCTTGGTATGCTCTGATTTTGGCAAATCTAACTTCGCACCTGAAATTTAATTTTGGTTTAGGTGGACCGAAAACGGCGATCCGGAGGTTGGACGATTTGAATGTCTTCCCCATTTAGCCGAGCATTATTATCGCTAGATCAGCCTTCGACAAGTGATTAAACGCTGGGGAGATATCAGATCAAGTGGCTGTCTGGGGCGTTTGGGAGGAATGCGTTGCCGGTGCGGGCGTTGGGTTAGGAGGTGGATTGGTCGTTAATTGGCCTGTTTCAGCACATTTCTCCTCATTCCCCGTGCTTTTCGCGGAATCAGCTGAGGTTAAGCGGAAATTCACCGACGCCGGGGGATTAAACCGATTGCGATGAAGTTTGCCGGCGGTCTTCTTCTGGTTAGCGGTTCTGCGCGAATGGTTTCTGAAGTTGTAGTTCGAACTTGCGGCATGCCAAATAAAAAAGACGCAGCCCGAATCGGTCTGCGTCCTGTTGAATGAGAAATTGAAAACCAAGCGGTGACCGTCCGTCGATTGGAAGCGGCCCCTGCTGTTTCTTAGTTCTTATTTTCGTTGTGTTTGAAAATCATTCGATTTCAAAGCGGAAGCCTTCGCTTCGCTTGCGATTGGTGTGGCTGTTGGTTGGATTGTCTCACCGAAAAAGCGAGTTGTTCCTTCAGCGACTTCCCGTGAGTCCGATTCATCGCAGGTTAGCTGGGCACGGAAAATGTGGGTTCCAGCCTTCATTGCTTCAGCGGTAACCTGAACGGTCATTTCCTGACCCGGCTTGATTTCCTCGATCGGGGAGAAGAGCACCTGACCGTCGGTAAGCTGGTGTTTTAAACCAGTGGCTTCTTTCGGTTCGATTCCCTCAGAGAATTGCATTACCAGCTTGACACCCACTGCGGTTTTGCTGCCGCGGTTTTGAACTTTAATTTCGTAGGGAACGTCCTCACCGGTAGGTAGCGGGCCTTTCGGATCCGCGACGCTGAGAACTAAATCTGCAATGGTTTCTACTTTGGTGACGCAGGCGTCGGAGGCGGCAAGATCGCCTCGGCCTCGTGCCCCGACTTCAAGCTGGAGATCGCCGGAAGTATCAAGCAGGCAATTGACTTTGAATGTTCGGCTTTGACCTGCATCAAGTGTACCAACGGGCCATCTCATTCCACCTTCGATGAGTTTGACAGATTCCACGCCGCTTAGATATTTAACTCCGTTGGGCAAGGCGATTGCTGAGATAATATCACTGGCAGTCGCATCTCCAGTATTTGTTATTGAGACAGTGTATTGTGCTCCGCTGCCTGAATACTTTAGCCCGGGGCCGTTGATCGCAATTTCAAGGTTGGCCCGCCTTACGACGAGGTCGCGTTCGGCGGATACCTTCAAGTCTCCTTCAGCGGCCGCTTTCGCGACAAGGTTTAGTTTTCCTGCCGTTCTGGCCAAAAGCTCGACTTGGAAGTTTTTCTCTTTACCTGCTTCGATTAATCCCAGCGATGCTCTCTCACCACCGAGTGCTTCGGGCAGCATTACAACCACATCTTCGGCGGTTCCTGTTCCAGGATTGCGTACAGTAACGTGGTAAATCGCTGTTTCTCCGTAAAGAACTTCCGGAGGACCTGCGATGCTCATTTCAAGTTTAGGCTCTGTGACGCTCACGTTCGTTGAGCCGATTCGCGGAATCAAAGTCCACTCGACGCCAACATCGAATACCTGTGGCTTGCGTGGTGTCGCAGAAATGGTCATCGTCTGAGATGAGTTGCCGGCAATCTTATCAATGCTCCAGACAAGTCGAGCCTGATTCTTTCCATCGGTAAGCTCTTTTTCACCAGTCGAGAGATTTACATTTTCAATTTCAACCCAAGACGGAATGTTGACCCCGACGAGGATTCGCTCAGCTTGAATACTACTGTTGTTCTTCACTACGATTTGGTAATCGGCCAGTTTGTTGATTCCAACTGATTTGGGGCCATAGGTGTCAACTTCGAGAGCAGGCGCTCGCAACTGAATAACGGGCTTCATTCCGTTAATTGTCTGCGTATTGGCCGACATCGTCCGGATTTGTGATTCGCTTGGCGAACTGGCTGGGGCATTTGTTTTCGATGCCGGTGGAAATTTGCCAGCCTGCAATGCAGTGAGCTTGGTCGCGTTGATATCAGAGGGTTCTAGTTCGATCTCCGGAGCGGGATCGCCAACGGTAATCTGGTCGATGAATTCCGAGGCTGATAGATCGGCAGCGGGTTCGACCGGTTGAAGACCTGAAAATTCAACCTGCCGGTTTTCCTGGTTAACTCGTTGCGAGGCGTTTTCTTGAGCTTGTTGCCGCTTAACGGTCAGTTTGCCGATTTGGAAGTCATTTTTGTCCGCGGGGGTTGCGACTGGAGGCTCGATTGAAATTCCGTTGTCGGGAGACGGCTTCCTAAATCCAGAGTTGGGAGTCTCGGGAAGTTGGCTCGCGCCGATGGTAGGCGTGTGGTTTCGAGCCTGTTGCATGGCCGCGGCGAAATCCGCCGGCTTCTTGGTTGCTGTAGCAGAATCGCTTCGGCCGGAAAGGATTGCAGGGACTGCTGGTTCATCTTTCGTTTCGACTTGGAAGCTCGTCTGTTGGACTACGCCGCGTTGAAGCTTTGATACGGAAGTTTGGGGGGGCGATAGGTGTTCCGAATTGGATGGACGAGGCACGTCCGAAAATTTGTAGAGTTGGGACGGTTGGGTTGCAGTCGTAACAGAGTTGGGAAGCTGTTTTAGGTTCTGCGGAGCGACATGTACCGACGGCGGTGCAAAACCATTTCGAACTGGCTGATAACGCTGCGAAGGTGTTGTTTGACCGAACGCGGAAGCGCTCAAAACGCTTAGAGTTATAACTAAGGCTAAAGGAAGACTGAGTCTGAGTTTTTGAGCTAGCATCTATTTTCTACCCTGAATACGTAAAGACGATCTCGTCTTTCCAGCCATCGACTTTACGGGCTAGGCAAGTTTAAACGAATGTAAAGATTATTCGGATTTGCTTAAACTTCGTCGTTTCACGGTAAAAATGCAGGTTTATTGCGTTGGAGAAAGGGGCGGTCGCTAGCACGCGTGTCTGTAGGAGACCTGATAACCTCGACTATCGATAGTCATCGCGCGTCGGTTGAAATACATCCAGAATGCGACATTGAGTGAGCGCCCGCCCACTGTGTGGGACATTTCCTGGAATCACAAAAACGCTGCCGGGCTTGAGGTGATGTGCTCTTCCATCAACTCGAATTTCAAATTCGCCCTCAAGAAGATTCAGTACTTGTTCGTGCGGGTGTTGGTGCTCAGGTAACACGGCATCTTTTACGACTGACCAGTAGGCCATTGTCATCGAATCAGAGTGGATCATTTTTCCAAAGAAGCCAGCGACGATTTCACGTTCCTCGATCTCGGTCAGGTTAACTGGTGTGGTGTGTTCGTCCATTTGTGTTGTAAATCCTTGAGTCTCAAAGCGTCGATGTTTGGCCCTGCCTAGAGGTAATACAGATAAGCCAAATGCGTTACTAACACGGCCTATTTGCTTTTATTAATACTATTTAAATCCGCTGTATCGAGGACAACCTGAGTTTTAAAAATCATGTCGTGAATGGAACGGCTTTTACGTGTGAAAAGCATGAAAATAATGTCGAACATTAATAAAATCAGAGAGGCCGTGTAGAGCACCGATTGGAAAAATAGGGGGGCAGTGGCACCATCGTCCGCGCTTATCAGTCGCACGGAAATGAATATCCATGGAAATTGCATTCGTAGCAAACTTCGGAGGGCTATGCTACTGCCACGCGGTGAGAGTCCATGCTGGTTTACCACGCGCAGATGCATCAGGTTCCGTCCAATGGATTGTCGCCAAAAATAGATGGTCAAAGTGTAGGCAAGCAGAGGCAGGAACTTGCAAACTTCGACAAGTAAGGACATCTCGGCCTGCTCATTCCCAGACAATATAAAGTCGGGAATTCTTACGGCAACTTCCAGAGTGATTGCAAGTGAGAAAACAGTTGCCGTATCAATGGCAGCCGCGATTAGCCGGGGGAAAAATCTAGCGGGGATTTTCGACCCCGGTTGAACGGCTTTGACTTCGTCGAGTAACTCATCATAGGATTGATAACGGTCGGCCGGATCCTTGGAAAGCATCTTTTTGAGGATCGCTCGCCACGCTTCGGGGATATGCTGCGGCCAGGGCGTTGGGAATTCCAATTTCTTGTTTTTATGTGCTTCGATCCAGTCTGGAATATGGGTTCCATTGAGCGAGACTGGAAGTTCACCGAAGGTCAATTCGTAAAACGTAACGCCTAAGGCGTAGATGTCTGATTGAATCGAGGGAAGTTCTCCGTTCAAGAGTTCTGGAGAAATATAGTTTGGGGTGCCCCCTGAAAGACGGTCGGAGTTACTGGACGCACTTCGAGCCATCCCGAAATCTGAAAGTTTGGCGGTACCGTCTTTTGAGATCAGTAAATTGGAAGGCTTTATATCACCGTGGATGATGTCTAATTCGTACGCGTAATCGAGAGCTGTAACAATATCCAATGCGACGCGAGCTAAATCGACAAAGGGCATTGAATCTGCTTCAGTTCGCTGGCTTAGCGGTTCCCCATTAACCAGTTCCATTGCAAGGAATGGAGTATCGTTTTGCTGACCAACGTAGTAGATGGTGACGATATTTGGATGGGTGAATCTGGCTTGAGAAATTGCTTCTTGTAGTAATTTCTCGACCTCTTTGTCGGAGCTGGCGGCCCCTTCCCCAATTCCCGATCGAAGCAATTTGACGGCGACGTATCTTTTTAAAGAGGTGTCAAAGGCGCGGTATATTTGTCCCACGCCGCCTTTGCCGAGGGGGGAGACAAGTTGGAAGTGGCCAAACATGGATCCGCAAAGATTTTCTGCGTCGATTTGTTCTTCTGTTCCTGTTGGTGGCACGACTGCAAAGCTATCCGAGTCGAGGCTTTTTTCGGTCGTCGAATTCGATTGGTCATGCGTGACCTCGAGCGGCACGGTGACGCCAAGGTCTTTGTCGAGCAACTTGGGGGAGACGTTGCGACCACAGGTTTGGCATAGCCCTCCAACGTTCGGATTCAACACGAGTTGGTTGCCGCAGGTACAGTGATAGAGCACTGATCGTTGCGGCTGCTTGCTCGATTCATCCTTGGGCATTATCGATGTCAGGTAATTTTAAGAGTGAAGGACTTGTAGATTCCTTACTGTAATCGTTGCTTTACTTTCAGCGAACCTAGAATTGTGGAACGGAGGAATTTAATCCTAAATAGTTTGGGAAATGTTTCCGCTTTTACTAGATTGGCAATCCGAGATGCCTCGGAGCGGTATTCAGCTATCCGGATAAAACGGTAAGATCGTCTTAAAAGCAATGCGTCGTCGTTTTACGAATTGTAGTCCCTACTATCTTTTGCCCCTCGAACTTTGATTGAAGCCAGCCATGAAATTCTCTGCTCTCATGTTGTCTAGTCATTCGCTGGAAAAATCTGTTGCCGAAAGTGATTCTGGTCAATGCCTGTTGACTCCGGTCGAGCTAGAGTCTGAATTCCTTGGCGTGGACGGCGTGTTAGTCCGTGTGCTCTACAGTGCCTTGAATTACAAAGATGCTCTTGCCGCTTCGGGGAATCGAGGCATTGTTCGAAAATTACCGTTGATTCCCGGGATTGATGCTGTTGGGACGGTGTTGGAACCGAATGATTCTGGTTTTCAAGTTGGCGATCAGGTTTTGATTGCCCATGCCAAATTTGGAACGTCGCATCATGGTGGGTTTTCAAGTTTGGCAAGAGTACCCGCGGATTGGTTGGTAAAATTGCCAGTCGGTTTGTCGCCAGTGGACGCTGCAACCTGGGGGACTGCTGGGTTCACGGCAGCTCAATCGGTTCAGCAGTTGTTGAACCATGGGATTTGTCCAGATTCTGGCGAGATTCTTGTGACCGGAGCCACCGGCGGCGTGGGAGTATTTGCCGTGCAGTTGCTTGCCAAGCTTGGCTTTAACGTGACGGCCTCGACGGGGAAACTCGATCGGCATGACCAATTATTAGAATTGGGAGCTGCGAAAGTTGTGCCGCGGGAGGAGATTGTGGATTTATCAGAATCGCCGCTGTCCAAGAACCGCTGGGCAGGAGTTGTCGATGGTGTGGGTGGGACAACGCTCAGTTCTGCTATTCGTGCAACGCAAATTGGTGGGTGTGTCACTGCCTGTGGATTAGTAGCGGGGCACGAGCTTGATTTGACGGTTTATCCGTTCATTCTGCGCGGCATCACTCTCTGTGGAATCGACAGCGCTAACGTTTCTCAGAAATATCGGCAGCAGTTGTGGGATCTCATTGGGTCTGATTGGATCTTGGATGTAAAGAGTGTACGTGAAGAAACATCGTTGCAGCAGCTGCCCGATCAGGTAGAGCAGATCTTTCAAGGTTCAGTTTGCGGAAGAATTGTTGTGCGAATGCCTGTGTGAGTTGTCGGCGTCGTCGGCTATGGTAAAACCTGAGTTCGCTGACCTGACGGCGACTCATTCATTTGAATACATCACAAACGAACTGTCGAACTCGACGTGGCAAAACAAATCCAACTTCGAAACGTGAGGGTCAACAACCTTAAAGAGGTGAGTGTTGGAATCCCTCATGGGCAATGGCTTTCCGTTTGTGGATTAAGCGGTAGCGGAAAGTCGAGTCTTGCGTTCGATACGCTTTACGCAGAAGGACAGCGTCGCTACATCGAAAGTTTGTCTCCGCACACTCGTCAGTTCATGTTCCAATTGGACCGCCCCGCTGCGGATGGAATTGATGGGATCCCCGCGGCGATTGCCGTTCGTCCGTCTCAAGGGAAGTTTGGAAAAAAAACTACACTGGGAACCGCCTCCGAGATTACCGAATATTTCCGAATCGCCTACTCAAAAGTTGGCCAGTTGATCTGCCCGGCCTGTCGAATCGGGGTGACAAGCGACAATCCGCAATCTGTTGCACATTCCATCGCGTCGCTTGAAAGTGGTGTTCGATTTCAGATCGTTTACCCGATTGGTCCTGATGTCGAAGTCTTGGAGGCTCTAGGGGAAGCGATGAGAGCCGGTTTTTCTCGAGCCATCGTCGGTGATGCGGTAGTCGAGTTGGCTCGAGCGGATCAAGAGGTGAAACCAACTGAGGATTCGAATACGGTCAGAATCATTGTTGATCGATTGAAGACCGGCGATTCAGATTTGTCTCGCCTTCGGGAGTCTGTTGAGCTGGCGTTTTATTGTGGCGACGGAACCTGTGAAATTTGGTTCGAAAATCAGTGGAATCCAAACTTAAAGGAACGTTCGGTTGGTCAGCGAAATTGGTACAGCCAGTCTTATTCTCGAGATTCTGTTTGTGGGACGTGCTTTCGGGAGTTTCAGCGGCCCGAGCCGCGGCTTTTTAGTTTTCAGAATTCTGCGGGAGCGTGTCCGGAATGTCAGGGTGTTGGAACGGTAAAAGATTTCCCCAATCAAGCGTGTGAACAATGTGATGGATTGCGGCTCAACGGAGATGCGCTCGCCTTTTATGTTGGAGAAAAGAATCTTGGCCAACTGGGGAAGCTGACGGTAGATCAGACCCTTGAATGGCTGGAGCAATTGGCGTTTACAGATTTTGAACAGAAATCCATGGGGAGCCTCATTGTTCAGATTTCCGCGAGATTAAACTATTTGTCCCAAGTAGGTTTGGGGTATCTGAATTTGGATCGTTCGCTTCGTTCGATGAGCTCCGGAGAAGTTCAGCGTGTTTCGCTGACTGCTGCTTTAAGTTCAACTCTAGTTGATCTACTCTATGTTCTCGATGAGCCATCTCTGGGACTGCACGCTTTTGACATCGAAAAACTAGTGGAAGCAATCGGGCGACTACACCAAAGAAATAACACGGTCGTTGTTGTCGATCACCAGCCACGAATAATTGAGGCGGCTGAGCGAATCATCGAAATTGGACCGGGAGCAGGCCACGCTGGCGGGGAAATTGTATTTGATGGAACCAGTGAGGCGTTACTTCAGTCGGACACAAGCTTGACCGGTCAGTTTTTGTCGGGAATACGAGGTGTTTCCAGTGGTGCTGAGAATCGGCGATCACCACGCGGGCGAATCAAATTGGTGGGAGCCTGCGGTAATAATTTAAAAAATATTCAAGTTGAATTTCCCTTGGGTTGTCTATGTGTCGTAACCGGGGTGAGTGGGGCCGGAAAAAGCAGTCTCGTACGGCAAACGCTTTACCCTGCTCTCTGTGACCGAAAACAAAAAACCGTAGAAGATGCGTTGCCCTATGGCGACATCTTCGGGGATGGCCATGTTGACGAGGTTGTCCTGGTAGACTCTTCGCCAATTGGGCGAACGGCACGGAGCAATCCCGTCACTTACGTTAAGGCTTTTGATGATATTCGACGTACATTTGCAGAGACGGTCGATGCAAAAACTCGAAATATAAAAATGGGGCAGTTTAGTTTTAACGTCAGCGGTGGACGTTGTGATAAGTGTGAAGGAGCGGGCGAGCTGGTTATCGACATGCAGTTTTTAGGTGACTTGTCTGTTGTTTGTGATCAGTGTGCTGGACTTCGTTATCGTGATGAAGTTCTGTCCGTGAAATATCGAGGAAAAAGCATTGCTGATGTGCTGGACATGACCGTGCGTGAGGCATTTTCATTTTTTCGCGGGCAGCCTAAAGTTCAAGCCAAGCTAAAATCGTTGATTGATGTAGGTCTCGATTATATTTGCCTCGGGCAACCTGCGCCTTCGCTATCATCTGGGGAAGCACAGCGGCTTAAGCTGGGGCATTATTTGAACGCATCCAAATCGAAGCGTGTCTTGTTTCTCATGGAAGAACCCACGACGGGTTTGCATATGAGTGATATCAATCGATTGCTGGATTGTTTTAACGCGTTGCTTTCCGTGGGACACTCGATGATCGTGGTTGAGCATAATCTTAGCCTCATCAAAAATGCTGATTGGATTATTGATCTCGGCCCAGGAGCGGGTGTTGACGGCGGGCAGGTTGTGGCGGAAGGGACTCCAGAGATGGTCGCCAAGGTTGCGCTCTCGAAAACTGGCATCTACCTTCAGGATGAGCTGGCTCGTGGTTAAGTTGAAGGTTGGCTATAATCTAGGTCGTGAATTTCCTAAACATCTCCAAACGGGGCGTATGCCATGTTTAACACGGGACGCAAGCGTTTAAGTTAAACGAAGGAAACGAGAGGTTTTCCCATTGAATCAGGGTCAAGACAAAATACCGCACGTTGATCGTTATGCGAGGCAAATTCGCTTCCCTTCGATCGGCGAATCGGGACAGGTTGCGTTAAGTGCCTCGACCGCGCTGATTGTTGGGTGTGGTGCACTTGGGTCAGTCATTGCGAATACCCTTGCGCGCGCGGGGGTGGGGTGCCTTAAAATTGTTGATCGTGATTTTCTCGAATACAGCAATCTCCAGCGTCAGGTGTTGTATGATGAACAAGATGTAAAGGACGGCTTGCCCAAAGCGATCGCCGCCGCGAATAAACTTTCCAAAATAAATTCAGCGATTGAGATTAAACCTTTCGTTGTGGATGTAGATGCATCGAATGTTGAATCTATATGTGAAGGTGTCGATGTAATTTTGGACGGTTCCGATAATTTCGAGATCCGGTTTCTGCTCAATGACGTTGCAGTCAAGCACTCCATTCCCTGGATCTATGGTGGGTGTCTCGGTGCGGACGGCCAGACGATGGCAATATTACCTGGTGAGACAGCGTGTTTGAATTGTCTAATGCTAGATGGTCCTCCGCCCCCGGGAACCTCGCCGACATGTGATTCGTTCGGGATTTTATCCCCTGTGATTAATTTGATTGCATCTCTCCAGAGCATTGAAGCGATGAAAATTCTCTCGGGAAATCGTAAATCGATCAGCCCCTATTTGACCGTGGCCTCGTTATGGGAAAGCGAAATCCGACAGATGGATATGTCGGGGTTGCGAGATAAAGTTGATTGTCCAACGTGTCGGCGAGGGGAACTCCATTGGCTTTCCGGAGACAGAGAGAGTCATTCTGTAGTGCTATGCGGAAGGGATGCTGTACAGGTCAGTTTTCCGGGACGTGATCAAATTCGATTGGATCAACTGGCTGCAAGATTGGAATCACTTGGGCGGGTGGACGCGAATGAATTTCTGTTGCGATTCCACGTGGAGCAATATGTGATTACCGTTTTTCCCGACGGAAGAGCTATTATTTCAGGGACAGAAGATTTGTCGTTAGCGAGAAAACTCTACACGCAATATTTAGGGAGCTGAATTTTGTTTGTGAGTGAGTACGTCTCTTGTAGCTTTTCGCGGCTCGCTTGTTTTTACGACGCTAAAATTGACGACTTCAACCGTTTTGATCCGGTCAATTGACGCGGAAACCGCATTCGACAACAGACGTTGGTTAGGCCACGGAAGAACAGATTTCAACAAGGTGTCCGTCAGGGTCGTAGATGTAGACTTGTTTCGCACCATCCGGACGGGATTTTGGACCGTCTCCAATTTCTATTCCAAGGTTATTGATTGCGGTCAAAGCGTCTTCGAAATTGTCGACCGTGAAAGCGAAGTGGTGTCCCCTCGAAATACTTCTGACTTGGCGATCGCCCCATCCCGCGAGGCCAGCTAAGTCACTGGCGCAAGTTGCGTGAATTTGCACCGCGCCGATTTGAAACCATGCGCCCGGAAAGTCGAAGTCTGGCCGTTGGGATTCCGTCATTCCTAAGAAGTCGACGTAAAATTTACGAGTTGCCGCGAGGTCGTCTACGATTAGCGTGATGTGGTCGAAACTGGTGACTGCGAGTGATTGTTCTGTCTGCATCGTTGGGCACCTCAGTTGGAAAGTTGATTCGACTTTAGCAAGTTAATAGCGTAGTGCCAATTGTCATTAACCAACTTCAAAATAAAAAACACGCCTTGAGAGTATCCCTCAAGGCGTGCCTACATTGATTTTTAAGTTGTTCGAACTTAGTTTTTTATCTGAATATCTCCAAACCGAGTGACAGGCCGTGGAAGAACATGTCATCTGAATCACTGGTATCTGACCCGGTTGTGGGATTGATTGTTACGGGGATATTGTCCGCAGTCGATGCAACTTCGCCAAGCCAAAACGCGTTGTAGCCAAAACGGAGTCTTGATCGTTTGCCAAGTTTGTAGTGTCCATTCAAGCCCAGTTCAATTGTGCCGGAGAACGCAGTGTTCGTGTCCTTTAAATCCAGAAATTGAGCTCCAGCATTATTAAGCCGTGTTTTTACCCGGTTCGGATTAGCGTAAACGCCGAATTTACCGATGGTGGACCATGAGAGTCGATAGCCAACGTCGTAAAACAATTCGTAACCCAGATGGCCGCCGAGTAAGTTGTTTCGAGTCGACAGTTCAAAATCTCCGGTCTCGTTCGCGAGATTTCTACTTGAGATTTGGTATTCGTCTTGAATGTAGATGTATCGAAGGCCGACAAAGGTTCGAACAACATCCCAGCCCCAATCGTTGCGATTGTATTCGAGGGATTGGAACATGGTTGATTTACTTTGTGACTGCTCGGTTGCGTTGCGGAAGGCAGTTGTTTCTACCGCAAACGGGCCCGTGCTTGGGAAACCAACGGTGATGCGTCCCAGGGGATCCGTGTGAGAGGCGGACTCAGACAAATTAGCAGAGCCGAAATATGATAGTTCATCGCCATTCGCCGCGTCCTGGCGGCGACCGATGGTTACCCGTGCACCAAAGAGGTTGTTTTCGAAATTGTTCAAACCACCGAAATTGGATATCGCAATCGTGCCGTCGTATCGATCAAGATAGATTGCATCGAAAATGAAGTACTTGCGTGCAGAAGAAACCGAACCGCAGTTTCCGAATCTCGCAGCTACGGTACCGCTATCGAAGCACCCGCCAGAGCCACATGATTGGCAGCCGGCATAGTCTGCTTCGGCTGTCATCATTACACCGCACTCAGGGCAGCCTGAGCCACTGCACCCTAGGCACTCGTCAACAACACTTTCAATTGAGGACTGTTTCCCCGGAAGCGTGTTGAAATAGGTCGGTGTCGAGGCGGTTTGTTGTGCAACACGCGTTGATGCGGGCGTGGCGGTCGGTGGATTTGCAGTGATAGCCTTGTAATTCTCTTGTAAAAGCGCTGGAGAGCTCGTTGGGATAGTCGGCAGAGTTTTTGGCAACGATTCCGTTGGAGTGGTCGGTTCTTCTTTGATTGCCAATGCCTTGGGAGCAGCAATTGGTGCAGGTGCCGCTACTGCCATTAGGTCTTTCGACGGTTGGACAGGGATGCTCGTTGGTGAGATTGCGGGTGCGATTGGTGGGAGTGTACTGCCCTGCACGATGGCTGGAAAGTTCGGATTCGAAGCATCTTGGCCAACGGTCGGCGCGTTCTTAACCGGTGCAGTTACGTCTTCGCTGGGAGGAACCATCTCTGTAATGTCTTGTGCTTCGCCCTGAACAATTTCTGGAACGAAAGCTTTCGGGGCGTTCTCAGGTTCAGTGAGACTTTCGCCCTTTACAATTGGAGGGAGTGTGTTTTTGACTTCGGGGGCGGTTTCCTGTTTCGCAGTGGGGTAAAGAGGAACTCCAGCGGTTGAAAGTTGAGTCGAAGCCTGTCCCGGATTCCATTTGGCAGCTTGTGAAATATCTTCGCGAGGCGGATCGTCGTTTTGTTCGGTTGAATCACCGGCGTTTGAGTTGTCGGCAATTTGGCTGGCTGTGTTGGGTTCAATCTTTTCGATTTTCTTTAGATCGGTATCGACGGGTGGCAGCAAGGCGGGCTTCGCTTTGGAATCGTCAGCCGTTAATTCCGAGTCGATAACTGGCTCTTCAAAAGCTCTCGGTAATGGTTGCTTTTTTAGTTCCGTGGATTCAGCGACTTCAGGAGCGGTCGTTACCTCGGGTTCGGCTTTAATCGGTAAATCGATCGTGGGTGGAGCGTCCAGAGGAGTCGTCGCCACGCTCTCTTCTTTGATTTCTTCTGGTGCTGTTTCGATTGCTGGAGCCTCTGGCGCCGAATCGACAGCGCTTTCCATTTCAGTGTCAACTAACGATGGTTGAGAAGCAGGAATTTCCATCAAGATTAAATCGGATGGAACTCGCGGTACGCCTACTGTGGTAGCTGGACTCTCGTTTGGAGTTTCTTCCGCGAGCTCTGCCGGAGGTACGAGGGGGGCGAGAGGTGAGAGCGGCATCGCGTTGGGAATCGGGAGTGCTGAGTTTGGGGTGTTGTCCGGTACGGTGAACGCATCGTTCGCTCCGGCAACAACAATCGGTGGCATCGGGAGTACCTGCGGCTCTACTTGGGGAGCGGGGACAGGTTTAGGATAAGCCGAGTCCCCACGCACAATCGGCGGGGCCACAAAGATGGGAGGGACAGAGTCAGGAGTGTTCGATGGTTCGCTGGTGACAATCGGAGGTAGGAGAGATTTGTCGCTTTGCTTGGGAACCGGGGCAGCGGCACGGATTGCCCCAAATGCATTGCTCGGCGCAATGTCGATGGGGCGAACGATTTCGATCTCATTCGATTTTGTTTCGTCAACTTGTTCAGTATCTTGCAATGCGAAACATGGCGCGATGGCTGGACCTGAAATTGTTGCCAAAATGGCAAGCATTTTAATCTTGAAGTTGTGATTCATCTGTCAATCGACACCCATAGAGTCATGATTGGACATTAAACATTCATGCCCAATCATGTTTTCGGCTTGCCGGTTTGGTAACCTTTGCCGATTTTGAGGATTTTTCTACATATAACGAAAGTACCGATTTTTGGATTGTTTTCAGAACCAGTGTTAAGAAGGGGTTAATAGGTAGTTGTTTTAGGTCCAAAACTACCTGCTTTCGCACCAAATTGACTGAACGTCTAAGCTGCATTGCTAGCGTAAGTGTTTGTTTGCTTCTTAGAGGGACGCTTCCTAGGCGGTTGGTTGGAGCGACTCGAGGCAATCTAGGATGATTACGTTGATTCGAAATTGGTGAGAATCGTAAATAAAATGGTGTCATGAATGCGGGACATTAGACTACGATAGGCGTGTGCCTTGGATTCTATCGCTAATTATCCAAAGACTTTATTTTCAAGGTTTAAAGATCGTGTTCGCGACGCGGAAGGTAATCTTTTAGTTTGGCCTCCCGCCTGAATTTCCTACGGTGAAAGGGGCGTTGGTTTAATGGCCCTTCAAAAATACTTGTCGTTATGAATTTCTTATTGTTTCATCTCAAACGCCTACTTTGGGCTCCTATTGCTGCGGTCTCGGGTGTCTTGGACTGGCTCAAAGGTTCGCTGGGGGCATCCATTGGAAACCGAGCATTTCTGATGGGAATGCCGGCTTTTCTATTAGCGCTATTTGGGCTCAGTGCATTGTTGTGGGCGCGAATTGGAGTCGAAGACTCGTTGGAGGATCGTTATCTAAACGAATTGAAGAGGCGCGATGAGCGTAAAGCAATTTTGGTGGATGAGTTGCGACGAGAAATTCAAATGTTGCAAGCGTCCCAACAAATTGGTTCAAAGAATTCTTCGGCAACTAATTTGTTGGCGAGCGACGATCCGCGCAGTCTGGAATTAGAATCCATCCGGAATGGGCAAGGGATCGTATTGCAGAAGTTAATTGAATTGAACCCTGATGAACCCGATTACTTGTTTCGTTTTGGCATGTTGTCATTCGAAAAGGTTAACAGCAGCGGAGAACGGCCTGGCCTTGGCCGCTGTTTGGCATTGTTAAATTTGGCTTCCCCGCTGGATAAGCCGGGGTATGTAAAAGGTCATCTCTGGCTTGCTAATTATTACATGGCCGCGAAGGTAAAAACTCGCTCTGACGCGGTTAAAAATTTGCAACTTGCCGCCGCACATGCTGATCAGTGTTTGAAAGTCGAACTCGATAATTTGAGAGCTAAACAGATCAAGGCGACGTTGTTACTTGCTCAGCAAAAGAACCTGCCTTCAGCTTATGAGCTTTACCTCGAATTATTTGAAAAAGATCCGCTCAATTATAAAGCGCTGCTCAGGGTGAATAATTTGTTGGGTCGCACTGAGCGAAATGAAGTTGTCCTTGAAAAAGCAATCGATCGTCTCAATAAAGAAATTGCCCTTGGCGGAATGGACATTGGCAAGGAACTACAATATTGGGCCGAGTTAATTTCTTGTTACATTGAAAAGAAAGAACTGGCTACGGCGGAGCAAAAATTATTAGACGAAATAGAAAAGCGTGGTGCTGCAGGGGATTCAGATATCGTCTGGGCTGAGAGGATGTTATCGTCGGTGATGATCGCTCGGACGCTTGGTTTAAGTCAAACAGAAGTCGAAGCAAACAACGAAAGGCTTGGGTTGCTTTCCCGGGCTATGAAATACAATGCCAATAATTCAGATGCAAAGATGCAACTGACGCGTGTGGCGGGCAATGCGAATGCTGAACTCGCAAAAAAAGCTCTCGAAATTTATGATCCTGCAAACGATGTCGATCCACCTGCGAATGTTTTAAACGAAATTGGCTCCCAGGCGTTGGGGAATGGAGATTACGCGAAAGCGCTCACCTATTTTGATTTGGCAAATAAAAAGGCTCCCAACAACCCCGAGATTTTAAATAATTTGGCTTATATTTATATCGTTGGAGACCGCCCCAATCCTCAGTTGGCTCTTTCATTGGTCGATCGGGCGATTCAGCGAATATCGAACACTGCTCAAAAAGAAAAATACATTTCATATTTTTTTGACACGCGTGCCCAAGCGTTAATAAAAATGAAACGCTGGACGGATGCTGCGGCCGATTTAGAAACAGCTCTCAATTCACGGCCCAAGAATCAAAAGATTCTTCAGTCGTTGATCGATTGCTATCAACAGGCGGGGCTTGATGCGAGTCCATACGAAGAACGTTTAAGAGTTGTAAAAGAAGAACGTCCAGAGCAGTAGGCTGTCGGCGGGCTTGGGTGCCCCATCGCTTGGGTCGAAGTCTCAGCGATTCATTATCGAGCGAATTGATTGGTAGTATTTGACGCAATGATCTTTCGAAAAAATGAGGATGGCGGATTCGGCGAATCTAAGATGCGGCGATTGTTGGCGGCGCCCTATCGCTGGATTGCGGGTGGCGTGCGGAAATTCGTCTCTCGAGATGATAAAATCGGGGTTGAGAGATCTTTCAGTGCGAAGATTTTGGCTGCTGTATTTTTGCCCTTGCGATATTTCGGTGGCTTTCTTCTGTTCATGATTCAGGCGTGGCCCCCGTCTCGTCAAGGAACGGCGTTTTTTAAGGGGCTGCCTGCGGTGATGGCTGCCGGAGGATTTCTGCTCGCATTTCTTGCCGCAGATTATTTGTTTTCTGAAGCTCGTCGAATTGGGGATGCAGCGGCAAGGATCGAATATCATTTTTCACAGTCACCTGAGTTTCCTACCCGAGCGTTGTTATTCGCCGAAAAGTTAGTTGAGTTGAAACCGGATGTCCCAGAACACCTCTACCAGCTTGGGCTTGCCCGAGACCGCGCTGGGCAGGAAGCGGCTGCCTTTGATGTGATGCAAGCTGTTGCTCCCGAGGATAGGGCGCTCTATGCTCCAGCGCATCTGTGGATGTCTCAATTTTATTTGACTTCAAAGTTTCTCGCTCCGATGACTGATCCGAGTCGTGAGGCTCTCGCGATGAAGCAGTTGGAATATGCCATTGAAGTTGCGCCGAACAGTCAAGCGGCGAATTTTGATTTGGCGGCATTGCGGCTTAAGCAGGCTGAGCAGATCAATAAAACTGATCCGGAGTACAAGCTGTTGATTGAATCGGTGGCCGGCAATTTACGCACGATCACCAATGGAGAATTGACTGGCCTACGCTTAATGGCGATTCCACAGTTATTTGAGCTGGAATGCGAACTAGGCAACCGTGAAAAGGCTGAGGCACGACTTCGCTCCGAAGTTACGACGCTTTTGGATTTTGCAAGGAAGTATCCGAATGTCTATGAAGTTTGGTTGACGGCGATACGCTGTAAGATCTCCCTTGGTGATTATTTGGGAGCGATTGAAATAGCTCAAGAGGGAAGTCGATCAGTAAGTGATTCGACCGTGAGACAAAAGATTAATCAACTTGCGTCGCAGGTTTATGCTAAACGGGCTAACGATTTTGAAAACATGGATGATCGGGCTGATTATCGGATGCGTTTGTTTTCACTGTGTAAAGCGCTCCAAATGAATCAATCGAATCGCGAGGTTTATGTTCAACTTTTGAAGATGATTGAGGTGCCGGAACCAAGCCAACCGAATTCGTCGGATGATTCTGGGAATCTGGAGAGTGGGGGCGAGGAATCGAGCAATCGAGAAATGTGGCTAAAAGAAGCGGTCGTTGGCGGTCCGGAACCGGCTGTTATCCACGCTCTACTGGGTTTGCAAGCGATTTCTGCGGGGGATGTTCCTGCGGGAAGGCGGCATTGGAAAATCGCTGAGAGGCAATTCGGTCGTTCCCAGGTCATCATCAATAACCTTATTGATATTGCGGCCAAGGATTATGGGTCTGAATTCAATAACATTCTGGAGATGATTACCGTCGGGATTCAACTTTTTCCCGATGAGGCAATGTTTTATAGAACTCGCGGCGTCTTTTTCATGGCGGAAAAGAAATGGGAAGACGCGATTAGAGACTTAGTATACACATGTGAACAAATGCCCAACATGATTCCGGTTCATCAGTACTTGGTTGAATGTTATGAGCAGACCGGGGATTCTAAAAACGTTCTCGAGCAAAAAATTATTTTGGAAGAAAAATTGAGTCAGCTAACTCAGGCCGAACGAAAACGCATTGAAGCGGCGATAAAAAGACTGGAAGAAGTAAAATAAAGGGCTGGCGAGGGATTCGCGTGGCAATTTAATTCAGTCAGGCGTCTCAGCGGCTCTGTCCCTAAATCCTTTTGTCAGGTTTCGTGCCAATTCTAACGCTCTCTAGTTTAATCGAGTGGACGGTTATTCGAGTTAGGTGCGTATTTTAGGTTCAGACCGAGATGAACGATTCTTGAAGGAACTTTGTTCTTGAAACCTTGGCGAACGACGCGTTTTCAGCCATAATGTTAAAAATTTTCAAAGATGAAATCTGAGGAGTTTTCCACTGTTTTCGCAACCCTCCAAATTCCAACTCTGTCTCGCCTTCATCTGTTTGATGTTGCTCCGAATTGTCATTGGTTTCCACTTCTATAAAGAAGGGACGGCAAAACTAAAGTCTGGAACTTTTAGTTCAGCTGGATTTTTGAGCAGCGCTAAGGGACCAATGGCACCTCTTTTTAAGCAAATGCTGGACGATCCTGATGGTAAGAAAAAACTGTGTATCGTCGAAAAAGTCGGAGAAGATGGCGAAGTTTCGTATAGCGTTGACCCTGAACTAACTCAATTGATCTGGGATCAGGGGTTCGCCAATGAGGCAACGCTTCACTACGATTTTGGCAGCGAAGCCCTGCAGGAAGAATTGGCTGCAGAGCGTGAAAAATTAAAGAACAAGATCGTTGATGCGAGAAGCAAGCAGGACAAGTCGGTTGATACACGGGCATTGGAAGCGACTCGTGCCAAATACGAGCAAGACATTTTAAAGATCCGGGAGCAACCGCAGCGTCTTGAGGATATTCTTGAGGAACACCAAGACCAGTTAGCAGATTGGGTGGCAGCCAACGAAATTGAATTGGTTTCACATTTTTCGACCTCGGAGCGATTAGACGGCTTCCAGCGTGATGGTCAAAACCGGCAGTTGGCGGCAATTTATGTCGACTCCTTGCGGGATCAGGTCGATTCAATTCGGAGTGATCGTTACAAGAAATTGGTGGGCTGGACGAGCGAGGTGACCGGTATTTGGGACTCTTACGAGAACCAAGTCAACGGATTGGCCGTTTATAAACAGGCGGAAAAGGCCCCCTTAAAGATTCACCGTCCGTTTGACCAACAATATAGCTTTAGTAAATGGGTCGATGCTGTGATTCCGTGGTTCGATACGATCATCGGTGGCCTGTTGATTCTCGGATTATTTTCGCGGTTGGCATCGTTAGCGGCAGCAAGTTTCCTTTTTTCGGTCGTAATGACGCAACCGCCATGGATTCCGGGAACCACTCCGACTTATTTTTACGTAATTGAATTGGTGGCACTGTTGGTGATCGCCACAACCAGTGCTGGGCGTTTTGGCGGGCTTGATTATTTTTTAAGCCTTTTGAAAGCGAAATCGCCGCAACTTGAAACTGAAGGACAGGCATGATTAATCTAACCCCTGAAGAACGAGAAGTTGGACGGGATAACTATTATTCCGCAGTAACCGCTCACGATAAAGTTAGCCGACGTGATTTCCTCGTCCGGTCGATTGCAGCGGGTGGTATTACCGCCGCTGGAGTTGGTGCCATGTATTTTGGCTATCAACGACCGAATCGGCCGGTAAGAGTTTGCGTTATCGGAACGGGAGACGAGGGCAGTGTCCTCATGGGAGCGATTAACCCCGATTACGTTCAGGTCACGGCAATTTGTGATATTCGCCCTTCCAGCCAACATCGAGCCTTTCACGGTGATTGGTCAACGGACAATACGATTAAAGTACGTCCCGGCTTGATGAACGTTTACAACTGGAAAACGGAGGACGAAGCACGACGGAACGTCAAAGTGTATTCCGATTGGAAAGAGGCGGTCGAGGATCCAAACGTGGACGGCGTAATCATTGCGACTCCCCTGTTTTTACATGCCGAAATCGCAGTTGGCGCCATGAAGGCTGGTAAGCACGTGCTGTGCGAAAAGTTGATGGCTCACAACATTGCTCAGTGCAAATTGATGGCTCGAACGGCGGACGAAACAAAGACATTCCTCTCCGTTGGACACCAACGCCACTACAGCATTCTCTATGATAATGCCGTCAACTTAATCCGTTGGGGATTATTGGGTGAGATTCACCACATCCGCGCTCAGTGGCACCGCAACAACGTGCCGGGTAAAGATAGCTGGGCTCTTGCTGTTCCTGGCGGCGAAATGACCGACGGTGGGAAATGGAAGGACAAAATTCAGGAACAACTGCAAGCGTTCATGAAGTATTACGATGACCCCGGTACTTCGCCAAAAGAGCGTTTGAAACTGGCCCGGCAAATTGCTCAATGGCAACAGTTAGACCTCGATAAAACGGTAGACGCGGAGAAGTTTGGCTACATCAACCGAGATGATGTCTATACAGACGGTCGTACACGCACCGCTTTGGAAGAGATGGTTCGGTGGCGTTTGTGGGACCGAACCGGTGGCGGATTGATGGCCGAACTCGGCAGTCATCAACTCGATGCTGCCAGCATCTTCATCTCCGCGTTGTCTCGAAAGACCGGTCACCACGTTCATCCGTTGACGGTGCATGCGGTAGGCGGTCGACACGTGTTCCCGCGAGACCGCGATGCAGACGATCACGTCTACTGCAGTTTTGAATTCCCGGGTCAGGGGTATGATTATAGTTTTGACGTTGGCTACAAAGACACCGTCAATAACTACCCATCGTCGAATGGAGTTCCTAGTTTCGAGCAAAATGACAACAAGAAAATTGTTGTAACTTACTCATCCATCAACGGAAACGGATTTGGTGGCTACGGTGAAGTTGTTCTTGGAACGAAAGGGACGCTAGTTCTTGACCGTGAGAAAGAGGTCATGCTCTATCCATTGGCTGGAACAAGCTATAAGGCTCGCGTTAAAAAGAAAGGCGCCGCGGCGGTGCTAGATACCTCGGCCAGTGGTGATGCAGCACCGGCCAAAACGGCCGAAGGCAGTGGCCCGGTCAGTCGAGGCTATCGAGAAGAGATTGAGCATTGGGCTTGGTGTATCAGCACGGGAGACTTGAGAAATCAACCTCGCTGCAACGGCTCGGTGGCATTAGCCGATGCCGTGATCGCGCTAACCGCGAAGCAGGCAATGGCCAATGCGAAGATTTCCGGCAAGAGCGGATTTATGCAATTCCAACCTGGTTGGTTTGATGTGGCCTCCAATGAAATTCCGGAGGTGGATGGAAAACCGGCTCAGGATAAGTTTTTCGATACCGAACGAAAGAATCTCGGCCTTTCATAGGCTCAACAACTATCCTCGGGAGTTGTTTTTGAGGTTGTGGAACAGATAAACTTGGGCAGGTGAAAACCTGCCTTTTTTCATGCCGGTAAGTAATTTGAGTCCGGATTGAAAACATCTTCTTGCTGCTGATAGGCAAAGTGAAGGTTGGATGGGCGGACAGAGATAGATTGTTGGATTTGTAAATCGAGGCATAGCCATTGGATTGCGTGAATCCATGCCGCAAGTTCCAATAAATCGTTTATGCTTGTCTTGATTGAGCAAGGAGAGTCTCGATCCCGATTTAGGTTTCCAGCAAAATGCGCCAGCATCGGTATGGTGCAGTAATGTTTTTAGGGTGCTGCTTTGAACTTTGAAATACTCGCCT
>JAPOIJ010000299.1 GCA_029979005.1 Planctomycetota bacterium | reverse complement strand
CCGCGTAGTGGGCGTGATTCGATTACCAGTTTGGGAAGCCATTGGGCGTACAAGAGAATCAGGCAGAAAGTCGATATGGAAACGATAAAACCACTCAAAGCTCCTGTGAGTGCCAAGTCAATATCGTGAAAGAAATACTTGTCAACCTGAAGTGGTAGTTCAATGATAACGATTCCAAGTAAAACCCGCCGCCACCAATAAGCCAACTGGTTGTTGCTGGACGATAACCGGCTACCGAGGATTTCCGCTGCGCTTTCTCTGTTTTCGAAAGCACCTTCAATGGTTTGAAGTTGGATTGAGCGGTCAGGCATTAGTTTGTTGATGAGTCAAACGATTTGATTGCATCACTCACGCGTTTGATTTGAGCCTCGGTGATGCCGGGGAACATTGGGAGTGAAAATATCTCGTTGGCAAGCTCTGTGCAAACGGGCAGATTCTTGGGTGAAGAGCGGATATCTAAATAGGGTGTTGCCTGATTAAGGGGGTTGGGGTAATGAATGCCGCAGAAAATTTCCTGTTGATTCAGGTGCTCCATTAGTTGTTGTCGCTGTGGATGTTTGACGACGAAGAGGTGGTAGACGTGTCGTGAACCTTCGTTCTCGGCGGGTAAAACCAAGTCGGAATCGGAAAGCAATTGGTGATACAGGCTGGCAGCTTTCCGTCGCTGATTGTTCCAGTCATCGAGATAGGGCAGTTTTACCAACAGGACTGCGGCCTGCAGTGTGTCGAGCCGACTGTTAAAGGCGAGCATGCTGTGGACATTTTTCTCACGCTGGCCGTAATTGCGCAAAAGGCGGAGACGTTCCGCGATTTTGGGGTCTTGAGTTACGACCGCGCCTCCATCACCAAAGGCTCCCAGATTTTTACCTGGATAAAAACTAAAACAGCCGGCATCACCAAGAGTACCGGTTCGTTTTCCAAAGTACTCAGAACCGTGAGCTTGGCAAGAATCTTCGATAATTTTGAGACCATGTTTCTCAGCGATTTCCTGTATCGCTTTCATGTTTCCCGGTTGTCCATAAAGGTGAACAGGAACGATTGCTTTGGTTTTTGGTGAGATCGCCTGCTCAATCAAATCGACGTTTAAGTTATGGTCGGAAGGGTTGATGTCGACTAGTACGGGTGTTGCACCTGTATGTGAAATTGCGAATGTTGTCGCGACAAATGAGTTTCCAGCCGTGATGACTTCATCGCCCGGGCCGACGCCGACCGCTCGAAGTGCTAGGTGAATGGCATCTGTACCGCTGGCAACACTGACGCAATAACCGGAATCGCAGTAGTCGGCAAATTTCTCTTCGAATTCGTCAACCTCGTCACCCAAAATAAAAGCGGCTCGCCGAATAACATTTTCGATGGCCGGCATGATTTCAGGTGTTAGTTCATTACACTGCGTTTTTAGGTCAACAAAGGGAACAGGGGCGGTTACTGCTTTCATTTGTTTAATACTTTCTTAGGTGTCGTTTCAAAGTTGTTTATCTTGATGGCGTCCATTAATCATTCCGCATGAAATCAGAGATTGTTGCATTGCAATTCGGGCATGTTGGCCCTGGATTGGGCAACGTTTTCAATCCGCAAAAGCAGACGGTTCCAACGCGTTTCGCTGGAGATCCGGCCATGAGAGCATGGGGTTCTACGTCCCGGGTGACGATCGACCCTGCGGCAATCATGCTGTAAGCGCCGAGGGTAATGCCCGGCAAAATGGTAGAATTCGCGCCGATCGAACTGCCTCGTTTGACAACGGTCGGTTCAAGCCAGTTTTCTTTTTGCTGGTATCGACTTGATATCCGGCTCATTCTTGGTGAGCGAGGGTATTTGTCATTCGTAAACACCACATGGGGGCCGAGAAATACATCGTCTTCAATGACAATGCCTTCCCAAATGCAAACATGGTTCTTGATTGTGACGTTGTTACCAACGTAACTGCCCGTTTCGAGAAAGGCGTGATCACCAACGTTGCAGTCATTCCCGAGCGACGCCCCTTTCATCACATGGGCGAACGCCCAGATGCGAGAGCCCTGACCGATGGTTTCGCATTCCACGAGTGCCAGAGGGTGCACTTGGTTTGAACCCGTCATTATTTAACCAGTTTCATTTCTTTGACGGTGTCGGCTCGTTTTAAAGTCGAGAGTTGGACGTCACCTAATTTTTGATTTAATGACAGTTCGGCGGCCTCAAGTACCTGAACAACATCTCTTCCGTTTCGGCCGTCAGTTTTTGGTTGTTTGTTGGCAGTAATGCAGTCGATAAAATCCATGAGCTCAGCTTTCAATGGCTCGACCTCATTGATTCGGGGAGAGTGTATATCGCCGTACCGATAGCTCACGCGAAAATCTGCATAGGTTGTGTCGTCTCTGTGAGAAAGATCTTCGAACTCAACACCATTGTCATAGATTTTTATTTTTTCCAACGACTCGATATCGTTGTAGATCGCCATTTTTTTACTACCCACTACCGTCATTTCCCGTTTCTTGTGAGGATCCAACCAGCTGACGTGAATAATGCCCATTCGGTTGTCTTCGAAGTGAATATTGAGAGTGCAGACGTCATGGTTCAACGGATTAAGGTACGCAAGTCCCGAACAATTGACCGCCACGGGGGCTCCCATTAGTTCGAGCATGATCGAAATGTCATGGGGTGCTAAATCCCAAAGAGCGCTCACGTCATAGCGTACTGGCCCAAGATTTAGGCGAGTTGAACTCATGTAGTAGATTTCCCCAAATTCGTCGTTCAGCACCATTTCCTTGAGTTTCGCTACGGGGGCTGAATGGAGAAAAATATGCCCAACAAACAACTTTAAATTGTTGGTGTCTGCGAGGTCGATTAAGCAATCGCACTCCGCGGTCGAAGTTGCAAGTGGCTTTTCAACAAAAGTATGAACTCCATTGGTTAGTGCCAGTTTTGCCAATTGAAAGTGGGTTTTTGTCGGTGTTGAAATGATGATTGCATCGACGTGATCGGTGGTCATGATTTCGG
>JAPOIJ010000167.1 GCA_029979005.1 Planctomycetota bacterium | reverse complement strand
GGGGGATCCAGACAGCCTGTTTGCGAGGATTCGATTTGCCAGGCACCTCTATGTGGTTACCTTGTTGAATACCGAAAAAATCGACCGCAACGGAGACGGAGTCGCCAACGTATCTGATTGGTACGACTTTAATGAAGATGGGAAAACGGATTCCGTTGATTTAATTGGATTTAGAAAGGTTATTGCGCAATGGGCGGCTAACGTCGTTGATTTCCGCGACCGAGATTCCATCATGACCCCCTTTGTGTTTGATTTGAATCCATGGGACGGGTGGGATGTCGACGGGAGTATTTTTGCTCCGGACAATGGCATTGCACCAGATATGCGGTTTGTTGTTTGGGGAGCCGAGCGTCCCGAGTTGCTAATTACGGAAACGCTCGCGACCCATGATCGCAGAACGCAGAATCTCGCACAGGAAGATGTCGTTGAGGGTGAGTCGGCGGCCTACACTCAGGATCAACCTGGGGAAGATTTTGACAGTCACCTGGTTCCAAAAGTGTCCGCATTTTTTGAACTGTACAACCCGTGGGTCATGAACGATGCTAATCAAGTTCGACCGCGAGAACTTTACGACGCGGGATTGAACGGTGTCGATTTGCAAAAAACTTCCCCGGACGGCACAAGCCCTGTATGGCGATTGGTGGTGACCGAAACGGATGAGGAAACACTTGATCCTGACGATGCGTCACGTAATCCGAACGGCAAGTCGATCACGCCGGTGCGGAGGATTTATTTCAAACGTCCGTCGTTTACCGTCGATGTCGGTCCGGAGGTTTATTTCCCCGAGGATGACATCAAAGCCGGTTTCGTAGGTCCCGGGCGTTATGCGGTCGTTGGAACCGCAGGGCAAAAAGTTGGGCAGCGGTTTGATAATTATTTTGGCAGGAGAATCACCCCCGAAGCACTGGAGGCCGATGAACTGCAGAATATGACTCGCCGAATAAGTTTAGATCCGGCGAACGAGCAGATCGAAATTGTACAATGGGACCCTGTTGATTCGGAGATGAAAAAGTTTACTCGTTCCGCAGTCAATTTGCCGATCGGTTTAAACGATGGCGGCTGGGAGCGGGAGCTTGGCGTAAGCGATCCGATTGATGGGTACGCGGGATTGACGGGCGTCGGCACGATTGCCGGTGGGGCACCTATTAGTCTCGAGCCTATTGCGGATGGACTGAAATTTACCGAGAACGTGACGACACCGGGAACGCCAGTCGACTATGCGTTTGATGAGCCCATCGATAAGCGGCTCGATCCAGATCACTACGAAAAGTATCTGCAGCACGATGGCCTTGCGGATGCCGACGCCGATCAGCGTAAGCCTTACCGCGTCGTCCACCTGCAACGCTTGGCTAACCCCTTGCTTGCCTTTAATAAAACCTCGAATCCCTATCGGACAATCGACACGTGTGCCATTGATCTGTTTGCGTTCAATGGCGTGAATGTCAATTCTGCTAATCCAGACCCGAATATGAATGAAGAACTCGGGGCGATGCGATTTGGTACTCACGAACGCCGGGGAAGCGCGGGCGACTACGGTCAATCCACGGAACGCAATCGACTGTTGTTTAAAAGTGATCACGATGGACTGCAGGGGCTCGATAACTATCCCCAGGCTGAAGATTGTGATAATTTTTTCAATCTTCTCGACAGTCATGTGCTGAGTTGGAATTTGCTCGAATCGCTTGGCGGCTTGAATGCGGCTTATCGCGATTCTGAAGATTTAAAATTTGATCGTAACAAAGAACCATTTTGCTGGTTAACGTGGAGTAACCGTCCGTACGTCAGCCAGCTTGAATTGGTCAATGTGCCATTTACGTCAAGTTATTGGATGACACGGGTCTTTGATATGCCAGTCGATGCTTACGACGGCAACCGTCGAGATGTTTTTAAACCAATGCAGCTGGATGATTTTAAGTCCGACTTTCCCAATGTTGAATGTCAGAGTTATGCCTCCCAGTATCCGCATTTGTTGAATTTCTACGCAGATCAAGTGAAGGGGAGTTTCTTTGGTCCAGGTTTGCATCGCGTTCTCGATTTTGTAGAAGTCCCATCACGGTTCACCGGAACAGAAACGTATGTGAATCCAACCACTTTTGCTGATGCTGACCATGAGATTTCGTTTGGATTGGCTGCGCCCTTTGATCGAATTTCGAATTATCGCTATCCAGGTAAAGTAAATATCAATACTGTTTTAGACCCGGAAGTGTGGAATAGTGTGATGGGGGGGTATTCGACTGATCTCAAGTTTGATGATTGGGCGAGGTCACGAGATGGCGGAGTGACAGATGAATTTCGGAATCCGTTTCGTCCAGCTGTTGCAGCGAATCACACTCCCAGTGGGTATGAGGTGATGCCAAGTCAATGTGGATTATTTCGATTACCAAGTGGTGATTATTCAAATTCTGATTCGGAATTACCTGCGTTCGATTTTTTCAATTCTGATTTTGATCAGCGCTCCGCCTATTTTAGAAACGACATGCGTCAGCGGTTGGGGAACCTCGTGACATCCAGGTCGAGCGTTTTTGCCATTTGGATCACGGTTGGTTATTTTGAAACCGACGCCAACGGTGAATTAAAATCGAACAAAGGAAGAGGCGTTGAGGCGGGAAGTCAGATTGGCGATGTGTACCGGTCTCGCGGGTTTTTTCTGCTAGATCGATCGATACCAGTTTCTTTTGAACCCGGAAAAAATCATAATGTCGATCGGGCGGTACTGTTGAAAAGTTTCATCGAGTAGCCGATCGGGTTTATTGATTTTCGGCGGGCAGTGAAATTTGCCCATCGATTCCCCCGACGGCGGCGAATGCCTTGAGTGCTCGCACCGTCCCTTCTACTTCGTGAACTCGCACGATTTGAATTTTTTTTCGCGCAAGCATCAATGTGATGGCCATCGTTGCTGAGTCGCGGTTCGCGTCGCGGTCGCCAATGATTTTTCCAATCATGCCTTTTCGAGAATGTCCAATGAGGATTGGACAGCCAAGGTCAAGATACTGTTCGCAGTGGTTAAGTAGTTCGAGATTGTGGCGATGGGATTTGCCGAATCCAATTCCCGGGTCCAGGCAAATTTTTTCCATCGGAATGCCGGCGTCGAGTAATTGAATTTTCCGCTTGGTTAGATAAGCGTGGATTTCTTGAACGACATCTTGGTAGCAGGGACTGTCTTGCATTGTTTGCGGTGTTCCTTGCATGTGCATCGCGCACACCCCTGCCCCGGAGTTGACTGCCACATCGATCATTCCAGGATCGCCTTCGAGACCTGTGACGTCATTGATGATCTGTGCCCCTTCGTCTAGGGCTGCCCTGGCAACTGTTGCTTTGGATGTGTCGATAGAAATCGGAACATTCGTTTGTTTGACTATGCCGCGAATGACGGGAATCACTCGAGCCAGTTCATCCTTTTCAGCGACTGTTTGGCTATAAGGTCGCGTACTCTCGCCGCCAATGTCCAGGATTCCTGCGCCGTCGGAGGCCAGTTTGAGTGCATGGTCGATTGCTCGGTCTGCTTCCAGGAATAACCCGCCATCTGAAAAACTATCGGGCGTCACGTTGACAATGCCCATCACGGTTGGCGTTTGAGCGAAATGAATCGTGGTTGATTTAAGAGACCAATGGTTGGCAGGTGTATTGTTCAGTGGGGGATGCATGTAGTTCCGAGATTGGTATGGGAGGCTTTACTTATTCACTGAGTTTAGCTCGATGGGGTCAAATAAGGGAAGATGGCGGTAATAAACTTCGAGTGTGCAGACCGCGAGTGCAGTTGTGTATATGCGCCCGCCCTGAGTGCCCCACTCGAATCTTCCGGGATCCCAGCTTCCCGAATTTGAGCCGTGCGTGTTTTGTGTAGAGATCAGCAGTTCGCGCATCTTTCTATTCCAGGTCTCCCATGAATCGCCTCCATAGTGGTGCATGACCTGGGTGCCATAATACCAATAGTAAAGATTGGGGCTTCGTTTGCTGGGGAGGTGGTCGTCAATCAGCCATTTAACGGCGACTGAAAGTCTGGGGTCGTCTTTTTTCCAGCCGAGATACATTCGGCAAAGGATCGCCTCGGCGGTCATCGCTGCGGTGGCAGATTTTCCTGGAAGATAAGCATAGGCGGAACCGGTGGGTAACTGCTTATTCCGTCGGCGCGCGAAACTGGCGGGAGCAGAGACTTGATCGAGAAAATAGTCGGCAAGTTTAAGAGTGGAAGCGTTAATCTCGAGATCGATATTTGGGGCCTGAGCGCTTTGAAGTGCCATCATCTGCCAGCCGAAAACACTGGTGTCACCCGGTTGTCCCGGCTGATATCGCCAACCGCCTTTGCCATGTTGGGCTGATTCTATGAATTGAATTGCATTTTGTGCGGGTTGCTGAAATGCTTGGTCGCCGGTCATCGCGTAAGCTTCGCAAAGGACAATCGAGGCTTGCCCGTGAGCATACATTCCAGCCTGACCCGAAAATCCGGCTCTTAGATCGCCGTTCGATTTTTGACGTTTAATCAGCCACGCTAGTCCAGCGGCGACGTTAGATTTATAAATGCCAAACTCGTGCGTCTGGCCGGCTCCAAGTAACGGGAGTAAGGCGAGGGAGGTTGCCATGATGTCGCTGGCGTTATTTGGGTTTTTATGATTTGAATAATTTTTTAGGCTCCAGCCACCGTCGCTGTTTTGTACTGAAACAAGCCATCGCAGTCCGCGGGCAACGGCAGCTTCGGTAAGAGTTGTCCCTCCCTCTTTGCGCACGATTTCAGATCGGATTCGGGGGTCTCGTGCTTCGAACGACATTCGGCGATCGGGGTTGGTGGTGATGTTTTTCTTGACAACCTCGATGTTTTTTAAGGGTGCCAATGGAATCGGATCGGTTTGGAGTGATTTTGCATCCCGATTCGCTTTTTCCATGAATTGTCTTAATTCATCTTCGCCCTGGGTCATGTCGCTGGCCATTTTGAAATCGTCCCGCAACTCATTGGCCGGGTTTTCAAATCGAATTTCACCTCCAAGGCGATCGTCTGAACTAAGAGAAGTGGACAGCGTGATGGTGGGTTGCGGAGGCGGCTGATCGCGAAACACGATTAAACCCAAAATCAAAATAACAATCACGTGAATAATTAAACTGACGAGCCACGCGGGCGTTCCCACGAAACCATTGCGAACAAAGTGGGCGAGGGAAGAAGTTCGGCTGAGTGACTCCAGTTCATCCTCGGACCAGCGTTCCTCAGGATTAGATTTTGGCAAGTTTTTCATTGGTTGAGGTGTGAGTTCAACCGTCTTCCTTGCCGGAAATGGAAGGGGAGTCGATTCGGAAGTCTGCCTGAGTTTTGTCTTCGGGATTAGTTTATTGACCGCGTGAATCTGTTCTTCGGTTAAAGAGATGCTTGTTTGGCAACGCCAGCAGTCGGCAAGTCCAAGCCAGACTCGAATGGTCATGGGAGCATTGCAATCGGGGCAGCTACATAGCAAAGCGGAGCCGGCCAGCCAGATGTCACCATCTCGACATGAAACGCGATGGGTTAACGTAGGGCTGATGTCTTGGTTTGAATTTGCGTTTGCAGCCTCTTGCAGAGGGTGGGGTTTAGACAGACCGTTGGCGTCTGCGTCTAACACAAGTCGTGGGATTGAGTGATTAAAATCACCGTGTGCCAAAGGCGTTGAGCTTCGCTGCCCCGATTCGGTTGAATATCCTTCAATCCGGTCGAATCGATAGAGAATGCTCTCGTTCAATATTCGGAGATTGATTTTCGGCTTGGGCATTGGGAATCCGGTCAATGGGCGAACCATAGCAACCCATTGTTGGTAGATCACTGTTGGATCGTCAAGTTTATCCCGTGAATCCCCCTGTGTTCGGGTTGAGAAAACAACCAAAAAACCGTGGTTTTTTATGAGCTGAAATCGGTCTTGGCACGTTGTTAAAAGTGGCCGATTTTGTTAGGATTAGAGTGTTAAGTTTGCCGCAATAAAAAGTGGTGAAAACAGCGGTTTTTGAGGGTTTTTTCTCATTTATTTGCTGGTCGTGTAAAGGTAGGTCTTTGCGGTCTGTGCCCGGTTTTTTGGGTTTCAACCATCTGGTGGAAGCGAGACGCCAAGTAGCTCGAAATGCTGCCTGAGTTTCATTTTGAATTCTGCTTGGCAAAGCAAGCATCTGCGTAGCTTTAAAATGTTTGAAAGGCGGATAAATTGTCGACTGATTCACAGGAGCCGGGTGAAGACGGCGGTGGCAGCGGTTTGAATAGCAATGAGTCGTTTCTCGAAATGCCGATCGAGGACGAGCTTAAATCCAGTTATCTGACCTACGCGATGAGTGTTATTGTCTCGCGGGCGTTGCCGGATGTGCGCGATGGATTGAAGCCGTCTCAGCGACGTATTCTTGTGGCGATGAATGACCTCAGTTTGACGCCTGGTTCTTCACGGGTGAAGTGCGCCAAAATTTCTGGTGATACCAGTGGTAACTACCATCCGCACGGTGAGTCCATTGTATACCCGACATTGGTTCGGATGGCTCAAGAGTGGAACATGCGGCATGTGCTAGTGGATAAGCAGGGTAATTTTGGTTCGATTGCCGGCCTGCCTCCCGCGGCGATGCGATATACCGAGGCGAGAATGTCGCCCGTTGCGGCCTTGATGCTGGAAGATCTCAAGCTGGACACCGTTGATTTCACACCAACCTATGATGAGCGTCGAATGGAGCCCTCGGTCTTACCGAGTAAGTTTCCCAATTTGCTGGTCAACGGCTCAAGTGGAATCGCCGTCAGTATGGCGACTTCGATCCCGCCTCATAACTTGGGCGAGGTTTGTGAAGCACTAAAAATTGTGATTGCGAATCCCGAATGCACCATTAGCGAAATTATGGGCGTTTTGCCAGGGCCGGATTTCCCGACTGGCGGTACGATTTGCGGCACGGCCGGAGTAATTAAGGCGTATCGGACAGGGCGAAGTACCATTGTTGTTCGGGCTGAATGCGAAATACAGCCAATTTCAAATAAGAAAAATCGCTTCAAAATCGTCGTCTCTGAGTTACCGTTCCAGCAGACGCGTGACGGAGTGGTGGATAAGATTGCCACGCTAGTCAAAACCGATAAAGTCAAAGGTATTTCCGGGATTAAAGATCTTAGTGATCTAAAAGAACCGGTCAAACTTGAAATTGAAATCAAGAGCGATGCCGATCCAGAGGTTGTCCTGAATCAGCTGTATCAGTTTTCGCCGTTGCAAACATCGTTCTCCATGAACTTCATGGCCTTGGTGGATGGGAAGCCGCGAGAGCTGTCGATTAAGGATTTCCTCAGTGAATTCTTGCGGCATCGCGTTCAAGTGATTCGCCGCCGTACTCAGTTCTTGCTAAGTCGTGCCCGACGCCAAAAGCACACAATTGAAGGTTTGTTGTTGGCGTTGGCTGATATTGATCAAATTATCAAGATCATACGCAGCTCAAAAACACAGGCGGAGGCCAAAGCTGGGTTGATGGGGATTGAATGTCCCGCTTCGATGATGGAAAGGGCGTTGGGTGAAGATGGATTTAAGGTGTTCCAGGAGGAACGTGGTGAATCCAATGTTTACCACCTCACCGGAATTCAGGCTGATGCAATTCTAAAAATGACACTTGGGCAGTTGGTAAATCTTGAGCAGGAAAAGCTCGGCGGTCAGCATGCCAAATTACTCGAAGAGATCAAAGAGTATCTTAGAATTCTGTCTGACGATGCCAATGTTTACCAAATCATTCGTGAAGATCTTGATGAGATTCAGCGAAAGCATGCGGACGAGCGACGCACCGTTTTGTCACACGAAGAAGTCCGCAATATCGACCTTGAAGATCTGATTGAAGAAGAGAACATGGTCGTTTCGATAAGCCACCGCGGTTATATCAAGCGAACGCCGGTGAGTACTTACCGAGCCCAGAAACGAGGCGGTAAGGGGATCAAAGGCGCGAAGAGCGAAGACGAAGATCCAATCGAGCACATTTTCGCTGCCAGTACTCACGATTACCTGTTGTTCTTTACAACCAAAGGGATCGTGCATTGGCGGAAAGTTCATCAATTGCCCCAGTTAAGCCGGGAGAGTCGTGGGCGCGCGATTGTGAATATCGTGCAACTCGATGAAGGCGAAGCAATTGCATCATGCCGGGCGATTCGAGATTTTGATGCAGCTGAGCATTTTCTTGTCATGGCAACGAAGAATGGGCTAGTCAAGAAAACTCCACTCTCGGCGTATGGTCGGCCACGGAATGGTGGCATTATCGCGGTCAAGCTTAGAGAGGATGATGAAATCATTGACGTACTTGTTGCCAAGTCCGGAGATGAAATTGTGCTTTCGACCGAAACTGGAATGGCGATCCGTTTCCGAGAGTCAGATGCGCGACCGATGGGTCGGAATACCAGCGGTGTTAAGGGAATTTCGCTGACAGCGGGTGACAAAGTCGTTGGAATGGTTGTGGCAGATCCCGAAGCAACGTTATTGACGGCTTGCGAAAAGGGCTACGGCAAACGAACCCTTTTTGGTGCGAATTCAAAAACCGGTGACGAAGCCGAAGAACTCGAAGGTGATTCTGTCAGTGGCAGCTCGCGATACCGCACCCAAAAGCGCGGTGGAAAAGGGCTTAGGGATATAAAAACGACAGAACGAAATGGACGAGTGATTGGTGTTAAGTCGGTCAATGATGACGATGAGTTGTTGTTGATGACATCGCGAGGGAAAATCCAAAGGATTAAATGTGCGGATGTCAGTACGATCGGCCGAAACACGCAAGGCGTTCGAATCATGGGACTGGATGACGAGGATTCTTTGGCCGTTATCGCGGTGGTTCCTCGAGATGAATTGGGTGATGAATCTGAGAGTGAATCGCCGGAATCAGTTTCGCCTCCGCCAGGCAGTGAGGTGGATTCCACGTCTACCGAACCTGAATCTGGTACAGAGGAGAACGAAAATTAAACGTTGCAATCGGAACAACCCGATTGGTGAGTTAGTTGGTTTTCTCGTTTGACTGTCTTACGACTTCTCTGGGAACGAGGTCTTAATTACGATTAGTTCTGGTTTTTTCGTTATTGAAGCGATCAGTTTTTGGCTAAACGTTCAAGTTTTTAAAGCGGCGATTTTATGGATATTGCAATGAT
>JAPOIJ010000268.1 GCA_029979005.1 Planctomycetota bacterium | reverse complement strand
CGCCAAAAATCCGGGAGCAATCACAGATCTTCAATCCGATAGATGCGTTCGTGGTCAAGCGTTTAATGGAGCAGAATCGCGAGCTATCGGAGTTGGCGGATCGAAGTAGTTTGATCCGGAGAGTGACCTTCGATTTAACGGGGCTACCGCCATCGGTTGCAGAAATTGAAGCCTTTGAAAATGACGCGGCGCCTCTCCGAGTTGCTTATGGAAAAGTTGTGGATCGATTGCTCGCAAGCGAGCACTACGGCGAACAAATGGCACGATTTTGGCTGGACTCTTCAAGGTATGCGGATACCAGTGGCTATCAATACGATCGCGAACGTAAGCAATGGGTTTGGCGTGACTGGGTGATCAACGCTTTTAATACGAATATGCCGTTTGACCAATTTACGATTGAGCAAATTGCTGGAGATTTACTGCCGGAAGCGACGGATCAAACTCGGTTGGCAACCGGTTTTAACCGCAATCACCCTATCACGATTGAGGGTGGAGTGGTGGACGAAGAGTATCGCACGGAGTATGTCATCGACCGGGTTGTAACTGCATCGACCGTCTGGTTGGGGCAGACTTTCACTTGTGCACGGTGCCATGATCATAAATATGATCCCATTTCTCAGAGAGATTTTTACCGGTTTTATGCTTTCTTCAATAATGTGCCTGAGCGGGGGCTAAATGGATTTACACCTAACCTAGTGGTTGCCTCGCCACTGAATAAAGCGCAGAAGAAGTTAGAGCAACGGGTGAGAGACTTCGATGGAAAATTGGCTGATTTAGATTTCCCCGTAGATCAATGGGAACGCGACATGCGAAAGCAAGTCGCACAATGGGAAATATCGCCTCCAGACAAAATTACTTCTACGGGTGGGGCAACTCCCAAAATTCTGGAAGACCAAAGCGTGCTAATGACTGGCAAGAATCCGGTCATGGATGATTACGAATTTGTTTTTAAAACTGGACAATCTGTTGAGGCAATTCGGTTGGAGGCAATGGTTGATCCAGCATTAGTCCATGGATCTGCGAGTCGTGGTTTTAACGGAAACTACGTACTTTCAGAGTTTGTCGTGGAAGTGAAATCGGATGAAGGTGACTCTTTTGAAGCGGTGAAGATTGCATCTGCAAGTGCCGATTATGAGCAAAACCGGTATACGATTGATCTGTCTATTGACGGGCGCATTGATACCACCGGTTGGGCGGTTGATGGAAATACTCGCCCCGATAATCGGGTGGCGATGTATAATTTGGAATCGCCAATCCCGCCGGGAAAGACCGTACGGGTCAAGCTGTTGCACCGGTTTGGTGGTTCTCATCAAATTGGACGATTCCGCATTTCCGTCTCGGCAACCGCACCTCTCGGCGGCCCGTTAGAAGATTTATTGGCTGTTTCCCCCGCATCCCGCACCGTTGATCAGACAAAACTGCTGAGGGAATTGTTAGTCCTGAAGTATGGATCGAGGGAGTCGCGCCAGCTAATTCAGCAACTTGGGGCGGTTCGTGACGAGCTTAAAAAAGTTTCGACTGTACCAGCCACGATGGTGATGCAGGAGATGCCGCAGCCCAGACCTGTTTATGTTTTAGAGCGAGGGGAATATGACAAGCCGGATAAAGAGCGTCCTGTTTCTCCGGGAGTTCCCGCCGCGCTCGGATCCTTGGACATTGGTTGGCCGAAAAATCGGCTTGGCCTAGCCAAATGGTTGGTGTCCTCAGAACAACCGCTGACGGCACGCGTTACCGTTAATCGTTATTGGCAACGGTTGTTTGGAGTCGGAATTGTGAAGACGAGTGAGGATTTCGGCGCTCAGGGTGAGTACCCCAGCCATCCGGATTTGCTGGATTGGCTGGCGGTTGAATTCATGGAGACGAATTGGGATGTCAAAGCAATTTTGAAGACGATGGTTTCTTCGCGAACTTACATGCAATCATCCCGAATCACAGAGGCTGATTTTCAGTCGGATCCGGAAAACCGTTTTTTAGCGAGAGGACCGCGCGTGCGACTCGACGCAGAGGAAATTCGAGATAATGCACTTTCAGTCAGTGGATTACTCGATGTTAAAATCGGTGGGGCGAGTGTCTATCCATATCATCCGCAGGGGTTGTGGATGGAAGTTAACAATCGCCCGGGTTATTCTCGCCCTTACCCGCATCAGACGCAGGCGGATCAGTTGCTTCGACGGACGCTATACACTTTTTGGAAGCGAACGGTACCTCCGCCATCCATGTCAACTTTTGATGCACCGAGTCGCGAGTATTGTGTTGTTCGACGATCATCAACAAATACTCCGTTGCAGGCGTTGGTGATGCTTCATGACCCGCAATTTGTCGAAGCCGCGCGTTTTCTAGGGAAGCGAATGCTCGATTCGGGGCGAACCACCGTTGAGTCTAAAATTGCTTTTGGTTTTCAATGCTGTACCTCCCGACAGCCCACGGAAGCAGAACTGAAGGTTCTCGTGGACACTTACGATCGGCGTCTCAAGCAATACCAAGCGGATTTGTCCGCTGCTGATCGGACGCTTGGGGTTGGCGGGATTAAAATTGCAGATGTGAAGAATCGAGCCGAGCTGGCTGCGCTTACTCAGGTGGCTCGCGTGTTAATGAATTTAAGTGAGTTTTTGACTAAGGGTTAAAGCAGATGCATCCATTCGATGAGTATTGCCAACGCCAAAATCGCCGCCAGTTTCTTGGAGCGTCGTCTCGAGTTGGAATTGGGATGGCGGCGTTTTATTCGTTGATGCGTTCGGGATCGACTGTGTCAGCGATGGATGACCGACAAAAATCATTGGCGGTGTCGAACGGCCCTGGATATGGACCGGGGAAGCCCGGGCCGGTCCATTTTCCACCGACGGCAAAACGAGTAATCTATCTTTGCCAGTCTGGAGCACCATCGCAGATCGATACTTTTGATCATAAACCGACGCTTAGTAAGCTAAACGGGCAGGATTTACCTGATTCGATTCGTAATGGCCAACGGCTAACGGGGATGACGTCCGGGCAGACCAAGTTTCCTGCAGCGCAATCGATTGCTCCGTTTCGACAACACGGAAAGAGTGGTCAGTGGATCAGTGATTTACTGCCACACCATCACAAAATCGCGGACGATATTTGCATTATCAATTCGATGTACACCGAGGCGATCAATCATGATCCAGCGATTACCTTTTTTCAAACGGGGCATCAGCAGCCAGGGCGTCCCTCGATCGGCGCATGGGCCAGTTATGGCTTGGGGTCGGAAAGTGAAAACCTACCGGCCTACGTCGTCTTGCTTGATAAAAACAGTGATCCTCAAGCTCAGCCAAATTATTCTCGTTTATGGGGCTCTGCGTTCCTGCCCAGTAATCATCAGGGGGTGAAGTTGAGGAGTGAGGGGAATCCGGTCTTGTATTTAAAGGATCCGACGGGAGAAACACTCGCTCAGCAGCGGAAGATGCTGGATGATCTTGCTCAATTAAATGCACTGCATAAGCAGCAAGTCGGTGATCCTGAAATTGATACTCGAGTCGCGGCCTACGAGATGGCCTATCGCATGCAAACCTCCGTTCCTGATTTAACAGATATTTCAGATGAGCCCGAGTCGACATTTAAGTTGTACGGCGAAGAGGCTAAGCTTCCCGGAACGCATGCTGCCAATTGTTTACTTGCCCGGCGATTGGCAGAAAAAGGTGTGCGTTTTATTCAAATCTATCATCGTGGTTGGGATCATCATTCAGGCCTTCCATCACGGCATCGAAAGATCGCTAAAGAGGTTGATCAGGGGTCAGCGGCATTGATTATGGATCTCAAAGCCAGAGGAATGCTAGAAGATACATTAGTAATTTGGGGTGGAGAGTTTGGAAGGACAGTCTATCGGCAAGGCGGTAATGAAAGTAACTTCGGACGCGACCACCACCCGCGATGTTTTTCAATTTGGATGGCTGGTGGTGGGGTTAAACAGGGATACCGCTACGGAGAGACTGATGACTGGTGCTACAATATCACCCGAGATCCAATGCACGTTCATGACCTTAATGCAACGCTCCTGCATACGATGGGGATCGACCATGAGGCGTTAACCTATCGCTTTCAAGGTCGGGATTACCGATTGACAGATGTTCATGGAAACGTGGTCAAGTCGATTCTGGCTTAAATGAATGAGGTGATATTAGGTGCCCCGATGAGCCGTCTGTATTTTTTTGCAGGTAAATTACTCCGCTTTTCGACTGGTTTAGTTGATCCAGCCGATTGAGAATTATCACTTTAGGCTTTGAGCTGGGATTAGCTTAGGAAGAAACTATCGAACACGCTAGAATTTGCATGATAATAAGATCAACCGTTTAGTTGAGATTTGGATGATTCGATTTCGCTGTAAAAATTGCGGGAAGAAGCTGAAAGCCGATG
>JAPOIJ010000122.1 GCA_029979005.1 Planctomycetota bacterium | reverse complement strand
GTTAGCAGACGTTTTATTCGTTGTAGGTAATGGATGACCGGTGAACGCTATTGGATAAATATAAATTCGCGGGAGTTCAGAAGAACCCAGACGATTTCACCCAGTTCGAGCCCTTGATTAAGTGCGGTAAGACATTGCTTGGTGTCCCGTTTGGTCGGAGCCCTTGCCAGACATGTCCGGTAAAGGAAACTGATTTGATCGATTTGGGTTTTCTGTCTTCCGGCCATCTTAATGACCGATGAGTTAGACATGAGGTTTTCGATGACTTCACCGTTCATCATTGCTAATGATTCGGTAATCCCACCTTCAGTCGATCCATCATCCGCAACTTCGCGGGCTGATTGACCCGCGATTCTCAGAAAGTGGGTTGGTGGCATTGGTTGGGGTAGTTCTGAAGCACGCAGCCATGCTGCTTGACCACGTTGCTTGACCTTTCGTTTGCTTGAGTTCATGAACAGACCGCGTCCTCCCCCACCATTGGAAGCCTCTCCTTTGGGCACCAGGGTCTTGGCAAAGGCCAGGATCTTCTCACGATCTTCAGCGATCCCTTTTCTGTCGTGAGTAAATTCGAATGGAAATACCAGACGTTCCATCATTGGGGCATTATCCGTCTTCAGCTGGTCAATTTCCGGTCCACGCAGCAGGAGAACGATTGAGTCCCATGTTTGTTCTGCCGTCATGCGACGTAATAATGGGCCCGGAAATCGAAATTTCTCGCCCTCAGCGGGTGTTACGCTGACTTGTCTCTGATAGGTCTCAGTGTTCAGGATAATTCGTTGGAATTTTCGGATGTCAAAATCAACGTCTATCATCAATTGCGCGATTAAACGCAGAAGTTCCGGATTGGTGGCATCTTCCAAATCGTCAAGATCTGTGACCGGTTCTTTGACCGCAACCCCGAAGAGTTTCTTCCATAACCGGTTGGCAATGGCAGCGGCGAAACGCGGATTCTCAGCTGAGGTCATCCAGTCGGCGAAGTGGTTACGAAGTTGTTGCGGACGGATATCTGTTAGCGGTGCTCCTTTTTTACCATCCCAACTGATAAATCGGTGGCTAACCTTGTCACCTGGATTGCCATCGTTGTACGCGTAGTCCTCAGGGAACACTGTCGAACGAGTGCTGTCGAAGATGACTCGTTCCATGTTTGGCTGAAGCAAGGTGACGAGGTTCGCCTTGGAGAAGTTCTTATCGCGAAGCGTTATCGCTGGTTTGCGCGTGTCGACCCGTTCAAAAGCGGTGGAGCCAAAAAACGATGCCATTTCATAAAAGTCGCGTTGGGTCCATTCTGCAAAGGGATGATCGTGGCATTGAGCACAAGCAACATTGGCGCCAAGAAAAGTGGTTAAAGTGCTGGAAAGGCTATCCAGCGGCATGCTGGCATCTCGCAAGAGATAAGCGGTGGCGCCGTTTTCTCCAAGCCGCCCTTCTGCGGTTAGCATGTCGTGGACCAATTCGTTCCACGGACGATTTTCTCGAAGTTGCGACTTTAGCCATGTATGGAAGGTCCAGGTCTTGCCGATCCGGTAATAGTCGTCCTTTACGCGAAGCATATCTCCCAGCCAATTGAACATGTGAGATTCATGTCCGGGGGAATCCAGCAGTTCATCGATCAATCTAGCTCGACGGTCTTTCCGGTTGTCTGAGTAAAACTTTGCAAGTTCCTCATCGGAAGGAATTCGACCAATGACATCCAAATAGACGCGGCGAACAAATTGAACTTCATTGGCTGGCGGATTCGGTTTCAGATTGTGTTTTTTTAGATCACGTTGAATGATCGCATCAATCTGCGAGGAAGCGTCAATCGGTTCCTCGGCACGTAGATTCGTTGCTGCGACTATGAAGCAGAGCAGCAAGATGGAAAATCGGATTGTTCGTGGAGTCGTTGCCATGATTACAAATTCCAGATGTTATTCAATTTGTTATTGGGAGGTTTTTGCAAAACCGAGTCGAGACATCGTCTCTGGCTGCTGTTCTGAAACGACGACCCGAATCTGATCAATCGCCGAACTGGCTGAAAGGTCGAGCGACAAGGTTCGGCGATCCCGACTGAGTGTTACGTCGTCTCGCCCTGAGTCGGGGAGGTCATTCGAACGACTTGGCTCAATGCCACGAAGGTGCTCTCCGTATTCTCCCAAAGGATGGCCGAGTAAATCGTCAGTTTTGGTTAATAGCGAAGTCCCCCCAATCAGTCCAATAATGGGGCGGTCAAATGTGATTTGCCCGATGACCCTCGCTTCGTTGACTTCTTTTCGGGCGAACTCACCGATCGGATTAAGTTGCAGCAAATAACTCCGAACCATTTGTCCGGCAGCAAGCACGTGTCTATCTCGTCGTCGGACGCGAATGTATTTCCCTGGTTCTGTGACGTTGACCTTGAGATCTGATTTTAACAAAACTTGCGAACGTTCCGGGAAAACCAGAATCCGTTCACTATCTTCGTATCTTCCCGGAACAAACTCGGGACCAGGCGAAACGAATTTCATTAGACCGGTTGCCTGCAAAACTCCGGACGTAACTGGCCAGGCGTTTTCATAGCGCTCCGTCGAGTAGTTTACGGCATGGATGGAGGTGGCTTCCGGCCTCGACCGAACGGCGTTGCCTTCCCGAACGAGCTGAGGCGAATCTCCGCGGTCAGTGAGGCTGACTTCTACTTCGCCTTCAAAGACACCGACATCGGTTTCCCCGTCTGCGCCGACCGAGACGCCGAATGCAGTTCCACAGTCAACGATATCCATTGCCGGTGTAAGGACTTCGAATCCTATTGCAGAATCAGGTATGGACGCGGTGAGGATACCACTGTTAAGAATGGTCTTATTAGTTGATAAAATTTCAAATTCAGCCGGCCCCTGAAGCGTAATCGTCGCACCATTGCGGAAATCCAATCGTGCTAGACCAACTTCCAAATTAAGTTTGCCTTCGCCAAATCCATGTCCGACTTGTCGCTCTTCCCTTTCCCAGCTCGCATGAGATGTATAGGCCAAAGTAGCGATGGGTGAGGGGCCTGTGTTTTGCGGTGAATCGACACCAAGCCAACTCAAGATCATTAAAAGTGCTGCAGCTGTAGCCAGCACGGCTAAAGTAATAACCGTGGAGCGTCGCGATGGCTGGGACGGAGCATCTGAAATCAAATCTAGCAACTCTTTTTGCGACGTAATTGCCATATTGCGTTGCGACGACTGGAGCGACATCGTTGTGATCGATTCAGAACTGCCTGCGTGACCATGTTCCTTGATCAATCCCGTGAGTAGACGTAGATCGTTGAATTGCCGTACGCGATCAGTTGAATTGGCAAGCTCGCGATTTAGCAATTCCAGATCATGGGCGTTGATCGCGTCTTCCAAGTATAAGGTTGCAAGGCGGAAAAATGTGTCGTCATTCATGAGCTGGGAGCTCCCGTCTCGAGTGCGGTCAGCTTCCTTTGAATGCAATCGGCTAGTGTTGTGTAAGTGCGTTGCAAAGCCTTGTAAACAGCTTCGGGCTTGCGACCGAGTTTCTCCGCGACCTGCTTGCCGCGCAATCCTTCAAAATAACGCATTCTGATCGTTTCGCGTGCCCGCTCGCTTAATCCTTCGAGGCAGTCGTGAAGGGCGTCGGCCCTCAGAGCGACATCGCTCGTATCGCGAGATTCAAGCTCCGCATCGACTAGATTTAGGATAGATTCGTCAAGTAACGTCATTTGGTACTTTCGTTGACGGATCAATTCGTAACAACGGTTGCGGAGCACTTTCCAAGACCAATCACGAAGGTGTTGAGGCCCCTCAAAAATACCTCTGTTTGCTAACACTTTGGCCAACATATCCTGATAGGCATCCTCCGACATGTGGGACTGGCGAAGGATCGACCAAGCAAGAGCGATTTGCTTGGTTCGTTCGGGCATCAATATTTTTAGGATTTCACTATGGTCCATGAAATACATTATGCGCGAGAAGAAAAGTGTGGACATGTATTTTGGAAAAATCGTGGTCCACTTTTGAAATTATCAGGAGAACTGTTGTTATTGCCGCATGTAATGCAATCGTCAGCTCATTATTGTCGCAACGGTCTGTCGTGTAGCTGTTGATGATTTCCTCAATTTCCTGCCGGGAAAAGCCCCGCGAGTCAGCCGGTCAAACGTTTGAAAAATCGAGGGTTTCCTTGCCGATCGCGGTGTTATTAAGGCAAGTCTCAAGGCTATCCAAGTGAGATCTCCTCGTTGAAGCGGCGATCGGGGTTGATCGAGCTGAATAGCTTTTTCCTGAATCGACCTTTTGTGTTGATCAGTGTCTTTGACATTTCATCGATCGCCACGATGGACATAACCGTTTGGAGATAACTCTCGATCAAGTCGTCCAATCCAAATCCGAGCCGGTTAAAATCTCGACTGTCAACGAGTAACAACCGTTCGGGTTGGGTCGTAAACGAGCCGTCCGCTTGTTTGACGGATAGATTGGTTCCCAGCATGTCCCATGAATCATCACCAGCTTTTAAATCAGAGGTTAATGGTTTTCGAGCTCGCCTAGCGTAGACCGCAACCGGAAAAAAACCATCAGGGCCTGTGCCAACCATGAAACGGATGTCTGCGGCAAACAGGTTCAGCTTGCGATCCGGCATCGTGCCAACGTGGAACAACCGTCCATTTTGGCTCTGCGAACTCCATTTAGAATTGCCAATCAATGACTGAACGATGTAGTGGTCGTAGTTATGCTCAACCGACATGAACGCTTCGAGTTCTTCATTACAGGTAATCGTATAAACGCCTTGTCCTGCATTGGAGTACGGGACTTTTACAACCGCAATACCGCCCATTCGACTCACCCCCAGCGGAACCTCTTCTTTGGAGACATCCCAAATAGTCTCCGGTGTATTGATTGTCAGCCCCGTGTCAAATTGCGATGCATTGTAAATGTCGTATGCTTTTGAAGCGACCAACTTGTTGCGTCCGCCAGCCAAACATACCAAAACCGGGTTGTAGATTAGTGTTCTGGTCAACGGAGGAATACGATTCCAAGGTTGTTGGGTCACGTAACGAAAGGCAGCGCGGATAGGAATTCGTTCTCCGTTGTAGAGCACGTGTAGGATGCCTTTTTCATCGAATTCAGCGGTCCGGCCAACATCGTGTTTATGAAACGGAACTAACCAAACATTCCCGTCGGTCAATTCTGCCAGAGTCGCTGCGTAGCCGGAACTTTCCATATGGTTCTTGTCATAGAGAACCGCGATGTCACCTTTGACGGAGCTCTTACGAGCTTTGACCTGTTTAAGGAATGAGTCTCGTAAAAGGCGCTCATATCCTGCCATTTCAACTGATTCGTTTACCCTGGGCATGGATTTCTGCCCCGATGGGCACGAGTTTGTTTCGATTACGACAACACTGCGAATTCCGACCTCAGAAGTTACATGAAACAGGTCACAACCTCCCCAGCGAAAGTACTTTGGAACCGACTTCAGTAAGGATTGCACTGAGTCGGCGTTGATTTCCGGATGAAGGTGACAAAACCGGGACGCGATCCGGTCGTTTCCCATTTCCATTAGATTGCGAACTAATGGATGAATATGGGCGTTTAGTACGCGTGGGTAAAAGTGATTCTCTTGCTCAAATATTCCGGGAGAAATAAGGACGGGTTCTGTTTGCATCGAGTTTCCACAGCCAAATGTTTTTCATCAGTAAAATGACTAGCGGAAAAATAATACAAAATACTTCCTTTCGAAAAAAGCTGGCAAAGACTGGCAATTTATCCGTTTTTTCTTGAACCAATTGCTTGCAATTCAATCAGAGACTCGGGTGAATAAAATGAATTCGCTTATTAGGCCTCAGAGCTGCGATATTTGAGTCTCCTTCACGGGGGAAAACAGGATCGGATATTCGGTTAGCCTGCGCAGCCCGCTTTCAGGGCAAGAATCTCCGGTCATTTCGGAGCTTCTTGTTTCCGGTTGGTCTAGGGGCTTTGCCGGGAAAAGATCTTTCGGCCATTCCCAAAAATTGCATCATTCGCCTGAGTTATGAATTCAAAATTGGGGTTTTCTAAGCTTCTCTCTAGACGTCAATTTCGAATCCTTTTCTGGGTTCGCGTTGGACAAAGCTTTGGGCAAGTGGGTCATTTAAGATTGTTTGATTGACGGGATCCCATTGGATTTTTCGATTTAGGCGTGCTGCAATTCCAGCTAAATGGCATGTAGACAATGCTCGATGATGGCTGAACACGTCCGAAATGGGTTCCACTCGGTTAGCAGCCGACTCGAAGAAGTTTTGAAAATGGTTAACCAATGGCCGACCCTTATAGACTGCCTCCAAAGCGCCTGCGGGCAGTGGGTTTTTCGCCAAGTCCTCTACCGGCTTACCCGTCAATCGCCCACGATTAACAAAAATTCTTCCCTTGCTACCTTCGAACAGAATGCCATTGCCTTGGTCGTGTCGAATTTCAATTTGTTTCTGGTCTGGAAAGGTTGCCTGAATGAGAAACTCGATAGCGGTGTTATAGCGAGAGCGGTCAACGGGAATACCGTCAACGAATTTCACGGGATGCTTGACCATCAATGGTTCGATCAATTCTGGTCCTGTTGATGTCTTGCCCAATCCCCAGGTGGCGATGTCAACGTGATGTGCTCCCCAATCGGTCAGCTTTCCACCTGAATACTCGTACCACCAACGGAACTCGTAATGCCCCCGCGACCAACTTTTCGTCTCACCGTTATCCCCGGCAAGGGAGCGGTATTTGGCCTGCTGAGCCGGACCCTGCCATAAATTCCAATCGAGCGTCTTCGGAGGATCGGCAACCGGTAGTTCAGGGCTTTGGGGGGCGCCACCGATACTGCAGGTGGCTTTCGTGACCTCTCCCAGGCGCCCCTCGCGAATCAAGGCGATGGCTTTGATGAAATTCTGATTACTGCGTTGTTGTGTGCCAACCTGAACAATTTTTCCAGTCTGCTTACAGACCTTGCAGAGCTCTATTCCTTCTTCAATGGTCAGCGTCAAAGGCTTTTCGCAATAGACATCCTTTCCAGACAACATGGCCTCAATTGCGATTTTTGCATGCCAATGGTCGGGAGTCGAAATATGAACAATATCGATGTCGTCACGATCTAGTATTCGACGGTAGTCTGCCTGAACCGCGGGAGCAATCTTGGTCCATTCTTTGACAATCTCCCCGGCTAGGTTGACGCGTGCCTGATCTGCATCACAAACTGCCACGTAGTCTCCGTACTTCTGCATGTCAGGGGCAGATCCATATCTTCCATTTAATCCGGTCGCTTTCTGGTACCAACGGCTACCTGTTCCGATGGCTGCCATCATTGGACGATCATTTGCCGCTTTGAATCCTGCGACGCATTTTACGTTTGGCAACAACGTACCCGCCGCTATGGCAGCAGAACCTTGTAGAAGTTTTCTTCTCGTAATCATCCAACCGCCCTCACCGTGCATGTTATTTTTTGATTAGTTCGTTTTCATTCTGGCTATAGCCCATATTAAACCTCAGACGACCAGAAGCTCCAATTGAGTTGTGGAGACCGTTCCATCGCAAGCGCTTTGAGCTGACTACCAGAATCTTACGGATAGTCTGATTCTAAGTCACTTGCTTGAAACAACCAAACGTTTGACAGTCGAAAAAAAGGCTTGCGGACGTTCGTTCTGTTGAGACCATTATTGGTAGCACCGATCCGGCAGTCGAGTTCCGAGTTGGTCGACGGATCAGGAAACGCTCGGAAGTTATTTGAATTTCTGATTAACGAATTCCTGATTAACGCTAGGGAAATGAAACGGAGGGGAATCGAGGTTTATTTATCTTACGTCAATAATCACCGCCCTTATCGCTGGCGTCGACGGAAGCTTTCCATTGTTTCCAGGCGTTGGCCATGGCCTCCAGTTTCTCCGGTTGAGTCGCAGCCTGATTATTCTTTTCGCCCGGGTCATCCTTCAGGTTGTAGAGTTCCCAATCGCCTGAATTTACTTTGGCGCAATAGGCTTTCCAATCGCCGTCGTGCCAAGCGGCCTGGCCGCGGATGTGAAAACCGAGTGGTCGCGGACGTGTCTCCATGTCGCCTTCGAGCAGGGGTAGCAGGCTAACGCCATCGAGCGGGCGATCGTCAGGCATTTCGATGCCGACGATGTCAAGGATGGTAGGAAAGTAGTCGACGGTGCACGTGGCAACGTTGCTACTGGTTCCGGGTTTAATTTTGGCTGGCCACTCGAGCAGGCCGGGAACACGCACCCCGCCTTCGTATAGGCTTCGCTTGCGTCCTTTGAATTTCCCTTGCCGGCCGGGAGCCTTGTCGTTGCCCTCCGGGCCGTTGTCTGAGCAAAAAGCGATCAATGTGTTGTCAGCGATGTCGTGTTCTCTGAGACGGGCGCGAAGTTTACCGACGGCCCGGTCGAGGGCGGTGACACACCCATAGTAATTGAGGTGGTATCCGTCCAGCTTTCCATCAGGCTCGGCATAGCTGTCGGTGTCGGCTTTGCTGGCGACGACGGGAAGATGCGGCGCGTGGAACCAGACAATGGCGAGAAAGGGAGTTTCGCGGTGAGTGTCGATGAATTCGAGTGCGCGATCCATGATCAGGCCTGAGTCGTCGCCAAGCAGGTCCTTGGATTTGGGATCGATGTAAGTCTCTTCCCCGGTCCAATAGCGGGTGCCGTAGAAATCGCGATTCGCTCCCTCGGCGATGGCGTGCCAACCCCGATTCGACGCGTTGCGGAAATTCTCTTTACTTCGATTATTCGTTTTCTTCTCTTGGGAACTGGCCGGCTGCCACATCGGATCGTAGGTCGGTGTCTTGGCTTCGGTTGCGAAGGTGGTTGTGACGGCGTGCTGCCAGGGTGGAGAGTAGTTAGCCTTGGCTTTTTCACCGCGATTGGAGTCTTTCATTTTGCGGGTGAGGGTGCCCATGTGCCACTTGCCAAAATGACCGGTGGCGTAGCCCTCCGCGGCAAGTGCTTCGTAAAGGGTGAACTCACCTTGCCGGAGGTGACCGTTGTTGGCGGTGTAAATTCCGGTGCGGTCGTGGTGACGCCCTGTCACCACCGAAGCACGGGTCGGCGAACACACCGGTGCTTGAGCGTAGAAGCGGGTTAGGTTGAGACTGTTGGCTGCCATTTTGTCGAGATGCGGTGTGCGGATATTTTTTCCACCGTTGAAACCAACGTCGCCCCAGCCTAGGTCGTCGCACATGATCAGAATCACGTTAGGTTTCTCCACGCCGCTCGCTTCGGAAGGTAATCGCGAGGCGAGAAAGATGGTTAACACAATCAGTGGAATAAAAGTTGAACGCTTCATTGTTTATTTCTCCGGAGCGATAACCCTTCGAACCATCGAAAAAGACTCTGTCGAAGTTGACCCCTTTGGGGTACGTGGCTCACCGCTGCGTCCAAAGTAGACGATGCGGCAGTTGTTGGCTTTGCTCAATTTGTATTGTCTGCCGGTGATTCTAACAGATAACTTGTGCACTTTGTTCGGGTCGAGTCCGTTGCGTAGAATATAAATTCGACTCAGGCGTCGTTTGAAGGTGTTCTTGACAACAAATGAACCCGTTCCATCCAATCCCCGAATGGGCGCTGCCGCGGCCTAGAATGTGAGCTCAATGCGGTCGCCGTGTTTATGTCGGATCAACTGCGTCCGCTGGTTCCAGCCGACTCGCGCTATTCCCCTTCCGCGAGGGCATCATCGTTCTTCTCCAAGGCAGACTAGTTTTCTTTTTTTGGCTGCCAAAGGCGTTTCTAGCCAAGATGAATTGCTAATGTTTGGGATTTTCTTCACTTACTAATTGGTTGTTATTTACGATGCCTGCTTTACCGCTAATCGATACCGCTTGGTCACTGGGGTTTTGAAAGATCACGGTGTTATCATGGACGTTGGCGGGTTGAATTGAATCTTGAATAACAAATGCCGACCTGTGAAAGTTGCTCACGGTATTACTGTGGGCGTAAATGTTAGCGTTGCTTGCTTGCAGACCATGCCGCCAGCCATGGAGTTTGTTTTCGTTCATCGTTAAGTCGGACCCAGGCAATGCCCAGATTGCATTGTTTGGCGGACCACTGCGGCGGATGGACGAGCCGGTGATCTCATTGTTGAGAGCATGAACCTTGCCCGCAACTCGAATACCCGCAACGCCCTCGCCACGAATGATATTGTCCTTGATTGTCGCGTCTGCTCCGCCATAAACCATGACAGTCGGTGGTAAGCCTTTCCCCCGCGATAGTTCATTGCCCAAAAGACGCACTGTCCATCCTGAATTAATTCCGACTGCGACTGCGGCGTTGTCATTGACGCGGTTGTTGATAACCGTTGACCGTCCGGCCTTGCAGCTGTCGAAGCCGATTCCGGACGCCATGTTCCGATGGCAGTGGTTGTTAATCAGCAGGGTCACCGCCTCACTTTCTTGTCCAATTCCCGACAAGCTATTTTCAAAGCATTCATTGCCAATGATGACGGGGGTTGCATGGGTGCGAGAACCGATACCTGCCAATTTGTTCTTGTAGCAGCGGTTGTTTCGGATGATTGGCGAAGCGCTTAGACGTGTTCCAATTCCTGCCATGTCGTTTTCAAAGCATTCGTTATTTTCAATGATGGGTTGGGTCTCACTTCCGGTGCGAATGCCGATGCCAGATCGACGATTTCGGTAGCACTTGTTGCTGCGTACAATCGGTTTGGAGTGATCACTGATTCCGATTCCGGCACGAATATTTCCATAGCAGACGTTGTTGCAAACCACAGGGCTGGCGTTGCTGTGTCCAATGCCCGCATAGAAATTCTCAAAACAGATGTTCTCGTCGATACTGGCGGTTGATTGTTGCATCGAGCCGATACCGCTTCCCATGTTGCGGTAGCTTACGTTGCGGACGATTCGTGGTGCTATGCGTCTGTCCTTGGATCCGACAATTGCGATGCCCGTACCGCCATTGTGATGTACAACGTTGTTACTGACCGTACAGTAGCGAATGCCAGACACTAGGATTCCCACTGTACTTGGATCGCCAACTTGTTCATGAGCCTGCTCGTTACCCTGGGTGGCATGATGTTTGTTCCATTGGACTTCGTTGTAATTTCCGACACCCGTGACGGTGAAGCCATCGAAAGTCGAGTTCTCGGCCATGACTACAGCGGGCTCGTTACCAATTCCACTGCCGTCGATGATCGTTGCTTCGGCTCGCTTGAGGCTGAGCTTGCCTTTTACATTGTCGCCTCTACTTTTAACCGTGATGCCCGGTCTTAAACGAATGTGTTCTTTGTAGACTCCGTTGTCGACGAGAATTAGATCACCGTCAACAGCCGCATCGATTCCTGCTTGAATTGTCTTTCGATCTTGCGGAACGCGAATTGTATCACCCGCCGAATGACGAACTGCTCCTGCGATGGAGGCGGCAAACATACCCGCTGTCACCGTGGCATAGAGCGAGAAAGCATTCCATTTTTTTGATCGGATGTTCGAACACATGGCGTTTATTCCCCGGAGTAAGAAAGGAGGCGATGACCTTGTGAGGCAGTTTAATCTACTCCTCTGTTTGAAAAACGCAATCGTTTTGACTTCGAGAGGTTTATGCCGTTATTTCTTTTTCGCAATTCTAAATTAACGAGTCTAAAAATGATCGTGAGGCTGTGGTCTCTATTGGGATGTTTTCTTTTCGACTTTTTTGAGAGTGTCGGAGTCCTCTGCTTTGATCATCCTTTTGTCGTCGGGTTGCAATTTTTTGGTCGGTTTCGATGAAAGCAGACCCAGGGAAACGAGAAAACGATCCGACTCGATCAACACATGGTTAAACCAAGGGCTCTTACCAAAGAACGAATGCCCCGCTCCCTGAGCGAGCCAAAGATCGACGCGGTCACCTACGCCGAGATTCTTCAGTTGAGTGTGCGCTTTAGTCCAACCGGCCAACCATTTTTGGTCTTCGGTGCCAAAGAAAACAACTGCAGGGGCAAAATCAGTCGTGAGGTGCTTTATTGCATCAACTTCGGGAAATTTTGCATCGAACGGCGCCAGTGCAGGGTTGAATAGCAGATAGGCAACGACGCTAGTATCAATTCCTTCTGGATCGGCAGGGTCGTTCAGGCCAGCATTCGTCGTTGCAATAATGCTGATGTGCCCACCTGCTGAGCCGCCCCCCGTAATCATTTTCGAGGGATCAATTCCAAGCTCTCTCGAGTGTTGTTTCATCCAGCGGATTGCGCTCTTGGCGTCGGTGATGCAGAACTGTTTTCGCGAAACACCTGCGGGTAGCTTTTGATTAGCGGTAACCAGTTGGTAATTGGCGGTGGCTGCAACCAATCCCCGGCTGGCAAAGTATTTGCAAAACTTTTGGAACTGTTTCAGATCACCGCCACCCCAGGCGCCACCGTGGAATAGTAGTACACACGGACGTTTTGCCTTCGAGCGGGCATGCCCTTTGGGGAAGTAAACTTCCAGGTCACGCGGTTGACTCGCTGAGTGCTTGTAAGTGAATCGGTTCATCTCAACACCGATTTCATCAGTCGAGCTTTTTGTTGGAGTGAGTGCGGTCCCGTTAGGATTCTGCCCAAAGCATGCGGTGGAATAGATCAGAATCCCAAGCGTAAAGGCTTGAATGGAGGCGAGCGGTAGTTTCATTTTTAGGTCCGTCGGTCCTGTTGAAGTTGATAACGATTGACTTTTACAAGCAGTTTAAGAGGAGTGGGCACACGTTGAAAGGATCGTTTCTCTATGTTTTGTAATCAAGTTATCTAGTTGCGAAAAATAAGGTGCTTCGAAAGCGAGACGGTTTTACGTTCCGCTGCCTCGTCCCAAGTACGTCGCTAGAGACGCCAATATTTTGGCTGCCGCAGTCGCGCGTTGAGTACGAACTTCCGGAGTTCATTTTGCGTAACAGTTTAGAATGATTCAAAAACGGCGGGAGTCTGTTCAATTGAATTAAATAGCCTTGCAAGCTAATACGAAGAATGTACCGGCAAATCAGGGGGGGCTTTGTGGTTTTCAGTTCTTAAATCATTCAGACTTGATGAATATTGCGCGAAAGTAAAAGAACGGCCGATTTAAACGTTGGGTGTGCGGTCGCGGGAAAGTATGTTCTCAATTGGGACTTCTACGTTTTCCTGTTTGTTTAACTAAATGAAATTTAAAGTTCAACGCAATCGAGAGCAAAAGCTTTGGCGACGCCAAGGTGTGGGATTGCTATGTTGCTTGCTAAGTTTTGTTTGGTTTGGAATACCCAGTTTCCACAGTTTTTGTCACTTTGCCGAGCTACCGCATCAGCATCCAAGTGGTTCGGCGTTCAGTCACGATCATGGCCACCACGGCCACGATCATGAACATCATGAACACGGGCATCACAGTCACGATCATAAGCATCACGACCACAGTCATCGCGATCGTCAGGATTTAGTCAACCGTTCCCTAGCGGGAAATGAAACGGCAGAGAATGGTGCGGGCGAACCATCCTCAGATTTGCCGCATCGCGAACCCAGTGACAGTGAAGGCCCGTTATTTTCGTTCCAATTGCTTGAGTCGGAAAGCTGTTGCTCGGCTCCCTGCAGTCTATTTTTGGCTCCAGCCTGCCCTGCTTTGGGTGTTGTAAATGCCCATGGCCTTGAGTTCTTTTCTTCCGCCGAATTGGGCACCATTGGTGCGCGTGGACCTCCAATTTCATTGGGTTCTTTCTTTTTAAAGCTGGTTTGATTGAGTCGATCTTTGTTCACGTGACTTAATTAATTCCATCTTTTCCAAACGACAAGATCAGTCGCTGTGCGTCATCGACGAAGTTGCGTATTCATTGCGCTCTTTGGCGTTTGCGCGCATGCGTTTTGTTTCAAAGTCAAAATCCAATTCATAAAATCATTAGTTAGAAATTAAATTCAATGCATCATAAAAAATATTTAGGTGGTAGTTCTGGGCTTACCACTCGAAGGCTGGCCGCAAAACGAAGCCCCGCTGGTTTTACTCTGGTGGAACTGTTGGTCGTCATCGCCATTATCGGAATTCTGATTGGGATGTTGTTGCCTGCAGTTCAAATGGTACGTGAAGCTGCAAGGCGGACCGCCTGTAAAAACAATATGCGGCAGCTCGGTTTAGCGCTCCACAATTATGAGAGCGCGCTGCAGCGATTCCCGCCGGGATATGCTTACGCTCCGGGGAGTCAATATTCAGCTCAAACCGGCTATCAGGTGTCCAGTGGATGGGCCAACGCGAATCATCTGGGACACGCATGGGGAGTATTTGTTTTGCCATTTATTGAGCAGCAGAACTTATACGAAATGGCAGATCTGGATCTACCCGTTTTTGATCCCGCGAACTTGCTTGCCAGGGAAACCGAGTTAAATGTATTTTTGTGTCCATCAGATCCCTACTCTGAAGGGAATTTTGTTGTCCGAGATGAAACCTCCAATCCTTTTGAGCAGTATGCGGCAGCCAGCTATTGTGCCAATTGGGGACCCGCGTCCGGAGTTCTCGAAACTTCGGGAGATTTCAGCGACGATGTTAACCTGGATGCAACGCCAGATTCGTCGGTAGGCCCGTTTTTCCGTAACAGTAAAACCAAATTCAGGGACATTACCGATGGCACATCGAGTACATTCGCGCTCGGCGAACGCCATAATGGACCAATTGTGGATTCAACTGGCAGCCCAATTGGTGTTGGCTCACATCCGAATTTCGAAAATGCCTGGTTTGCGGCGGTTCGGGATATTGATGCTCCCGACGACGATCACGGCCATATGGTTTTGTTTGATGCGGAATTTACTCCCAACAATCCTCCCGCTAACGGTATCGGTGCGGATCGAGGCGTTGCCGCCCCCCATTCAGGCTTGGCTCAGTTCGTCTTGATGGACGGTTCGGTGCAGACGATTTCCGAAAACATCAATGTAAATGTTTATCGTGCGCTTTCTTCGATGCACGGCGGCGAAGTCATTGGTGAGTATTAGACCGCGCGACTCAGTTTGTTTTTCTATTCTTAAACTAACGCAAGCTCGCTGATTTTGATCAGCGAGCCTTTTTTGGTGCCCAGAAGGTTGTTTTTTGATAACAGTTGACGTTAAGGACTAAACTCAATAAATCCAAAAATGTAAGGCGAATTTGTTGTTTGAATCATTGAT
>JAPOIJ010000094.1 GCA_029979005.1 Planctomycetota bacterium | reverse complement strand
TCCAAATGGCTGCTGTTTCGTTGAATGCCTCGGTTAATCAGATTGCTAAATTAATTGAATCGCATGCGGCAGGCCATCCATTGAGTTGAGGAAGGTTTCGAAGCGGAAGGTTTCGAGACGGAAGGTTGAGAGGCTTTTTGATCCTCCCAGATTTTAGAATTTCCAGTATTTGAAAAAGTAAAACTCATGCGTCAAATCTGGATTCCATGCGCCGGCCTCCCCGAAGTTCTGGAGATTCGGGAAACTGAATTGCCCGAACCAAAGCCGAATGAGGTGCGAATCAAGGTTGAAGCGGCGGGTGTCAATTTCGCTGACATTTCCGGTAGGCTGGGAATCTATCAGGACCTGCCTCCGATGCCCGTAGTTGTCGGGTATGAGGTTGGCGGCTGCATTGACAAAGTTGGTGAAAATGTAAATCCAGAATGGCTCGGGAGAGACGTGCTGGGTTTGACGCGTTTTGGCGGTTACAGCGAATCTATCTGCGTTGATCAGCAACAGGTTTTCCAACGCCCGGCCGGAATGACGTCTATCGAAGGTGCTGCGTTACCCGTTAACTATCTGACGGCCTACCAACTGGTTTGTGTGATGGGTGGAGTCAGGGCAGGGGAGACGGTTTTGGTTCATTCGGCGGGTGGCGGTGTCGGGATTGCAGCAGTGCAGCTGGCTAAACATCGCGGTGCCAAGATTATCGGGACTGCATCTACAGGTAAGCATGATTACCTCAAGGAAATTGGTGTCGATCATTGCATTGATTATCGCCAAGAAGATTTTGAAACGAAGGTCATGGAAATTACCAATGGATTGGGAGTCGAATTGGCTCTCGATGCTGTGGGTGGAAAATCATTTAAGAAAAGCTATCGCTCGCTCGCGGCGACGGGTCGGCTAGGGATGTTTGGCGTCTCTTCGGCTGCGGTAGGTAAATCCAGAAATAGAATAGCTTTTTTAAAAATGGTTGCTAATTTGCCTTGGTTTAAGTTTACTCCAATTGAATTGATCAATCACAACAAAGGCGTTTTTGGGGTGAATTTAGGACGATTGTGGGGTGAGCTGGATCGGGTTGAGAGTTGGATGGAAGACCTGCTTGAGCTGTATCGTGAAGGGATTATCAAGCCGCGTGTCGATACGACCTTTGAATTTTCAAAAGCAGCTGAAGCTCACCACTATATTCAAGATCGAAAAAATATTGGAAAAGTACTGCTTGTGCCGTAACGAATAGTTAGGTTTTCTCAAAACAGTTTTTGATTTAAAAATGGGAACCAAGACGCTTATTTTAAAGTGATCGTACCTTGGGGTTTTTCGAGGGAATAGGAAATGAAAAATACTTTTCAAATATACGTAGCGGTCGTGGTCGCAACTTGCTTTAGTTTTAGCCCGGTGATGGCTCAGAAGACTGCGAAACCAGCGGCAAAGAGGCAGGATGATAAGGTATTTAAAGACGCGGTCGTCGAAACCTATAAAACGGTTGGCCAAACTGAGCTGAAGGCGTGGATTTTTAAACCAACATCGATTGACGAATCTCAAAAACTACCTGCAGCCATTTTCTTTTTTGGAGGAGGTTGGCGAGGTGGAACCCCAAAACAATTCGTAGAGCATTGTAAGCATCTCGCCAACCGAGGCATGGTTGGAATTGTAGTCGATTATCGTGTTTCATCCCGGCACCCTGTAAAAGTGGTTGACTGCATTGCGGATGCAAAATCTGCGGTTCGCTGGGTTCGTTCTAATTCCGAGCGTTTGGGGATCGATCCGGAGAAAATCGCGGCAGGTGGTGGATCTGCCGGCGGCCATTTGGCTGCGGCGACCGCTACGGTGGCTGGATTTGATTCTCCTAACGATCCTACCTCGGTTAGCTGCCGCCCCGATGCATTGTTATTATTTAATCCCGCCCTTGTACTTGCGGAGATTCCAGGCAAAACGAAGATTGATCGCGAACGAAGGGAAAGTATTAACGAAAGGGCAGGGGTTGAATCTTCAAAAATCTCACCTTATCACGGTGATTTGACATCAGCGCCACCCACGTTCATTGTTCACGGAAAAGCGGACACCACCGTGCCGTTTCAATCGGTTGAGTTCTACGCCGAGAAAATGAAAGCCAATGGAAGAGAGTGCCAGTTAATCGGATACGAAAACCAACAACACGGTTTTTTTAATTTCGGGAAAGGCGATTCGGTGTACTTTAAGAAAACGGTTGCCGAGATGGACGCTTTTCTTGTTTCGCTCGGCTATCTGAGAGCCAAGGGCGAAATTGAGTGATGAGGCAAGGAGATTGAGTTTGCGATGCAAAAGAGGCGTTAATTGCAAAGCGGCATTCGAACTCTACCTGACGCGACATTTGAACCGAACGAGTCCACCTTGTTGAGGGGCGAGTGATTCAGATAATTTCCAACGAAGCATTAAGGAACCACCGTCATTTTCTTCCTGGGAGAATTCGGAATCTACGGTAGAGGATGCTGAGTCGTCGATGTATTCGAGTCGGCGAGTCAGGTTGTCAATGATGGTAACGTCTGCGAGGTCACGGGCGCTGAGATTGTCAAAGCGAATCGTGAATTCAACGATATCTCCGGTGCGGGCTGCGATCTTCGAAGCCACTTTGGTGACTCGAAGAATGTCGGACCCTTCTTTGGTTTCAACATGCACAAACTGCTGAGCTGATTTTACTTTTTCAATCGCGACCGGAGCAGTATTGCTGACTGCAATCTGAAGTCCCAGATTATCTTGCCAGACCGTAGCGGATTGGATTCCAAGATCTAATCTCGCTGATTCACTGTTAGAGTGTTTTCCTAAGCGTATCAGGGAGAGGTTTTCGTAAGCCTTGAAGGAGTTGCGGGCACCCAGCAAATGAATGACATTGTCAGCCAATACGCCGCGGGTGCGGTCGACAAACTCGCTGGCTCGCTTTGAGTTTTCGAACTGATCCAGTGCGACATGCTGATTGGACGTCGCGGTTTCGTTATTGCCATTGGCCATGGCTATCGGGGTTTTTTCTTCGATTGATCCGATTGGTTGACGGAGCCGTGCATTGAAGACACCGTCGAGACGACGGACGGCACCAAATCGCGGCGCGTAGATCGCAACACGGTTGCTTGGCGCTACCAGACGACGACCATCAACAGTTTCGAAGTGTCCCACGGTATCTTCAGTTTCAAGCCCTTGGAGCACGAGATTATCACCGACCGTTACCTTCACGCCACGATCACTGCCGTCAAAGACATACTCATCCCTGTTTGCTTTTGGGTTCCAGCCTTTAAAGTCCGGACCGGAGAATTTGGAAGTCTCTTGAATGGATTTGGTTCCACGATAGACCATTCCATATCCAATCGGTTTTGGATATGAGCGGTTCAGGGCAGGGCGGGGGAGTTCATTTTCCGCGCCAGCGAGCGTTGCGGAGTTATTGTGATTTGCTTGGGTTTCTGCTGAGATCCGAGTGGCTCCCGGTACCATTGCATCGGAGGTAATCATTTTCAACGGGAGCTTGTCTTCGGCTCTCGGCTCGACGGAGGTGTTCAATTTCTCGGGAAGTGAAGCTCGTTTGAGCAGTCGGCCGAATCCGTCCTGAGCTTGCGATTCAGCCCCGCCGAAAACTAAACTTCCAATGACTGTAATGCCGGCGAGCAAGCCGGAGAAGTGTTTCTGTTTACGTGTCATTACTTGTTCCGAATTGAGTGTCGATTGTGGTTGGGCTGATTGGTAAGAAGCACGGTTCCACCGTGTTCTAAGGCCCATGTTTTATTTCGCAGGATCCGGGGTTGGGTCGGGAAGTTGCGTTGCTTCGGGAGCGTTAAAATTAAATAGGTTTACTTCGTCAGTCGCCAGAGGAATGCGCGATCCAATTCTCAGGATTGCCATTGGACGGCCCAGTCGTTCCGCTTCACGCAACGGGTCTCGAGCACCACCAATATCAATCGACGGTTGTTGGTCGGGCATGTGCCGTTGAGGCAGCGCAGTCTCGGGATTCTCAAGATAGATGACCTTGGTTACGAGACTGCCACGCATGGCATCCACGACATCTTCTTGCGTTAACACGACCTCGACCGGGAATTCGTTCTCGAGGCCCTGGGGCGGATTAAGTCGATTAAGAAGTTCAATGGATGGATAAAGTGCTTGTCCTTCATAGCGCGGGACATTGGTCAGCTTAAATCGGTAGACAGGACCGATTTGCATCGCCAGTGAAGCTTTCGATGCATTTGTTTGAATGAAGCTATTGCCAGTACCAACTTCGATATTTGTTCCTTCAGGAGTAATTAATCGAACCGGCTGTACGTGCCCGCGTAGCGCGGGGTTCCCAAGACGATAGTGATCAGCAGCGGCACCGGGAACCATATTGCCATCGATTAAGTGATGGCGATTGCGCTGTTGCGCGGAAGCTGATGCCGCGTTCATCACAAGCATTGAGATGACAGCCAGCAGGATCAGGTTGTTTGCTAAGGATTGCTTCATCATTTTACTCGTTAACTTTCGACATCAGGTTGAGACCTTTTGCGAATTTTGGATCGGACCGGTCGTCCTTCGTTATTCCTGCCACTTCGAAGTGAAGTGCAAAAAACGAGCCGCGATGACTTTCGCCATCGCGGCTCGTGAGATTTCTAAAGAGCACTAGCGACGGAATCGATTTCCGAGTTGCCCGGGAGGGCAGTCTGGAGGAAGAACTCCACGAACCATGTCGGCTGGTGGTTGAGTGTTCATTCTCGATGGTCGAATCGTTCTTTCGTCAATCAACACTTTGTTGACTGGTGATGGATAGCTAAGTCCTGGTCGCTGACGCATGTGAACATCCACTTGCTTCGTCGGCGTTGGGATTTGCATTGCAGTGTGGTTGTACATTTCGTACTGCTGCAATCCTGCTGGTCCACCGAGTGGAACATGAGGAGGGCCGGGAAGACCGATGTTGGTTCCGGTCATTGGCATTCCGTAATTCGGGCCAGTGACTCCGGAGATGTAATCGGAAACTCCGCCACCCATCATAGCTGGGCCACCGGCTGCAACAGCAGGGTCGGAACCAGGTACTTCAAGGTCTTTGTTACCCATTCTTACGATTGCAAGAATTGATCCGCGACGATCTGCTTCAGTGATCGGATCGACACCGGGATCCAGGCGAGTGCTAACAATAGTGTCAACGCCAGCGAGTGCTAACTCTTGGAACTCCGGATCGGGAACATAGATAACTTTGGTGACAAAGTTAGCGGCTGCGACCTGATCGAAATCTTCTTGAGTCAGTTGAACAGGAACGGCAGCATGCGAAAGGTAAGCGGCAGTTCGTGTATTCGCTCGGCCAATCTCAAGAGTTGGATAGAGTTCCATTCCCGGTCGACCTTCAATGTCAGTTACCTTCAAACGGAATATTCCGCCTTGAGCAAAATTCTGTCGGCCAGGCACGACCAAAGGTGTTGAGTCATACATTCCAACCGCAGAAACGTCCCAAGAGATTTTCATCATTTTGGGCTGATCAAATAGGACCTGTACATTTTGGGTTGTTGCCGCTCCAAAAGATCCATAGCTTGCGTTCTGCATTGGACCGCTTCGCATCGATCGGTTAAGAACGCCTGGTCCCGGTCCGCCGACGCCTGGGCCTGGCTCCATAAGCATTTGAGCCGGAGGCAGATTGTGCCCTACCGGAATTCCAGTGCGGGCACCTGGCACTTGGTATGCGAGCGCCGAAGTAGTCAAAGTGGCTAACGCCAGCATTGTGATGCCCGTTACATAACGTGCGTACATCAGATTCCCCCCTTAAAGGTTTTTTGCCGAAACTGCTCGGCTTGTCGACTTTGCTCGGGCCTCATGGCACGTGCAATCAAAAGTCTGGGTTGTAAAAGTGTTTCTTTTTCGCTGCTTCAACAGCAAACTGCCGTAGACCATTTGGTCCGCCCCTCCTAAGATGCTCGCCCAATGGGCACGCAATCCTGCGCGGGTTGGCTACGTAGATGTTAGTTCGGCCCGTCACAACACAATTCTTTGGAAAAATCCGCATATCCGATTCATGAAGCAAGAATTACCCCTTGCCGTCGCTTTGCTAGCAGCCGGAAGTCTTTTGTGGCTCACCCAGCTAGCCGAACCCGCAGACTCTAACAGGGCTGTTTTGGATACAAGTGCGTCAAAAAGTGATTCAGATATAGGAGAAGAATTAGAAATTCCTCAGCTACCGCGACCGGTCGGTCGAAAAATCCCGTTACCGATACGGGGCTACCACGAACGTGGCGCATTGGAGGGGGTACCTAATCCAGAAAGCTCGATCAAATCGGCGATTGGTCTAACAACCTACGAAGAAGAGATCCCATCGACCATGTGGCAGGGGGAACCCTCGTCGGGGTTTGGGAAAAGAAGTGCGAGCGAGAAAAACTGGTCTGATTACAACTCAAGCCCGCAGCGTTTTTTACTGGAGGTTTCCGATTCTCTTGCTAATTCGATGCCCTTTGAGGTGGATATTTCAATGAGCGGCTCAATTTTTGAGCAAGAAGTGGAAGCCGAGGGAAAGTACTATCAAATGGGGCAGGGGACTCAAAAATCGAGTTTAGTCTTGGAGTTTGGCAGCAAATCCAATCCCGTTTTGATTCACCAACTGTGCGATGGCAACATTGTTTTCAAATTGCAGAAATTTTCCAACGGCGGATTAGTTGACCGAAAGGACACGCTTGAATTCGTGAACCTGGATGAGTTAAGAGAAAGTGTGGCTGGCACGACGAGTGCCTTGGTGCCTGCGGGATGGGTTGCCTCTGGAGGGATCGCTTGCACCATCCGTCATTTGTCCTCGGCTTTCGATTTCGAAGAGAAAAAGCGGCAGTCAAACGGTGACGTATTGCTTCGGGGAGTTTTGAATGCAAAGACAGTCGCAAGGTTAACCGGAGAGACGGGTTTGACAGAACAACCTAACTGGGAGGCATTGCCGTCGCATTTCCCACATGCTGTTGAGCTGGTCTTGAGTATGGATTCGACATTTTCATTTGTTCCAAAACGAATGAGCTTTTCAAGATTTCCCAATCGAGATCGTCAGTCGGAGAACAGGGGATTGATTAATATTGAATTTTCAAGATTCCATACGCTCGCCAATATTTCTGATGAGTCGTTTAGAGCGAAGTACATTGATGTTGAAAAAGTAGATGTGACAGAGGACTATATAGCTCGATTGAAAGAAATTGGTTTTTCGAGTGAGTCTCAGTCTGCTGAAAAAAACACTGAGACGATCGAGAGATAAAGGGTGCATCCATGCGTGCGGTTGTACAACGCGTAACTCGGGCTTCCGTTGCTGTTGAGGATGAAACGGTGGGCCAGATTAAACGTGGTCTACTTGTTTTTCTTGGAGTAGAGGTCGGCGACGAAAAAGCTGACTTGGAATATCTGGTCGGAAAAATCACCGGCTTAAGGATTTTTGAAGATAGTGACGGAAAGATGAATCTCTCCGTGTTAGATATTCAGGGCTCTCTGCTCGTCATTAGTCAGTTCACACTTCTTGGTGATGTGAAAAAAGGTAAGCGCCCCAGTTTTGTGCGCGCGGCAAAGCCGGAGTTGGCTCGAAGTTTATATCAAGAATTCATCGAGGCCTGTCGTGGAATCAATGTGCCAGTACAGACTGGGGTCTTTCAAGCTGAGATGGCTGTAGAACTTGTCAATGATGGTCCTGTTACGATTCTTCTTGATAGTCGAAAACAGTTCTAAACGGATTAGATGTACTAGCCATAAGAGCTAGTCTTAATCTCTTGACTAGATCCTATCGATGTAGTGTCTGACCGTGGTCATGTAAAAAGAGATTGCGAACCCACTGGGCGGTTGTTGCGGGCGATTCAGTGGGCGGTTCGCAAATGCAATCCATCACATAATTATCACTCGCGACGATACCGATCAAAATTGCCAGCTTGAGATACGTAGTAACGTTATGCCAGGTGGAATTTCCCCAGAACTTCATCGCGGTGCCAAAGCTCTTCTTTTTCTTGGGAAGCTTGCCTTCCCAGTTAACCGCATAAATCTCATCGAGCACAAGATGGCAGATGAAGCCAAGCACAACGGCCCACGATTTGAAAATACGGATTTCGAGGTCGTTGGAAAGACAGATCATAAAAGTAACCAGTCCAGCGATGATCGCGGCGGGAATACTATGCCACATGCCGCGGTGTTTCGTGAACCGACGGAATAGGCCTCCGATACCAAACCGAATCAAAACGTACATCACGCCAGCGACAAAAATCATATGTTCCGTTGTCATGCCAATCGCTTCAAAACGAGGCAGCATCATCATGGGGATGATGACTGAGACAAATGAAAGCATTTCACGTTGTGGCTTTCCAGAATTACTGTCGAGATCGGGCAACATTCCGGCGACGCTACATAAGCTTCCTGCAATCATGCAGTGAGCCAGCGGAACCTCAAAGCCAAAGTACCCAACGCCGCCATAGACAAAGCCGAGGACGGTGCTGGTCGTAATGTGAGTTTTGAAATCAGCCATGAATTCGGGCTATAAACGGTTGATTGGAATGAACCAAAATTTGACGACCCTGGTCCGGAGAACGTCGAGCGTTGTTGAAGAAGACAATAGAGAACTGGCAGGCGTCGACCAACGTAGATTCGTGAATTTTGCAATCGCTAGCAGCATTAACAGGCAAGGAATTAAATTTGGTCAATTGTGGGGGCGTAAGCCATTGTTAAGCCTATCTGTATTGAGGTAAACCGAAAATTTATCTCTAATCCCGTCAGTTTTTCCACGGATGGAAAGCTCAAAGAAAACCCGAAACCGGACTGGTGATTCTGAACGCGGTCACGTCTCTGGATTCACCTAAGATGGTGCGTGGGCAGCGTGAGGTTGTTGCGAATGGTGAAGCAGCAACGTCAAATTTGTACAAGGAGAGATTGTGGGGATTTACGATATTGCAATGCTTGTGATTTTCCTCGGAGCCATTGTGTTCGGCTACTGGAAAGGATTGGCTTGGCAAATTGCATCGCTTGCTGCCTTAGTGGTAAGTTACATAGTCGCGGTAAATTTTAGAGACCAGATGGCAACGCTTTTGAAGGTGGATGAGCCATGGAATAAAATTGGTGCGATGCTGATACTTTTTCTTGGCACCTCCCTTTTGATTTGGGCGATTTATTCATCTGTTTCTAAATCATTAAAAAAGAATGAGCTGAAAGGTTTTGATCGCCAGGCAGGAGCAATTCTCGGCGCTCTCAAAGGAGGCCTGCTGTGCATGGTGGTAACCATGTTCGCGGTTTCGTTTCTTGGTGAGGACGTTCATGAGAAGATTGATCATTCGAAATTTGGGCCTTATATCGAAAAAGGAATTTGGCAGGTTTCGGATTTTGTGCCGGACGAATTAGCGCGTTTTGTTAATCCTCATATTGAGAATTACAAAGATGCGGTTGGCCATCAGGAACCTGCTGTTGATACCAGCGGATTTTTTGGCAGCTCACTGGGAACGACCTACCCAGTCGAACAACTCATTGGCGAAGAAATCAAACAGTTCCAGTCCAGCGGTTTTACCGGTCGTTGGAAGAAATCCTCGACGGACACCTCGAATGAGCCTCAGACAGGTGGATTTTTGGGAACTTTCCAAAAGAAGTTCACAAAGCCGCAGGCTCCAGCTACGAAGGGGGTCGACTGGTCGAATGTAGATATTTCGGAAGCGTCCAAGCAGACTCTCGAAAATATTGGGAAGCAGGCGTTAGAGGCAACTAATGAGGCGGCAGAGAATTTGTTTGAAAACGTCTACAAGCGTTAAGCAATTCATGAATGAGTGCCCATAGCAACTCCATTGCCCATGACCTGTGTTCTTGGCTAAGCCGGAGAATGGAATCTAAATGGGATCTCGAACAGGGAGTTGGGAGCGAATTTCAAAAAGCCAATATTTACGGGGAAAACGAGAGGCCTAACCGAACATAAGAAACATTATCGGACGTTGGGGATTGGTCGAGATATACACTGTTTCGTTGGCTTTTTGCATTTTCACTTGGGAGACTTAGCCATGGATTCGCAATTAACAGATGCCCAGGTCGACCAGATCCGAAAGAAATTAGGCGATGGCCGAAAGATCGATGCGTGTAAACTCTATCGCGGTTTCACCGGCAGTTCTCTACGAGAAGCGAAGCAATTTGTTGAGAATCTTTCCAGCGGCGATCCGCACATATCAGATGCTAAAGAAGGATCCGAGGAGGCATTGGTTGAGCAAATTCTCGATCTCTTAGAAGCTGGTTGCAAGCTGGATGCGGTGCGAATTTATAAAGATCACACTGGTAAGTCGATATTGGAATCAAAGACATTTATTGAGAGTCTGATTGACGAATTTGAGATTCTTGAGAAACCTAACAGTCAATCAGGTTGCGCGGGGTTAATCCTGATATTTGTGGTTTTAGGGTTTATTCTTCAATCGATGCTCTGAGGGCTCTGCCAGAGGGTTTCCCCGTTGTTGAAATTATGGATTCTTTAAATAGCTCCATAAGTTAGGCGGTGCTAATTCAATCGAGTTGCCGGCAGGGTCACGAAAGTAAATTGACATTCCGCGGGCTCCATTATCCCAGGAAACCTCCGATTCAATTTCGATACCAGCCTCGGCCAAGCGACTTCTCCATGTCTTTTGTTCAGCTTCAGTAATGACAAAAGCAATGTGGCCCTGTCCGTGGGTTCCATGGGATGGAACTTGCCTCCCACCGACCGAACTTTTACTTGGATTGAAAACTAGCAAATAGCTTTCTTTGATTTCAAAAACTAGCATTAGATCATTGTGGCTGAGCAAATGCAGACCCATCACTTGTGTGTAAAAATCTTTGGCCGCGTCGAGATCATCGGCATAAATAACAGTCTCGAAAATTTTTGGCAAATTGGGCATGGCAATACTTGAGCGTATTTAAATAAAAGCAGATCCGTTTTAATTCCCTCGATAAACGACCGTTGGTTGGAGGTTCGGCGATTGACCGGCACAGAGATTTTCCACTGCCCCCCCTGCCCCAATTCAATATGTTCTTATTGCTAAAATCACGGTTGAGCAGGTGCAAACAGGTTAAGCAGAAGTCCAAGCGGTAAGAGACTGTCTAGCACTTAATCGTCTTGCGTTTTTTATAAGCGCGTCCCATATTTTCCATCTTGGCGATGTAGTCGATGGCAAGTGGGACTTTGCAGGCCGTTTCGCCCATGTCGACAGATACTTTGCCAATTTTTTTGGCTGTCGATTTTGCTTTCGCGGCCAGCGGTTTAACATAACCGCCGACAGAAATTACAAAGCCATTCATGGTGTATTTCACGCGTTCGCCACAATCGTGAATCGATGAAGCAATTTCCTCGAGTAGCGATTTGATTTCATCTAGATCTAATTCGGCGTCGGGTTTTGTTGCGACTATACCTGAGTACGTATTCCAGCCAGCCGCGGCTATGTGTTCTTTTTTAGATTTAATCCATTTCAAGGCAAGGGATTTTGCATGAGGGTTTTCATGGGCGACACCGGGTACCGAATACTCGGCAATCATATGCCACTCGGCAGCGCGGCACCAATCGTTCAGTTCTTTTTTGGACATGGCCTTGCCGTCGGCTACGATGCCAGCCAAGTACATGGCATCGGTGTTGCCAGTCTCATATAGTTCCATCGCCAGCGTCTGGTTGCCTTTGATTTGTTTGGCAATGACTTTCAGGTCGGCAATTTTTACTCCAAACATGTTGTCTGGGGCGCCGTGTCGGGCAAACGTTTTCCGAGTTTGGGCCGAACCTTTTTTTTTCAGTGCCGACATGACCTGTTTAACAGTTTTCATGGATGCTCCCAGAAGGTTTGTTGCATACGGCAGTTGCGTTCAGTTTGTGTTCATTGAACGTCAATGGATAACCCAGTCGTTCAGGCTTGGCGACTACGCAGGTAGCTCTCCCGCTTCATTGAAGACACCAATTTTTCGGAACCTCTGGTAGCGCTCCTCCAATAAGGACTCGTGCGGTTTTCCTACTAGGTCTTTAAGAGTTTTCTTTAAATAAGACTTCATCTGAGATGCAGTCTTGTGGTGGTCTCGGTGGGCTCCTCCCAGCGGTTCATTGATCACATCGTCCACAATGCCCATCTGAAGTAGATTTTTAGAGGTGAATTTTAATGCTGTGGCGGCCTTTTCTGCATGTTCAGCGCCTTTCCAAAGAATACCGGCGCATCCTTCTGGACTGATAACAGAGTAGTAGGCGTGCTCCATGACTGCGACGCGATCTCCAACGCCGATTCCCAACGCGCCGCCACTTCCACCTTCACCGATCACAATACAGATGATCGGTGTTTTCAACCGAGACATTTCATACATGTTTTCCGCGATGACTTGAGCCTGGCCACGTTCTTCAGCACCAATGCCGGGGTAAGCCCCGGGGGTGTCGATCAGGCAAATGACTGGAAGATTGTATTTTTCAGCCATCTTCATTTTCGCCATCGCTTTGCGGTAGCCTTCAGGGTGAGCACAACCGAAAAAGTTCTCGGTTCGATCCTGAAACGTGCGGCCTTTCTGGTGGCCGAGCACCATGACTTTCGTGCGGTCGAGCGAAGCGAAGCCAACACGAATTGCACGATCATCGCCAAATAATTTATCGCCGTGTAATTCGACGAACTCATCAAATACGAGTGAGAGATAATCAGTAGTGTGAGGTCGATCCTTGTGTCGCGCCACCTGCACCGTTTCCCATGGAGTCAGTTTTCCATAGATATCGCGTGTCAAATCGGTCAACGATTGTTTCAGGTTCCGAATTTTTTCTGCTGACTCTACAGAGTCGGAAGATTCGGATTCACATTTTTCGATTTCGAGAGCAAGGTCGGCAATCGGTTGCTCAAATGGCAGATAATCCATGGCGTCTTAAATTGGGTCAGTGGTATGGAAATTGTCACTATCAGACAAATGATCGTGACTCACAGTTTGCAAATAATTGGCTATCGGCGAAAGCCCTCGGGTCGTTGACCAGATCGGAAGATCTGGGTTGACTCAAAGACCTGAAGGAATTCAGTAAGGTTCTGAATGCGGTCGTCGGGATTTTTAGCGAGCATTAGTTTGACAAGGTTTGAAAAATCTTTCGAAGCACCGCTGTAAGCTTCCAGCGATGGAATGGGAGCTTTTAGATGTTTGGTCAATAACTCGTCCGGTGAGTTGGCTGAGTAAGGGGTTTTTCCGGCTAGCAATTCAAAAATAACACAGCCAAAACCGTAGATATCGGATCGGCGATCCGGATGTTGACGACGAATTTGTTCTGGAGACATGTAACTTCTAGTGCCACGAATCGCCTTAGGTCGACCAGAAAGCAGTCCCCCGATTCCACCTTTTTTTGATCTTAATTTTACGCCGATTGAAAAGTCAATTAATTTGACATGCCCCTGCTCATCCGCAAGGAAGTTGTCTGGTTTTACATCGCAATGAACCCATCCCTTTTCATGCATGTGCTCCAGTCCTTTGGCGCAACTTCGGATGATGGAAGATATATTGGGCATCATGTATTCTTTACGTTCCCGCATTTCAATTTTGAGGTTGCGAGATGGGAACAGCTGCATGGATACCAGTGGGTATCCTTGATCATTGTGGTAACCAAAGATTTTGATCACGTTGGGGTGGTCAAGCTCGGCACCGACTAAGGCTTCGTGTTTCAGTTGGCCAATTTCGTAGCGATCTTTTCGGTAGGTCTCCATTAAAACCTTGAGTGCGATTCGTTCACTTTCGCCCGTTTTCAACGCTTCCCAAACCTGAGTTGTCGTACCGGCACGAATGAGTCTGAGCAGTTGGAACGGCCCGATAAAGTCTCTGCCTATTGACATTTATTTCTAATCCATCGATTTCAAGCTTGATAACTCGGGTGTCGCGTCGAACCCCCGATTGCCCTTATTTTAGTCGAAGATTCGAGGAAACCAAAGTCGACTTGCCGGGATTGAGCGCTGGTTTGTGCATTCAGCAAACGCTTTAATTTGCCACAATCCAAGCGAGAATTGAGTGTTTTTTGCCACTAAGCCGGAATCAGCTCCAGCGCTCCGAGAATCGCGTAAATCACGAAAGAGGCATAAAGCGCACAAAAGAGGATTCCGGTTCGACGGTTGATCTGCTTCAATTGCCACATGCAAGCCATTGCAACGCCGGTCAAAATGAACAGAAAGATACGTAATCCAACGACTCCATCCATGGTCTCGCCATTGCTCATCACCAGTTCAATTGGCTCCCATTGGTGAAGGTAGCAGCTCACGATCAGCGGAATTGACATACCAATACAGACGTCGAACACATTGGACCCAAAGACATTCGACATTGCTCCAGCATCATCGCCTCGGCGTGCTGATCCGAGGGACATAAACGTGTCCGGGATCGAGGATACCGCGGCCGTTAAGATCACTGCGACGAAAAAAGGGCTGACTCCAAGTTTATGAGCCGATTGATTTGTGAGATCGACGAGTAGATAGCATGCTAATGCAGCGACGGCGGTTGCCGAGATAATAACAAGGGTTGAAGTAAATCCATTTAGTCGAATATCAAAATAACCAAAGCAGGCGGATGCAGTTTTACAATCAGTCGATTCCAGTTCAGTTTTATCTTCGGAAAGTTGATTTCGAAATTGCCGCGTCGCTAGATAGAGATGTAATACATAGACGGTGTAAGTCAGCAGTGCTGCGACTCCCATCCACCATTCTAGTTTTTCTTGAAATAAGAATACGAGTAGCCCGGCTTGAGTGAAAATGACCCACATGCCATCCCGGTGAATGACTTCTCGGGATACGGTAATTTGGGGGCGCTCCCGTCGAGAAAAGGAAACGACAATTGCACAGAGGGCAGGTATTAGAATTAAATTGTAAATCGAGCTTCCTGCGCACGTTGCAACCGTTGACCCGTAACCTTCGGCGCTGGCAAGCATCTGACTTTGATCGTCCTGAGTGCCGAAGAGCGCGATCGTTACAAAGAATAAACCGGTAAACAATTCCGGCATGCTGCTGGCCACTGCATCGAGTGTTGCTCCTCTGACAGATGGTGGCAGACGCAACCGGACTCCAACCCACTGGGCGGCATCGGCAAATGGATCACAGGCCTCAGCGATTAGAATTGAAATGGCCACACAGGCGGAGAGAATAAAGCCAAGTTCGACCAGCCAGTTTGAGTATTGGTGCGAGGCAATGAAAAAGATCAGCGTCATCGCGATCGCGCCGGCAAAAATCCTGAAACCAGGATTGAGTTTCCGATTTGATTTGATCGAATTGTCTTCCGTAGATGCCATTTCGTTTCAGAAACCAATTCCTAAAGGGGAGGATAATGGGGGGGTAGCGGTTCTAGTAGACAACATGGTCCAAGAATAATCCATGCGCGGGTGCTGTTTGTCCAGCATGGCGGCGGTTTTTTTGATCGCGTACCCAAGCGACCCATTCGATTTCTTCCCTGTTTTTACCCACTCGAATCAGTGTGCCAACGATATTTCGAACCATATTATATAGGAATCCGTTGGCGGTAATCGCGATTTCCAATCCCGGGAAATTGTGGACGGATTCCGGCGTGACTTGAAGGTCGATGACGTTTCGGATCGTTGTGGAACGCTCGGCACCTGCGCTTTCGAAACTGGCAAAATCATGCTCGCCCGTGATCAAAACCGCGGCTTTTTGCATCGATTCGAGATCTATCTCTCCCGGCACGTACCAGCAGGTTCTCAATCTGAGTGGGTCCATGATCCTGCCATATTGGACGTGGTAACGATACGTTTTTTGTTTGGCGTCCCGGATCGCGTGAAACCCATCGGGGGCTTCTTCTGCGGTTAAGACTGAAATGTCAAAAGGTGTTTCCGCATTAATGGCCCGGACTATTTGTTGAGTCGGCAATTGGCTTTTGGTTGCGAAGCTGCAGACCTGTCCCAGTGCGTGCACACCGCTGTCGGTTCGCCCACTGGCGGTGATTCGAAGTTGCTCACCGCTTACCGAAGCCCAGGCAGATTCGAGACATTGCTGAATGGACCTGCCGTTTGGTTGGACTTGCCAGCCAACATAGTCTGTTCCATCGTACGAAATGACCAGTTTGATATGCCGCATCTGCACAACCCGTCTTAAACAAGGAGTTCAGCGATTTGCACAGCATTGGTCGCAGCGCCTTTGCGGAGGTTGTCACTGACGCACCAAAATGCGAGACCATTCTCACAGCTAAGGTCTTTGCGAATGCGTCCGACAAAGACGTCATCGCGATCGTCACTGTTGCTCGGCATTGGATAGACCCCTTGCTCAAGATTATCCATAACCTGAATTCCGGGGGCGGCTTCGAATAACTGAATTGCCTGTTCCACAGAAATAGGGTTTTCTGTTTCGACTAAAATGGATTCACTGTGACAATTGGATACAGGGACTCGGACACAGGTTGGGCAAACCTGAATTGAGTCGTCACCAAAAATTTTCTGGGTTTCCCAAACCATTTTCATTTCTTCCGACGTATAGCCCTGATGTTTCGCAGACCCAATCTGAGGAATGACATTAAATGCGATTGGATGGGCGAAGGCTTGGTAGTCCCATGGCTTGTCTTCGAGCGCATTTCGTGTTCCTTCGACTAGATCTGCCTGGCCAGCAACCCCTGCCCCGCTCGTTGATTGGTAAGTTGAAACTACGACGCGTTTGATTTTTGAGAAATCATGGAGAGGCTTCATCGCGACAACCATTTGCGTGGTGCTGCAATTCGGACTGGCGATGATACCTTGGTGTTCGTTGACCGCACCTGGGTTAACTTCGGGCACAACCAACGGAACATGATCGAGCATCCGATGGTATCCGCTTTCGTCAACGACGATCGTTCCGCGTTCAACCGCCCAGGGTACGAACGTTTCAGCGACGTCATCGGGAGTGCTGCCAATGACCAGATCAATGTTGTCGAAAACACTGGGTTCCAATAATTGGATTGTATGCGGTTCGCCTTTAAACTGGATGGTTTTTCCAGCCGACCGCTGAGATGCGAGAAATGTGATGGTTTCGTAGGGAAAACCCCTTTGCTCAAGTATTTGTCTTACGAGGCGGCCGACGGCCCCGGTTGCTCCTGCAATGGCAATATTTTTGGCCACGCCTAACTCCGAATCAACTGTTGGTAAATGGCTGCGCGAAAGATAGTCGCGCGTGTTTCTTGGGTTGGCTATTATACGAGGCAGAATCAAAATCCGAAATGACTTGGCATTAATGAAATCTCAATTCGAATACGAACTTTTCAGTTCATACGGGTTGGCCTTGATTCAGGTCATGTCTCCTAACTCAACCTTCGGTTCTCAAGATCGTTGAAATCTTTTGTTGATCCAGCGAGAATCGACGAAAGCTAGATTGCCCGCCAGCATTATGAGACCAAAGGATAGCATTCCCATGCAAATGCCGATCCCAAGATGAATGGGGATGGCAAAGAACAGCATGATTGGCCGAGTTAATTTGAACCAAATTAGTGCGGGATAGGCGCATTCCCAAGCGAGGGCACCAAGGGTGAGTATGGCAACCAAACCCATATGATTAGATATCCACGACATATCAATTGACTGATATTCGTAGCTTGCCAATGCTCCCCAGACGGCTTCTCCGTTGAGCCAAGTGGTGCCTTGGAGTTTGCCGATGGCAGCAAAAAGATAGACAATACACATGTGAACCTGGATCAATCGAATTGCTATTCGATTGCGAGTGGACGGTCTGCCCTCCCCTGCCCCGCGGCGTTTTGCAAGCCAATCATCAACCGAGTAAGCACCACCGCAATTTCCAATAGCGAGATAAATACAGAGAAAACTGCTGATTTGATCGAGCCCAAAGTTCGCCCCGGTTCCGCGATTCGCGTATGAAATGATCAATAGCGTCGTCAAAATGGACGTCCAGTTCGTCCAGATCCCAAGCGTGAACATGGTGATCGTGATTAACCCTAGGACGTGAATCACGATTAGTGATTGGTTGCTCGTGAACCAGTCGAAATGACTCCATGCAAACGGACTATCGAATAGTAACGCACGGTATTCCAGTGGTAGTAAGCCATTGACACCTAAAAATGTTGAGAATTGAAGGCCCCAGGTGACATGAGTGTAAAGCACGATTAGGCCGACGAATATACGCATCAGCCCTAATGTATTTGGGGATTCTGGTTGAAACCAGAACTGATTCCAAGCTTCGTTCCACGCATGAGAAAACGTGGCGAAAGGGCCAGACTGGTTAGGCGTGGTTTCTAGATTTGTTTTCATTCGTCTGACCCATTTATTGTTTTTGGGCCAGCGGCGTTCGCGGCGCGATAACCATCGGCATCTAGTTCGCCAATTTTATTTAACGGTAGAAGTAGTTGTTCTGAGTTAAGTTTCAGCCCGTCCAAAACTTCCTCCGGAAACGGGATGCTTCGTTCCTGGCTGAAAAGCTCAATTGACGATGCGTCGTGCTGCTCAAGCAGGACTTGGGCTACGGACTTGGCCAGGGAATTAATTCTTTCTGAAGTTCGCTGGTGGTACTGAAGCTCCTGTTGGCGATCCATTTGCAATCGCTTTAGCTGGTTTGTCTGATTCTCTGAGGTTAATCTTGCCACTTGCCGTTCATAATCTACGGCGCGATTTTTCATGAAATTTGGATCTGCCTGACTTGCGTGTTCTACAAAGAGGGTTTCACTTAGCATGAACCAGCGATGGTAAATTAAACGGGGTTGCTGGGTTTGACGATCAGGAAAAAATCCCTCAAATTTTGATCCGTCACTTCTCACACCCCGAAATACCAGTCGATGCGTTGGCCCAGGATCAGGGCCAAAAAAACGATAACCATGGCCTAAGAATAGAATGCGATGTAACGGGGCAAGTCGTTCTGCAATTGGACCACTGAAATGTTTCGATGCGATCGGATTCGCGAGCGGTCCGAT
>JAPOIJ010000125.1 GCA_029979005.1 Planctomycetota bacterium | reverse complement strand
GTTTTGCCATCTTTTACTGCCTACTAATTTCTGGGAACTACTAAAATAACGTAAAGCGCCCGCCAAATGCTTGGCTGTCTACGAGCACTCTTTATTATAGGTTCAGTGACGTTGTTTCGTTAAGTTTGTTTCGTGTGGTTTTCTTCAAGACTGTACGGTTTTTGAAGGAGTTACGGGTGAATTCGTTCATAAAGTCCGTGGAAACACGTGTAACTCTACCGGATGGCTTCAAAATGTGTCAAATTTTCGCTTTTAAAACCCGTCTTTTCGGGAGTCATCGGCATCAAGTGCAGGTCAAAACGAGTTGTTCAGTTGGCAGAGTCATCAGACCAGCGACTGACCTGACGGTCATTACGACCGATTCGGTTACACGGTCTTTGCTGTTTTCATCGCTTGGGACAAGGTAGGGCGTCTAATTCGTAACGAAATTTTGGCTGCCCCGTCCCGAATTTCCGGAATTGAGCCTAAAATCAGGGTTCCGACTGGGAATCCCTTCCTCACTGCGGAAACTCCCGTAAAGACTCACATTCGTTGGTATGAAAAACTATTCAAAACTCCTGATCTTGCTTCCCTGTCATTCGATGGAAGACTTTCCGATTCATCATCGGGGGCATGAAGCGGCAAATCTTTTGGCAAGTTGGACTGCGTTGTGGCATCCGGCGTTAATCGCGTCCGCAGGGGAAATGCCTGGTTGGCATCAAACAGATAACCCAGATATTAGTTTTGATGAGACATTCAGCGAAAATTCGGATGAGGACGTCTCCTCGGCGGATTCGGATGGCGTCCTGCTCGCTGTCATCCCACTTATTTCTGAATCACTGATGGACTCGGGATTACTTGAAAATCTGGAGTCCGAGCAGGCGGTCTTGCTTTCCGATCTCGAGTCGCGCGACGCGATGATGGAACGCGCAATTGAGGCCAATGCCGGGGCGCAGCGATTGGCCAGGGGACTCGATGAAGATCTCGTACAAGATTTTTGTGCGCTCGGGTACAGTTTTCTTCAGGTTCAGTTAATGACGCGACAGCTCAGATACTCGAGTAACCTTGATGAAACTCATTTTTCTGAAGCGGTTACGGAAGCTGCTCGATTTGCGACTGACGGAGATTTGGTGAAAGCCCGGGAAGCTTTGGGGCGTTGTTTTGACCTGCTTTTGGAAGAGAAAGACGGCTACTACCCAGTTCAGCCTGAATTAATGGATGTTGTTTTGACCGCCAGTACGACACTTGGGCGTTCGATGACCAAACAATTAGAGGCGAAACATCCGATCAACTTGCTTCTCAGTGGACAAACGGGGAGGTTGATGGCGGAGGAGCGTCCGCAATTGCGAGAGAAGACCATTGCGAGATTGAACGACAAGACTTTGAGTATCGTCGGAGGACTCGCTGGTGAGTTGCCGGATTCTTTGATTGCCGGTGAATCGATCCTTAGTAATTTGACGCGGGGGCGAGCAATGCTGAAATCGCAGTTTGGGGTAACGCCCAGCGTTTTCATGCGGCGGCGTTTCGGTTTGACCCCGGCGTTGCCATCAATGCTTGAGCAACTCGGATTCTCGGGCGCGGTTCATGCGACTTTAGATGGTGGCAAATTTCCGCTTAGCTCAAGTTGCAACATCCGTTGGACGGGTGACGATGATCAGTCAATTCTGGCTATTGGCGATGTTCCGTTGAGTGCGGCTGACGCGGGGGCGTTTTTGGGGTTGGGCGTAAAACTGGGAGAGCAAATCGATTCGGCTCATGTTGCTGCAGCCGTTTTCGTGCACTGGCCTGATCGAACCTGCGAGTCCTTTCGAGATCTTGTGCGGATTTCAAAATATGGTGCATTGTTTGGTAAGTTCGTAACCCTCGATGACTATTTTGACGCAGTTTACGATCCTGGTTATGGAGACACCTTCGCGTCGGAGGAATACAAGCCGCCCTATTTTAAACAGTCGCTTGAATCAGAGTCTCGGCAGCCGATTTCTGCTTTTACGAATTATTTTCAGCGTTTTGCGGTAGTAGCATCCTTGCGTTCACTGCTCGTTCAAGCTTGCCATTTGCGTGGAATAGAGGCAGACGTTGCTCTAGATTTTGAGTCTAGTATTGACGATATCCAGTCAAAAATTGAAGCGGCGATCGATCAGGAAAACTCTGGAGTGCAGGATGTTGAGAAATCCAATCCCGCAGAATCTTTGGACGACGCTCTTGGACACTTGCAATCTGAGTTGAAATCTCTTTTAGAGGATGTTCAACAGGATTCGGTCGATTCTGATCAAGTGGAGGTTCTAAATACGCTTGGATTCCGGCGAGTGGTTGAAGTTCAATCCAAAAGTGTAAAAGTCGGAACTTTAAAAAAGTCTCCTCCGGTTTATGTTTGTGATAGTTCGGAATCGGGGGCAAATTGGGTCGTGGAGCTACCGCCGATGGGGAGTGTCGGATTGAGTAGCGCTTCGGTGGCGACTCAAGACTTGTTGCGAGCTGACCCACTGATTGGCGAAGATCACACTTTGCGAAATGAGTTTTTTGAGTTGTTGGTCGATGAAGAGACGGGAGGGATTCGGTCGATTCAGCTGTACAAAAATCGAGTCAACCTGATTAGTCAACAATTGGCGTTGAGGCTGCCCAAAGATCTTGGGAATCTTGGTAGTGGTGGCAAGGCGCGGTATACGCGAATGTCTGCCGATGAGATTAAACTGACAATGGAATCGCGCATTACGGGGACGCTGACGTCACGTGGTACTTTGCTGGATAACGATTCGAAAATGGCGGACTATTGGCAGAAGGTGCGGGTAACCCGGGGCCAACGGGTGGTTGAAGTCGAGGGAGAAATTATCCCGACTTCGAGATTCTCCAAATCAATAAACCACTATGCGTGTTCTCGTTTGGCTTGGAAGAGTGAAGCGTCTCGATTGGTAGCCAATGCCGGTGAAATTCGACAGGATATTTACACTGATTGGTTTCATGCAACTCAATATGTTGAGGTGGTTCAGGATGATGGGCGGCTAACGATGCTGACAGGTGGCTTGCCTTACCACCGACGTGCGTCACGGCGATTTGTTGATTCTGTTTTAATCGCCGGAAATGAGAGTCAGCATCAGTTCGCGTTCGGGCTAGGTGTGAATCTTGATTATCCTCTTGCTGCTGCGATGTCACGAATGACACCTCCCGTTGTTTTGAATTCTTCTCGAGCGACTTCTTTTCAGGTCGACGCCCCTGCCGCCTCTGAATCCAGTTGGTCGTTTCATTTCAATCGTCGAAACGTGATGGCGACCTGGTGGAGTCCGGTTTTTGAGGGAGAGTTAGGTCAGTGGGTGGGAGTCAAGATTCGTTTACGAGAAACTGAAGGAAGAGCTGGTGCTTTGACGGTGCGTTGCCCTCGATCGATCGCTGCGGCCGAGCGGGTAAAGTTCTCGGGTGAATCAGTCCAGTCTCTGGAGTTGGTGGAAGGCAATGATTCAAGTTTGATTGTTGAGTTTGGGCGCCACGACTATTTTGAACTAATAATTCGATGGAAAAAATGATAGTTGCAATCGACGGCCCTGCGGGTGCAGGTAAAAGTTCAGTTACGCGATTACTAGCCGAACGGCTGGGGTTTCAGTTTTTAGACACGGGCGCTATGTATCGCGCCGTTACGCTTGCGGCTATTAATCAAGGCGTGGATTTGCACGACGAGCCGGCGCTCCAATCGATTGCGGCGGAAATAGAGATTGTTTTTGATGGTGAGCAAGTGTTTATTAATGGAGAGAATGCCACTGCGGCGATTCGAGAACCGGAGGTGACCCGAAGTGTTGCTTCTGTTGCCAATGCACCGTCAGTTCGTTCTTATTTAGTCGACCTGCAAAGGCGGATCGCAACTCAGGGCGACTTCGTTTGCGAGGGGAGAGATCAGGGAACTGTTGCTTTTCCGGATTCGTTTTGCAAAATCTTCCTCACCGCTTCTCCGCGGGCTCGGGCCCAGCGTCGAGTTGAGCAATTGAATCTGTCGGGAAAACCGGTTGAGTTTGAAGCTGTATTACGTGATCAGGAAATTCGCGATCAACAGGACAGTACCCGGGAAGTCGGTCGACTAATGAAGGCCGACGATGCGATCGAGTTGCTTACCGACGATCTTTCGCTCGGTGAGGTCGTCGGTGAACTGGAGCGAATTGTGCGCGAGAGGATCGAGAGAACATCGTCTTCAATTGCGAACCAATAAAAGATGGCCGGATGCAAAGTGATTGAATTGCGTCACACGATCCCGGGTTTCCATCGAGTTCCAAAGTAATGCAATAGAAACGGCAGGATGCAGAGGATTAGCGTTCCAAGAGTGGTTGCCATCAGTGCATATTCGCGTCGCGTGAGATCCTGCCAGCGATTCTGTTGAGTTTTTTGGGTCAAATTTGAAATCATGGTTGATGAAATATGCTGGACATTACCATTGTGAAACTCGCCGTTAAGTCGAGTGGCAACTTGGCGAAGCGTTGAGGTGTCTTGCCGCGAGTTCTTGCCGGCAATGAATTTGCCGGTGATGGGATCGCCAACGCCCACAAGTAAAACGTTGCTGATTGATTTCGGCATGGGGGGCATTCCCGTGGCAGGAACGGTGTCACCGTCAGTGACCACCATCAGGATGGCGCTGTCTGGGTTCCACGGTGCAGCGATTTCCGCTGCTTGTTCGAGTCCTTTAAACAGATTGGTATCTTTCCCTTTAAAGGCAAAGTGCATCGGAAGGTCGGAAAGTGTGTTTTTAACGACTTCGAGATCATCGGTATCGACGACAACTGGCATCGCCTCATTGTAAAACGCAATAACGCTCAACTTGTATTGCCGAATCGGGACGCGGTCGAATAATGATTCGACAATTTCTGCACCTCGCTGCGTGCGACTTATCGTTCCCGTCGGCCCGGCATCAACCAGTCGCATGCTCGGTGAGACATCGAGTAGCAATATCACATGTCGTTGTTTGGTCGCATCAATTTCAGTGGAGTTGTGCGTTTTAGGTTTGGTGATCAGTAACGAGACCAGGCCCCAGCAAATGAGACTGTAGGCGATAATTTTTAACGGTGCGGCGGCTTTGACCCAAAACGCCGGGCTGGCCTTTGGGCCAAAGGCGAGTGACGACAATCGGCGGATCCGAATCATGTGAATGGCTTCCGCACCAGCGCTTAAGATGAAAACGCCCGCTGCCGAAAATTCAGGAATGAAATTCATATCTACCATGGCGTATACCTCAGTCCAAACGTTGAAAGGAGGCTGATACCCAGCAGTAATAATCCAAGGAAGGCGTAAGGTATGAAGTGGTCTAACTGTTCTGCAATCGTCTGCTCGATTTCCGATTTTTGCATATTGTCAATTTGCCGGAAGACATCTGCCAGAGAGTCCGGATCACCCGGGTTAAAGACCTCACCACCAGTGAGGGAGGTGATGTTAACGATTTCGGCAGGGGCATCCGAGTTGGCGATGTGAATTGCAAATACTTTAATTCCTTGTTCGACGCATCGTTTGGCAATGTCTGCATCGTTTCCGCCGGAAAGGTCACTACTAGCTCCGTCGGAAACGAGGATGATCATCCGATCTCCATCTGCCTGCTCCATCAACAGTTGACGGCACGACAGAAGTGCTTTGCCGATCGAGGTTCCACCAAACCAGGGTGGCGCATTTTCAGGACGCATAAACGGTGGTGAGCACCGGATCGCCGAGGTGTCCGTCGTCAACGGACACCAGTGCAGAACCGCATTACCAAAAAACGACAAACCGAATGCATCTCCCTCGCGAAAGTCGAGGAATGAATTGATGGCCTCCATTGAAGCATCGTATCGCGATCCCTCGCCAAATCTTGATGTCATGCTTCCCGATATGTCGACACAGAATTGAATATTGGTCACGGCTCTTTTCTGTGTTGGTTTACCAAGGATTACCGGACCGGCAAGAATCCAAATGACGATCATACTGACCAATATAGGGGTCGACTCTGCAAGACTAATGAAGATTCTGGTGACGATTCCTGATCCATGCTTGCTGTGGTCAATTGGGATTGGCACTCCGTGAGAGCGCCGATTCCAAATCCAGTAAAGCCCGATTACCGGCAGTACCAAAAACCAAAGTACCCAAGGCCGATTGAAGCTGTTCGGCAACCATGAAATATTCGGAAGAGAGGATTCAGCAAGCAAGCTTGGAAGCAGGTCTGACGTTAAATTTTGGATTAGAGATTGCACGTCAATCGGTAGCCTTTAAGGAGCCTTGTTTTTGCGGATTCACTCCGAAACGGTGGTTGAATCTTGGTAGGGTTTAAGTAACGCGTTCACGTCGACTGACGCGGTGGTCTCGCTCGAGGGGCGGTGGAGCCAGAGATCTATCTGTTCCAGCATTCGGTTCGCCTCGGGATGTTCCCGCAAAGTTGACCTTAGTTGGTCAGCGGAGAGGTGGCCTAAGTTTAGTTTAGCACTCCAGAACTCGGAAAGGATGCGTTCCAGCTCTGCCTGTTGAGCTGTTGTTAGACTTCCATTGATGGCGGCGTCGATAAGAGGACGCATCTTCTCAGCTGGAGTCATTTTCTTCGTAACGACGGAGGCCTTTTTTAAGGTGCCACGACCGTAAAACAGGATTGCGAGTAAACCAGCTAACCAGATGATTCCGCTGACAAACAGAATGGGGATATAGTAACTTCGGAATTGGCTTGATTTTTGCGGAAGGGGGATGGGGCGAACCTTGTCTGCGTCTAAAATAGGTTCAACCTTTACCCACAAAGGTGCAGAGGCTAATTCAGTATCGTCTTCTCGTTGTAAGTAATCGATGACATTGTATCGCCCCGGTTCAAAGCCTCTAAACTCCAGGTCGTATCGAAAGTCGGTTCCATGCGGAAATGACTCGATAACTCGTACCATCGCTGGTATGCGTTGATCCGTATAAGGTTTAGCAATCAAATGAGAGCCAGGGATTTTGGTTTGAAGAATTCGGAGAGGGAAACCAACGGTTGTCTTTAGTTCAGCAGTTTCCTTTTTGTTAACGCCTTCTTCTTGTGCTGACGCTCGGGTCGTGAACCCGCCGACACAGAGAGCCCCAAGGAGAAATAGAATAAATGAGAACCGCATCATCTTGCTCCGTTTCCGAGTGTTCCTCTCGATTGGAAAAACCAACGAATTTTATGTGCGAAAGGTTCGTCAATATCGATTAAGAGGTGATCAATTTGCCGCCGCTTTAGCTCCTGATTAAGAATGGAAGGATCGACCCATTCACGATTTCCATGGGTAACAAATTCTCTTCCGGTCTCGGGTTCTCTGGCGCGAAAGTAACCGGTGCCACTAAATTCTCGTTCGCCGGGATCCCGCAGCTGAATTACAGCAATGTCGTGCAGTTGGGCGGCAATTTTCAGCGAATTGAGTGCGGCCGGTTCGTGCATGTCGCTGATCACAATAATTAATGTACGGTTCTTTAATCGAGCGCACAATTGACTCAGTCGCGTCCCGAGGATGGAGTGCTGGTTCATCGTGTACCGTCGTAGATGGTGCAACCACTGCAGGATTTGATCCTTGGATAGGCTGGGTTCAACTTGATAGTCATCGCTTCCCGTTGTCTGGATTCCAACGGGACTTACCCGTTCGAGGCAGGCAAATGCAAGTCCGCCGGCGATGTGAAGGGCAGTGGCATACTTGTTTCGGATTTGGCTGCTGACCAGCATCGACGCGGAGGTGTCAATCATCAGGTAGCACGGCATTTGTTTGGGGGATTCAAATTCTTTAACAAACACTTTCCCTGTTCGCGCGGTAACGCGCCAGTCAATTGAACGCACGGGATCGCCGTATTGGTATTGCCGAGACTGAACGTATTCGACGCCCGACCCGAGGAAAGGAGATTTGTCGGTGCCGTAATTGAAATTGTCAGCCAGTTTGTTGACGACAATTAAAAATTGACGCCAATCCATTGGATCAATGTAATCCAGGTTTCCGTGCATTAATCGAACTCTCGCAAAATGCTCTGGAGCACGGAGGCTCCTGTATGACCGTCGGCTAATGCTTCATAATTCAGTCGAATTCTATGAAGGATGACGTCTTCAGCCAGTGCGTAAAGATCGTCAGGGACAACATAATGGCGTCCCCGAATCAACGCACGTGCTCGTGAGGCTTTAATCAACGAAATTCCTGCACGCGGGCTACAGCCAAGTTCAAGTAATGGATGGTTGCGCGTCCGGTTAATGATCTCGACGATATGCTCAATAAATGCTTCACTGACATAAACTTGCTGAACAGCTTGCATGGCCGCGATTAAGTTATCACTCGTGCCGGCAGGTTCATTGCTGAGCATGTCAAATTCAGTTTGAGCGACGGCGCCTTTCCCTTCGACCCGAATGCCAAGTTGGGCATTTCGTCGTAAAATCTCTTTCTCCTCTTCTGGTTTTGGATAAACCAATCGGTGAAGCATCATGAATCGATCGAGTTGAGCTTCCGGAAGTTCAAAGGTTCCTGCCTGCTCTACTGGGTTTTGCGTTGCGATCACAAGGAAAGGGGCGGGTAGTGGAAAATTTTCACCGCCAATCGTGACTTTTCGTTCCTGCATCGCTTCGAGCAACGCCCCTTGAACTTTTGGTGCGGCGCGATTGATTTCGTCCGCCAACAAAAGGTTGGTGAAGACAGGCCCTTTATGAACCCGGAATTCATTTGTCTTTTGATCAAGCACCTCCGATCCAAGTATGTCAGATGGCAGAAGGTCGATCGTGAATTGGACACGGGCGAATTCGAGGTCGATCGTTTTGGATAGAACCGAGACTAACAATGTTTTAGCCAATCCGGGAACACCTTGGAGAAGAAGGTGACCGCCAGTGAATAAGGCAATCAGCAATCTCTCGACCACGACATCCTGCCCCACAACCACCGTTGCGACGCGGGTTCGTATTTTCTCAATAAATTCGATGACTTCTTTAATTTCTTGATTCGGCTCTCCGGTTGATTGGGGTATTGAATTAACCTGAGAGGTGGCGTCTTGTCCGGTCATGTGTGAAATCGATCTTATTTTTCTTAGCATTTATTAGTCGCGTTCGCCGTTGCAGAAAAACCGGCATGTAACGCGCTTTAAGTTAAACCGCATAGTTTACAGTTTAGTGGGTAATTCTCAGATTCGCACCCAACGGATGCGGTATAGGAATGAAAGATTGCAAAACAATTGAATTTCTATTGAAAAAGCAAGGGTTCATCAAGAATCGGGAACGACAGCTTTTTAATTCACCTGCTTAATAGTTCACCTGCTTTAGCTAACACGTTCCTGACTTAGGGCATCGGCGTTTTTGCATCGGCGTGTTTGCTTAACTGCATATTCAGATTGCGGCACATTCGGATTGGGGAAACGTAGTCTTGATTGCTTTAGTCAGCGGCTTCCGGTCGAAGGTCTGGGGACGTTCTTGGGGGAGCAGTTTTGCAATCCTGAGTCAGACGGGTTGGAACTGTCGCATGGGGAAGACTGTATATCCGGAATATTCGGGTCGATTACTGGGGATTGTCGATTCACCTTCAAATTCCGCGGTCCTGAGCGATAATTCTTGTTGGTTTTTTTGACAGAGAATCAACGGCGACCTATTTTTCTGCGGCCTATATCTTAGCCCGTAATTCAGCGGTCGTGAAGAAAAAGGGCGAATTCCTCCGCTTACTTATCTAAACTTGAAGTCGATTATGTCGAACGTGCCAACCTCACACTCATTCCGGCCTAACCCAGATGCGAGCATCGAGGAGATGCTTGAGCGAATCAATGGCATCACGGGAAAAGCAGGCGAGCCAAAGTCCCAGTCAGATTCTGGTGTGTTTTCAAATTTGAAACTGCCCAACGGAGCGCCGATTGAAACGACAAATAATCGTGACGCGAATGGTGAGTTTTTTCCTTTCGAGCCAACAAGTCTCGCTGAGTCAAAAGTTTCGGAGTCCATGCTCGAACAACTCCTGTTGAAGTTTTTAATGGCACGCGGCGAAGTGACTGTTAGGCAAATGAGCGAACAGGTTGGATTGCCGTTCCAGATGACTGATGACGCGGTCACTCAATTAAAAAGTGAGCAGTTACTTGGCTTTATTGGGCAGTCCGCCGTCAACGGATATACCTGTAAGTTAACTGAGGCGGGTCGAAATCGGGCGGCGAACTACTCGAGCTATTGTTCTTATTTCGGAGCTGCGCCAGTTGCCTTTTCTGACTATGTTGCGAGCGTCAAGGCACAGACCATCGGGAATCAGCATCCCGGTGAAGCCGAATTGAATCAAGCTTTCTCAGATTTGTTAATCGATGACAAGATGATGGCTAAGCTCGGCCCCGCAGTGAACAGCGGAAAGGGAATGTTTCTTTTTGGTTCTGCCGGTAACGGTAAGACAAGTATCGCCGAGAGAATTACGTCCGCGTTTGGCCCCTATGTTTGGGTGCCACGTGCCATCACGGTGGACCGGGATATTATTCGAGTGTTCGATCCTATGAGTCACGAGGAATGTCCCCTAGATGAAGGTGAGGGGATCATTAGTGATCAGCCTTTCGATCATCGGTGGGTTCGAATCAGACGTCCAACCATCGTCGTGGGCGGAGAACTGACGATGGAACATTTAGAGTTGCAATATAATTCGCAAACGGGCATTAGTGAAGCACCGGTACAAATGAAGAGTAATACCGGTGTGCTGTTGATCGATGATTTTGGCCGACAGCGCATGACCGTCGATGAATTACTCAACCGATGGATCGTGCCGTTGGAAAAACGGTATGACTATCTCAATACGAGCAACGGCAAAAAGGTGCAGGTTCCTTTCGACCAGCTTGTTGTGTTTTCAACCAATTTAGAGCCGAAAGATTTAGTGGACGATGCTTTTTTACGGCGGATACCCTACAAAATTGAAGTTCCTAATCCAAGCATCGAGAATTTCGTCAGACTGTTTAAAATCATGTGTGCGCAATACGGTTTTGAGTGGCGACCCAAGATGATCCAATACTTGATAAAACAGCACTATGCTCCGATTAAGCGGGAGCTTCGAAACTGCCATCCAAGGGACTTGTTACTGCAGGCCCGCAATTATTGCCGTTACTTTAAACGGCCAGTTGAACTTACCAAAGAGTCGATAGATTTCGCGTGCGAGAACTACTTTTCGATCATGTAGGTTAACTTTCGAAAACAAACCTTCAGCCCTAGGTCATGTAAGCAAAATTACGTTTTCATTATTGATTGTAGAGCGGATTGGCTAGTTAGATTTCGCAGGCGTCTGGCAGTTCGCACCCTAATTGTTTTCCCAGTCGGAGTGCCGATACGACACCACTTTCTAAAAGTGGAATGCCAGGGTTTGCGTAGGAACCGCAAAACCATACTCGTCGGCCCGGTTGCCGTTGCAATTCCAGAAGTTGTTCGATGTCGCTCCGTGTCTGGTGAGTGACGGTTGGCCGTTGTAACTTCGCGGTTGCAATCACCGTTTCAGGACGGGGAGAAGCCAGCGGCATGATCGTCTGGAAATAGTCGTTGCCTGTTTCCCATTCTGGATAGAATTGGTTAAGCCAGATCGAGCACATTGCGGCCCGCTCGTTTCTTGCCGATAAGAAATTAAATGTCGCCCAGTCTTTTTGCCTCGCGGGCATCAATTGTTCGTCACAGTGAACGTTGATGTAAACGTCCTCATAGTTAAATCTGCCCAATACCTCTTTCTCCAGTTCGAGTTCGGAGCCCAGGAAATTTGCCGCTGAGTTGGCCTGGGTTGCTACGATTACGTGGTCAAACTCCTGATGCGTGAGTATGCCGCTTTTTTGAAAATCAACGTAAGCCTTTTCATCGGAGGAACTGACATTCGAGACTGTCGTGTTGAGATTGATGGTTTCGACGTGCTGAGATAGCCGTTCAGCGGTGTGTTGTGTCCCGTGGGCAGTTCGCCGTAGGGGGTTCGCACCGATTAGCATCTTCATAGCGGAGAGTAATATTTCGGCCGGATAAAGATCAAGGCCTGAGTAGGAGCAGGTGCAAACTGTAGAAGACAGGGCGGGATACAAAAATTGATAAACAAACTCGTTCGTATATCCATTGAGCTCAAGATGTTCTTTGAAACTGGGTGTGATGGCAGGTGCAGGTTGAGTTGCACTCATGTTTGCTAATTCGTAATCAACACTCGCCATCATCTTCCCAATATCCGTAACAATTCTTCGGGAAGTTGGGTGCAGAAGAAGTTGCGGTGCGCGACTGAAGTCGAAGGTATCACTGATTTTTAATATCGCCTTTGGAGCGTCTTTGCCGCTGGGTTCAAAATTGCAAAATGATTTACCTGGATCAACCTGAGCAGATTCGATTCCAACCCATTCGTACAAATTTGAAAGATTCGGCCAAAGCAGTGGGTTGAACATCCTCGATGGGACGTCGCAAGAAAGAGAATCGGATTCGTTGGAGATTTGAATTCCATGCGATGCCATTCCCAAGGAAGACTGCTTTTCAAATAGCGTCACCTCGTGTCCAGAACGGTGAAGAAGCCAGGCTGAGGTAAGCCCCGCGATTCCCGTTCCAATCACCGCAATTTGCATGGTTTCGCCTGAATTCTGGGATATTGGTTTTTGTTGGTTTTGCTTGGAACTGGATTCAATAAAACGAAGCATGGCGTCATGATAGAACAATTTCCTTAACGTTCACGAGAACCGTAACACAGACTGCGGTTTCACATTAAATCGAAGATAAGATCCTACCAGGAGAGACTTGACCAAACCGGGCAAGTTTTTTATCCAAAGTTTTTCACTCAGTTCATCGTAATGTGAATCGACCAATGGTTTGGGACACGATCGAGTTTAGTGACAAAAAAATACGGTCGATAAGGATCGACCGTATGAACGATTTTAGTCATCTAAGCGAAGGAATTAAAAGGGAAGTGTCATTTCCATATCAAGAGGATCTCGAAGGCCATCTCCAAGTTTGCGAAGTGCCTCCGTTTCGATTTGACGAACACGCTCGCGGGTTAACCCGAGTTGCTCACCAATTTCCTTGAGGGTGTGAGGTTCCGTGTTCTCCAAACCAAATCGCATTTTTAATACGTTGAATTCTCTCTCATCCAGATCATGCATCATGGTTTTGATCTGTTTCATGATATCATTTTCAAGGAGCTCTTCTTCTGGACTTCTCATCCTTTCGTCCATTACCATTTCGCCGAGCGACCACCCTGAGTCAGATTGATCTGTCTGGGGTGTTGAGTTGTAAATCTGGATCGCTTTTTTGATTATTGGGAGTTTCCGCTTCGGTAGGCCAAGCAGGCGAGCGATCTCCTCAGGGGTTGGGTTTCGTTTGAGTTCGTCGGTCAATCGGACACTCGCTCGTCGCCATTTCGATAGTAGTTCCACCATGTAGGCTGGGATTCGAATCGTCTTGGCAGAGTTGATTAACGCCCGTTTAATGGATTGTTTGATCCAGTAGCTGGCGTAGGTGCTGAATCTCGTTCCCATGTCGGGATCGAATCCTTCTACGGCTCTCAACAATCCGAGGTTTCCTTCTTCAATCAAATCTTGAAGTCCGAGACCTTTTCCTGTGTATCCGCGTGCGATGTTGACAACGAGACGAAGGTTGGCCCTAACCATTCGGTCGCGAGCGCGAACGTCGCCTTGCGCGATGGCACGGGCGAGTTCTTTTTCTTCATCCGCATTGAGCAGATTGGTTTCGTTGATTTCCCGCAGATAGGTTTCGAGGGGGGACTGGAGGCTTCGACTTGTTTTTCGTGTTTTCGCACGTTTCAAATCGGTGAGTTCGTTTTCAATGGGGGCAATATTTTCGTCGGTTGTCATATTTATTCACTTGTGCAATGGAGTGCTGTTGTACAAGAGCTATCGAACCGCACACCACAAAGTCTACAGGACCGGCAAAGTTTAACGATCTACAATGACTGCGACGAACATGCCGATGTTGCTGATCGTTCAACTCAACGCTCTAAAGGTTGCATTGATGAGTTATTAACTCTGGCGGTGCCTCGTGTTTTGATTGAATTTTTCCAATTGTCACGTAACCAAGATGTTTCGCTCGAACAAATTGACGTCGATCCGTAATCTCCTGAATTGAGCCTTCCCGCATTTGATATTCGTTTAAAACGTGAATTCGGTGGGGACAATCTTGCCGAGTGGATAGGTTCTCCGCGAAAAAATTGTCAAATAATGGGCAATTCATTGGCAGGCTTTAATCCTGTCGCTTAACATCTTCTTAACAAACCGTGTTGTCTTATTCCGTTTATAGGAGTTATTCATGCGCAGACGTACACACTTCCACAGGATTGGCTTTACTTTAGTCGAGCTTCTCGTCGTTATCGCAATCATTGGAATTTTGATTGGGATGTTATTACCCGCGGTTCAACAGGTGCGTGAGGCGGCTCGCCGCGCTACGTGTGCCAACAATATTCGCCAGCAGGTGTTGGCGTTGCACAACTATGAAAGTGCCTATCAGAAATTTCCACCGGCTCACCTGATTAATGGGTCCTGGTGGGGTGGGCCGTTTCAGGTTCAGCCGGCACCTAACGGTTATGCGTCCAATTCATATCCGCATGGCGGTGCGTTTTGGAGT
>JAPOIJ010000133.1 GCA_029979005.1 Planctomycetota bacterium | reverse complement strand
GTTGGTCGCGAAACGGCCCACCACGCAATTAAGCAACATGCAGTCGCCACGGTCAATGACTTAAGAGAAGGAGCCATCTCACAAAACGATCTTCTCGACCGGCTTGCCCAAGACGATAGTTTAAATCTTAACGAGGCGTTACTCGGCGAGATACTCGAGAACGGACGCAATAACGTGGGAGCGGCACGCCAACAAGTACAGCAATTTACCGACAAGGTTGATGCGTACATTAAGCAATTCCCAGACGCTGCAAAGTACACGCCGGACGGAATTCTCTAGAATGAGTGAACGGCAAAATGCCCCGCCGTTAAATCTAACGACCGAGAATTCCCTCTTCGGCATTTTTCCCAATCTGGCTTCGGAACGGTTGCTTATTTTCGAACCGTTTCAATTGCTGCCGGCAAAGATTCTTTTTGTCCTCAGGCGCAATCTCCAGTGCCTGCCGCGCCCACTTCACCGCCGAATCAAAATCACCCGTTTCAGCAAAAGCTGCAGCCAGCGTGTCGAGCTGATACCAATCTTTGTATTGAGTCAGCCCACATGCTTTTTGGGATTTTTCAATGGCAAGTTTTCCGTTTCTAAATGCTCCGTCAGGACAGGTGGCTAAAAACCAGGCATAACCGTTTAATGCCTCATCGAGTTCCGGTGCCAATTTTTCAGCCGCTTCGAAATCGTCGGCTGTCTTTTGATAGTCGCCAAGTCCCAACCAGGCGACCGCTCGGTTAGAATACGCCACAGCACTCTCCGGATCCAATTCAAGATGGCTGGTGTGATCCGCAACTGCTTTTGAAAAATTATTTTGTTTCACATAGCAAACACCACGGTTGGCGTACGCCAACGGAAACTCCGGAGCATACTGTAGCGCACGATTAAAATCACCAATTGCGTCTTCAATCTTTCCCTGCTTAAACAAAATCCAGCCGCGAGCGTTTAACGCCATCGCATTTTTGGGCTGAAGCTTGACCGATTTGTCGGCATCCAGAAATGCTCGCTCAAAGTCATTCCGCAACAGAGCGATGTTACACAATCCAACGTAGGCATCAGAAAGCCTAGAATTCAATTTTAATGCACTTCGATAATCCTCTTCCGCACCCTGAAAATCTCCAGCATTTAATTTGGCACTCCCGCGACTGACGAACCAAATCGGATCCTTAGCGTTTAACTCGATCGCCTTATCGTAAGCCGCGATCGCCTGTTGAAAATCGCTTAAGGTATAAAACGCCAAACCAATATTAAAATGAGCATTCGCCAGATTGGGGTTAATTCGGATCGCCTCATTAAAATCTCGCGCTGCAAGCAAGAACTTGCCTTGCCCCTGCAAGACGACGCCTCGGTTCATCCAAACCACGGGGTTGTTACGATTAATGGCGAGCGAACGATCTAAATCAGTAAAGGCAGCAACCAGGTCACCTAGCTCACGGAATACCATTCCACGATGAGCGTAGGCGATGGAGTCTTGTCCATTCGATGCAATCCTTTTTGAATAATAGTCTCTCGCCTCCGTTAAGTTCATCAAGTTTTGAGCCGGCAGCCAGCCTTCGATGTTATCGAGCATGCACCACTTTCCATCGACTCGGGAAACCGTATGTATTCCCCCTTCAAAGACTCTTCCTACATCCTCTTTTTTATATTTTGTCGCAAAATTTGCCGTCGCAACGACCCTATCTCCAACTTCCTGGCCAAATCCCGGGACTAGTAAAGACAGATACGCCAGCGCGATCATGCCCGAATAAGAAAACAATGAATTCATTGACGAGATTTTCAAAAAGACAAACATGTGAACCATTTCAGGCTAGATCGAAAACCTAGAAAACGCAAACGAGTTCTCAAATTTCGGACGTTATCCCACTAGGAAAAGCAACTCACGGCTATTTACCGATACAAAATCTTCCAAAAACAAGATCAAGAATATCATCGGTATAAATTGCCCCAACGACTTGGCCCAGAGCTTCCAACGCTCGGCGGAGTTCGGACGCGACCAACTCATCACCCAACTCATGAATGACGGCATCTTCAGCGTGCCGTACGGCCGCGGTAGCATCTCGCAGACTTTCCGACGCCCTTAAAACAGTCGTACCGACAATGGACTGATCCGCTGACTGAGCATTAATGATCGCCAAAGAAATCTCATCGGCGAGCGAATCCATCCCCTCGTGCGAATGACTGCTCGTGGAGACAATCGGGCCAGCGAATCCGTGGGACCGAAGCTGTTGGGATAATTCTGAAAGTCGTGGAGAATCCGCTCCATGCAGATCAACTTTTGTTAAAACGACAATACAACCACTCGGCAAATTAGATAGCTGCTCATACTCCCAAGGCGTTGGTTGTCGTTGGCTATCAATACAAAACAAAAGAGCGTCCGCTTGTTCCTGTTGTTCAATTCGATGCTGCTGGGCTTGCGCAGAAACATACTCTGCCCGTTCCTCAACCCCCGCCGTATCAACTAAATTGAGTTTCATTGATTTCAGCACAAGTTCACCGACTAAAAAATCGGTCGTGGTCCCTGCTACCTCAGTCACAATCGACTGCTGCGTTCCAAGCAGGGCATTAAAAAGACTGCTCTTGCCTGAATTTGGTTCTCCCCACAACACCACTCGGGAGTCTTCCGCTCCTCGATCCCGAAGATTTATTTGCTGCTGAATTGTGTCTAATTTCTGACCGGCTCTTTTGAGCTGTTCGAGCAATTGCGAACGAGTGATAAATTCAATGTCCTCTTCGACGAAATCCAAACCCGCTTCCAGCTCGGCGAGCGTCCCCATCAGGTCATCACGAATTGATCCAAGAGGACCCGCAAGTCCGCCTGCCATCTGCCGAAGGGCAGTGTCGAGCTCCTGCTCACCCGAAGAATCAATGACGGCTAGAACTGCCTCGGCCTGGGTAAGGTCAATCCGCCCAGAGAGAAAGGCACGCAGGGTGAACTCACCCGGACGCGCCAACCGAGCACCTTGTTCGCAGATTTTACACAGGACCATTTCGAGCACCGGGCGGGAACCGACTAAATGGAACTCGGCAGTCGGTTGCCGGGTATAGCTTCGATTGGTCGGCCAAAGATACAAGTCAATGTCCGCCTTGAGACCGTCGGCAACGGTTACCTGACCACGTGTCGACGTAGGTCGCATTCGATTCGGGAATTCACGCGACTCACAACTCTCGAACAGCGTTTCCGACAACTCAACAGTTCGGGGGCCACTGACGCGGACAATTCCCCTCAACCCCGGTCCCGGAGCAGAGGCAATCGCAGCAATCGTATCATCGACATCTAGCGAAACCATGACTTAGTTACCGCGTTGCTTCAACTTTTTCTTTCGTTCTGCATTTCTCAGGCGACGCGCCTCGGCCTCAGAATCACGCTTTTCTATTTTGGCAGCCTCGACTTTCAGTTGCTTTCGTGTCGCACGTGTAGCGCCACCGTCCAACGCAAGTTTATCGGTGTCCAAAACAGGCTTTGGAAGCAACTTTCTCTCGATGATTCCCCAAAGACTGGAGGTAATAAAATAGATACACAATCCTGCCGCTACTTTAAAAAACATGACTCCCATGAAAATCATCATGAACGTCATCATCTTCTGCATCATCTTCTGCTGGTCGTCTGTCGGCGGCGGAGTAAACAACTTCTGTTGAGCGATAAACAAAACCATGGTTAGAATCGGCAGAATATTAAAGTACGGTCCCAGCCAACCCGTTGGTGAGGCGAGTACCGCCGGCATCCAGTTTTCCCAATAGAATAATTGATCCGGTGCTGCGAGGTTACTACACCATTGCATCCCCGGAATTAGCGGCTGATCTCGAAGTGCAATATCGACATTCAAGGCTTTATATAGACCATAAAACACCGGCAACTGGAAAAACATCATGAAGCAGCCACCAAACGGATTGAACTTGTATTTCTGATACAGCTCACGCTGGGCCGCTGCCCGTTTCTCCATGTCATCTTTATATTTATCGGCAATCTCTTTCATTTGAGGCTGCAGATGCTGCATCATCTGGGCATTCAACGCCGCTTTGCGGGACAACGGGATCATCAGGCTTCTGACAAGAACTGTCAGCAAAATGATTGCAAGACCATAACTCGTTTTGAAAGTTAATAGATAAAAGAAATGCAGAACTTTGAGTAGCACAATCGAGCACCACGAGAACCAGCCAAAGGTCCGAACATCACTTAGACCGTACTGCTTCAATACAGCCGGGTCTTTGGGGCCTATGAAGACATCAAATGATTTGACCAAACTTCCACCAGGAGCAAGGTCGGCTGGAGCCACCATTTGAAATGTGCAATCGACGAGCTTCTGCAACCGCGCATTCTTCGGGATTTCTGGTAGCTTGCCCCGTCGACTGTTAACGTATGCCCACAAACTATTGGTCATAAAAGGCTCGTCAGGCGCAACGTTGGGAATCATCGAGACATTGAAGTAATGCGAATCAACTCCGACCCATTTGAGTTCTCTGGCCTGCACGTCGTTAGCCCCCGGGTCACAGATAAAATCAATGTCCGGAATTGTCTTTTGAGCTCCCTTAACAATTTCAGGACACCCGTAGAACACGTAGGAATTTATTCCGTTTGCCCCGACAACATCGCGAGCACCAGCGATGTAACCGATCGCCGTTTGTCGACCGTGGATCTTATTGGCATACCACCAGGTTTCCGCTGTCAGCCCGGTCGGGCCATCTAGCTTGTACGCTAGTTGTTGGGATTGATCCGAGCCATTCTTAATCTCAACTTCAAGATTGAGATGGAAAGTACGGCTAGTCAAATCAGCCGGTGCGTCAACGGGCACTTCCGGCATTTTAAAACGTTTAAAAACGGTGATCGGCCCCTGATAACCAAACTCATTGAGCTTGGCTTCCGAGAGTTCGAATTTAAGTTCAACTAATTCCTTTGTGAGCTTGGAAACTTCCCAGTTGGCATCGGCCATATCGCGATCCACCTCCGTCCAGGCTTCGTCGATTGCCCCCGGTTTCACAAGCGACAAAATAAATGACTCAGGGAAATCAAATTGATCGTCCACCAAGCCCGGCTCAGGCCGAATCACTTGAATTGGTTTTTCTGTGAGACCAATTTCGAATTGCTTTTCCTCACCATCTCGCTTTACCGTAATTTTTACCAAACTGCCTGGCGTGGTTTTGTTTTCTAAATAATCTTCAAAATCATCCGCTGAGGTAATTGGCTCCTCGTCCACAGCCAAGATTAAGTCTCCGACCATGACGCCAGCGACTGACGCCGGCGTGCCTGCGCCCACGGTTCGAACACGAACACCATCTGGCGTGTCTACAGGATCAAGACAACCGATGTAACCGCCTTCCCAGATCAGATCGCGATAGGTGTAGCGTCCATTTGCATCGCGGACATTTAACTCAACGCGTGAGATTGTCCCTCCGCGTTTATTGATCGTGACCAAATAACGATCCAATCCATCCGGATTGAGGGATCCCATTGTGATAAAATCGTCGTTAAAAGTTCGCGCCGGCGTCTCCACTGGCGTCGTCTCAGTGACAGACTCCTCCACCGGTGGATCATCCAAAGATTCTCCAGATACTCCTTCGGAATTCGGGCCGGAACCTAACGCTTTCGTTTTCTCGTCCGTGTTTGCGTCCTGAGACACGCCGTCACCAGCTTGAACCTGCTGAGCCACCTCCTCTTGCGGCTCGGGCATGAGGTAATTTTGCAGGATCACCGCGGTCATCATGAACGCTGATGAAAACAAAAGAAAAGTCAGGAAACGTCCGCTATTCACGTAATTAGTCCGATGTGAAAAAGTTTTTTATCGCCACAAAGCTGGTGATTGAAATTTAGTCGAAAGCAATCTTCGAAAAGGTCGACTCGATGAAGCCTCTCGGCAAACGGCATCAGCCGCGATTAATAGAATTGCCTATTGTCTGATCATCGACACAGATTGGAAAGGGGATTGCAGACGGTTTTTTAAGTCGCAAACTATTGAAATTAAGGGTGATAACGCCAAAAACCCATCGATCAGCACGGAAACCGTCCAAATTTAACCGTTTAGGCACCGGGCAACGAAATTATCGCCTCAGAGGATCGAAAACTAGCTCTGCTAAAAAGGCAAGTCCAAGGCTGCCGCAGTCTATCTTCCCTCGAGCAACCGATCCCCGAGAAAATCGTCTAACTCAGAAATCCCAAGGATTTTCTGTCTCGTCGGAGCCGGATCATACTCCACCCGGCGAAATTCGACTTCGTTACCATCGAGAATCACGTAACTTCCGCGGGGATCACTGTCTCTTGGTTGCCCGACACTACCCACGTTGATCATCAGCTTTTGCTCACCCAGCGTATAAGTATTGCTGATTTCACTTGGAGAATAGAACCGAAAATTCTCCGTAAATACGCCCGGAACATGCGTATGCCCCTGAAAACAGTATTTCTGAATGAATCCAAAAATCCGTTCAATTTTTCGCTGATTGTAAACGTCCTCAGGAAAAACATACTCGTTTAACGGGCTCCGAGGGGACCCATGGACGAACATGAAATCGCCTTCGCGATGAGTCCGAGGAAGACTGGCAAGAAAATCCCATCGCTCCTTTGCACCTTCGTGTTCCGTCTGCTCCAACTGGGAACGGGTCCAAAAGATCGCACGTTCGGCACCGCTGCTAAACCCCTCAGGGTCAAAAAGGGCTCCGTTGTCGTGGTTCCCGAGTAATGTCAGCGCAAACTCACGGCAAACATCAATGCATTCACGCGGATTTGGCCCATAACCAATCACATCGCCAAGACAGTAAATCTCAGAAATCCCCTGAGCTTCGATGTCGGCGAGAACGGCAGTTAAGGCTTCGAAATTACCATGGATGTCGCTGATAATAGCGCGTTTACCCATGAGACATCCTAGATGAGCGTTAAATGTGATCAAACCAAGCGGCGGTTGTACTCCCGGTCATTCGGGATCCGCGAACTGCCGCGTCCTGCTGGTATCTTAATCACTTTGGTCGAAGACGGGAATCACAATCAGCGGTGAAAAAAAGTTTTTCTTATCGACCGGTCATCAAGCGATCGCCCAGCATATTGTCGAGATCGGGAATTCCATAAATTTTCTCCCGCGTCTTGTCCGCATCGTATTCCACCCGATGATAGCGGACCGACCGTTCTTCGGTATCCAAAACAACGAAACAAGAGCGTGCGTCCCCGTCTCGCGGTTGCCCTACGCTTCCCACATTTAACATGCATTTCCCAGCATCTAGCCTGAAATAGTGGTCGCACTCATCAGGCGACACAAATGCCCCGGATTCCGTAAAAATTCCCGGAATGTGGGTATGCCCCTGAAAGCAAACACGTTCAATGCGACTCATCAGTAACGCAAGTAAATCGCGTTCGTAAACCGTTTCGGGAAAAACATACTCGTTCGTAGGATCTCTTGGCGATCCATGAACAAACAAATATTCGCCCTCGTCATGACGCCGAGGCAATTCACCCAAAAAATCCCAGCGACGATCTGCCTGCTCCAAGTCAGCGGTATCGTTTTCCAACTGCTCTCGAGTCCAGTAAATTGCCTTCATCGCAATCGGATTAAATCCATCTGGATCAAAAATGGCTGCTTGATCGTGATTGCCGAGAATCGTCAACTGGCATCGATCAATGACAGTGTCGAGACATTCTAGCGGATTGGGACCATACCCAATGATATCACCAAGGCAAATAATTTCATCGACACCGATGTCACCAATCCGACCAAGGACCGCAGTCAGTGCTTCAAAGTTTCCGTGTATGTCACTGATGATTGCCCGCTGCACGGAAAAGCCTTATTTGATTCAAGATGAAAATTACGACCGAGCCAACCAGCAAAAATGCTGATTTATAGAAAACTCGACCACTCTCTAATCGCATATCGATTTGCTAAACTGGAAAACCGATCAACTAATGCCTTGAACGATTAATCAGGACGCGTTTAAAGAAAGTCTGCCGCGATAGTCTACAAGTATCGACATTCCTATGCAATTGATTTGATGACTCGTAAAAATATTGTGGTCGAATCATCTGTAACGGTCGTTTCAGATGTGCGAATTAATTGATCCCCAAAACCCAATACGGCAGCAATGCCCGTTCGACGTAATTTCAACCCACTACCGACTTACCATTCCGTACTTCATCTAATCCACTCATGGCATCTCTTACATTAGCAATTGACTCATCTTCCACCGCGTTTTCAGTGGCAGTTGTTAACGACACCGAGGCTGTACTAGAACTTGATTCGATTCAATTTCAAAATCAATCGAAACCTGCTAGTGGGCGATCAAGCGCTGGGGATGACGATTCCCTTCCGCAAGGCTATGTCCGAAAACGATCCAAAGGGCAGGGGAAGCCTTCGCGAATATTTCCTCCCGGTGCTTCTACTTTATTGACTCCCATGATTCGAACTGTACTCGAAAAATGTGGGGTCACCCTAAAAGACATGGACCTGATTGCCATCACGAAGGGGCCTGGATCATTTACTTCACTCAGAGCCGGTGTCGTCACTGCCAAAACCCTTGCGTACGCATGCGACACTCCCGTCCTCGGCATCAACACTCTCGAAGCCCTGGCTTTTGGAACAGCTGAACTTTCTCTTATCGCAGACTCCGTTGAATCATCCGAAAAGCTAAAAATTCGACCCGTTGTAAACGCCCAACGTGGACAGCTATTCTCATCGTATTACCAAGCCTATCTAGATGCCCAATCAAGTTTGCAACTTGAAGAAATTTCCTCCAGTCAAATAACTGAATTTGAGACTTGGAAATCTTCTCTTGTAGCTGGCGACATTATTACAGGACCTGGCATTCCCAAGGTTCTTACCTCCGAACTGGTAACCCAACTCGGTTGTGAATTGCCCCCGGAACCAAATCGAATTTGCTCAGCCTCCCTGATTGGCCGATTCGCTAGAAAAAAATACACCGCTGGAGAACGGGAAAGTTACTGGAGCCTCGAACCTATCTACTTCAGACCCAGTACAGCTGAAGAAAAATTTGACCGTAAACAAGCTGAAAGCCAGTCCTAATATCCAAAAATTTGAGTAGCCCCACCTGTTGAATCCAGCACTTTCTTCAGGCAATGAATTTCGCGCCTGACAAGTTGGCAAGTAAGGTGTCGCAATTAATCTAAACGCTCCTTTACATCGGCAAAATAAAGGCATTCTTTCAGCCATTGAAAACTAAATGGCGTGAAATTCTCTACAAAACACATCCGATTATCGGCTCTGTCGAATTTGAGAAACGTGCTCACGAACGGCACGCAATTTGCTGTGTGAAAAAACAGGAAAATAGAAACTAACGAACAAGCAATCTGTTGTCTTGCAGGCTTATTCAAACAGTTTTTGTGTTACCTCAAGTTCATTTTTGGCCACGGGGAAATTCTTGACCGATCGCTTCACCAGTTCAGAACTGATGCCGTTTGATTTCACTCCAGAATTCAATCCTGGCTCTCTTCTCATCGCAACCGAGTTACTTTCAGAAACACCTTTTCAGCAAGCAGTCATTCTTATCCTGCAAAGCAACAAGTTGGGAACGATCGGCGTCACCCTCAATCAACCGGCCAACGAAGAGATCAAATCAGCTTGGCAAAAATTAACGGGACAAAGCCTCGACGAACGTTGTCTAGTGAGCGGCGGTCCGATTAACGGACCGGTTTTTGCAATTCATCAAAACCAGATTCTCGGTGAAATTGAAATGCCGGGAGGTATTTTTGTTACCGCGCAGGCTAATAAATTTAGAGAGTTGATTGATCTTAACAACACTCCCTACCGAATCGCTTTTGGGATCGTTGGCTGGAAACTGGGGCAACTAAAATCGGAAGTCAATCATGGCTATTGGTATTGCATTCGAAACAGCAGCGCCGACCAAATTTTCTGCGATCCTGACGATTTATGGAGTGACGCAATGAAACGGCATGGAAAAAGCGTCCTTCGCGAGATACTCGGCAAGACTAACTTCCAGTTTCCCAACACGCCACTCGACAACTAAAAACACCCCCTAAATCTATGGATAAACAATCCAAAATCGCTCAGCATTGAACAAGATGAATGAATAATTCGTAGTGGCCGTGGGAGCGAACTCTTTTGGCATTGAGAGACCTTCTGCAAAAACAAACAGAGTGTTCGGTGTTTCCATTTTGCCAAGGAACTCTATAATTGAGGTTTGTTTGATTAACCAATTGCTTTCACGCTTTCCGACATAAACCTAGCGACTGCTAGACATACAAAATTGATTTTTTTACTGGAGCAACAATGCGTATCCTTTCTACATCGTCCTTAATTTTAGCAGTATTGGCGGTTGCCGTATTTGCCGTGACCGGTTGTGACACATCCGGCGGGAATGCAAAAACAAATGGCGGTGGAGCGAATTCTGCAGAGCACGATCATGACCACGATCATGACCACGACCACGCTCATGATCATGCTCACGACCATTCAGATCATCCAGCACACGGACCGTTTGGTGGCCATATTTTTGAACTCGAGCCAAACGACATGCAGGGCGAGTGGAAAAAATATACTGACAGCAACGTCATCAAAATGTATTTATTGGATGCCGCTGGCAAAAAGGAAGTCGCTCAGAAAGTCGACAGTTTTACGGTTACCCCAAAAGTTGGTAGCGAAGAAGAGGGATTCACGTTAGTGGCCGAGAAGGCAGACGAACAAGGACTTTCTGCGGTCTACATGCTTGACGATCAGCAACTTTCAATCGCGATTCCACTCGGAGTCGACATCGAAATTAAAATTGGAGACAAAGTCTACAAGGGTGAGATCAAAGCACACGAACCTCTGGATCACTAATTCAATCGAAACTGAATTTTCGGATTTAAGCAGGCTATAAAAACCAAGGCGTCTTCTCAGTGGAGAGGACGCCTTTTTTATTTGCTAATTATTGTTCACGATTTAATTTCTAGTCGACGGAACAACTTAAATCAAATCAACTTTTCGGCGCTCGCGACGGCGCCCCCGTCGGCAGTCTTCACAAACGCCGGATACGATCAACCGATGACTTCGCACGTCGAAGTTATGGGCCTTGCCGACGTCGCTTCGAATTTCAAGCAAAGAATCGCTTTGAAACTCAATTAACTTCTCACACTTCGTGCAGTACAAATGGTCATGCTGGGGGTACCCATAGTCATGCTCGTAAACGCTTCTTCCGTCCAGTGAGAACTTACGTAACAATCCTGCGTCGACAAATTCACCCAACGTTCGGTAAACAGTAGGACGACTGACGTAGCCCTTCTCACCCTTGGCGGGCAGCCGTTCCAGCAATTGATCCGCGTCAAAATGGTCATGTTCCAGAAATACCAATTCCAGCATCGCTCGACGCTGTTCCGTATTTCGCATACCGCGACTTTGTAAAAAGTCACTGAATCGCTGTTGAGGCGTGAGCGCAACATGAACCGGAGCGAGTGTTTTTAAATCAGATTCTTGGCTCATAAAATCTCGGCGGTCCGCGAACGGATTCTCCGGCATTAAAGGAAACGATTGATCTCGATCTACTTTACCAGTCTTATTGAGACTGGCAACTAGAAATCAGGGCAAAACGCTCGCAATTTACGCCACCATTCTCAACAACGCCCCGAATCGCTTTAAATACTCTCCTTAACGTTCCGCAGGATTCTCGAGGTTGAAGTTCTTACTTTGACGGAAAAAATCCCGTGGATTGTCGTAAACCACCTTTTTAATCAAGCTCTCTTTATGGCCTCTTCGGCGCATTTCAAGCACCAAATCCGGAACCGCTGTTGGTTTTGATGGCCCCCAATCTCCTGCGGAATTGACACACAATCGCTCTGCTCCATGCCGTTCGATAATATCGACTGCTCGCGACGGAGTACATTTCGTTACCGGATACAGTGTCATTCCCGCCCAGTAGCCCGCCTCAAGCACCGGACCTACCGTGTGCTCTTCAACATGATCGACCAACACTCTTGAACGATCGATAGAATGCTCGCCAAGCATGTCGAGAATCATCCGAGTTCCCTGATATTTGTCCTCCAGATGAGGCGTATGGATCAACACCTGCTGTTGGTGTGCAATCGCAAGTTCCATATGCTCCTGAAAAATGATCGCCTCATTCTTGGTGTTCTTATTCAGCCCGATTTCGCCAATCCCCAATACATTTGGACAGTCCAAAAATTCTGGAATAATTTTGAGAACCTCTCGGGACAACTCAACGTTCTCGGCCTCCTTCGCATTAATGCAAAGCCAAGTAAAGTGCTGGATGCCGTACTGAGCGGCTCGCTTTGGCTCAACCTCGGTTAGCTGTCGGAAATAATCTCGGAAACTCTCACCACTTCCCCGATCGAACCCCGCCCAAAACGCCGGTTCACTGATGGCAACACACCCCATCTTGGCAAGTGTTTCATAGTCGTCTGTCGTCCGCGAGACCATATGTAGATGCGGGTCGATGTAGTACATGAATCCGTCTTTCTAAAAAAACTGCCGAAACGGCAAGATAAAATTCAAAACTGTTGGTACCACGGAAACGAGTGGTTGTAAACGAAAACGTAGCGGTCGGCCAGAAAGTGGCCGTCTAGCAACAATCGTCCATCTAGAAACGTGAGGCAATGGAAAATTCGGTGCGCCACTGCTCATCGTAAGCTCTCGAAAACAGCAACTGGATTTTTTCCGCTCGAATAGGATCCGAATGCTCACCTGCAATAACTTCAATGGCATCCGCGATCAATTTCATTCGAGGATCGGTCGACACATCTCCATCTGCCCGCTCAATTCGATCCAGTGCTGCCGCGACCTCTAATATTTTCGCACGAATCTCTAAAAATTCGCGATCGAGAATTTCATTTGAATTCATAAACATAAACCTTGGTACAATAAAAACGCTTTCCACTATATTATTCTGAGATCCCGCCGCCCACCAGTTCATTTGATGCTGAGATGTTCGATTGATGATGAAAACAGTATTAATATCGTTCGCGATTATCGCCAATCTCGGTTTTGGGACGGTTTGGTCCTCATCTCACCGCTTTGAGGATGACTTTGTCGAAAAAACTCTCGCAATAATTGTCCGAGGAAACAAAGCTGAAATCACCTATTCAATCGGACTTAACAAAAAAACTGCGGAAAAAGTGCTTAGCGAATGGTCAAAACTCGACGCCAATGCCGTATCTTCCGAAACAACGGCCACCCCTTTAAAGACCGAGGCAAGTGAAATTGAGATAGAGCCCAACTCCGATTCCGGGCACGCTTTATCTCCAGAATTGACGAAAAAACTCCACGAGGCGGCGGGGAAATTTATCACTAAAAAACTCAACGTCAAAATCGGCAACGAACAACTGCCGCTGAAATTAATATCGACTGGCCCGGCACCGCGACACCCATTCGCAGTCACTATCAAATGGGAACTCGCGATTCCCGAACAGAAAGTCGTCGACCTTGAAATTGTCGATAACAATTTTCTCGGGTTAAAAGGTGCGTCAAGAACCGCCATTAAAGCCACCGGAGATGCTATGCTGTTGCAATCTAACACGTCTCCCATCCTGATTCGCGCACAAAGAAAGCTACTGGATGATCTGACTCCTGGCGAACGAAAAGACGAAACGTCCATTCGGGCAAAAATCGGATTTGCCAAGCGTTAAGGTAATTTCACATTCTAAGCGGCATATATATTTCACCACTCACTTATTTTTTCGAACCCTCCCCCGGATCAGCTTATAATCTCGGGAAACAGCCAAACCTAGCGCTTCAACCTTGTCAGGTTTAGCGCGTTCCTTATTATTTAAT